>NZ_AMXE01000022.1 GCF_000310205.1 Thauera linaloolentis 47Lol = DSM 12138 | reverse complement strand
GCCGGACAGCTGGCGCGGCCAGTGCCCGGCGCGATTGCCCAGGCCGAGGCGCTCGAGCAGTGCCCGCGCCCGCGCCGCCCGCTCGGGCGCGGGCACACCGGCGTGGACGGCGGGCAGTTGCACGTTGTGCGCGGCATCGAGGGTGGGGATCAGGTGATAGCCCTGGAAGACGAAGCCGAAGGCTTCCCGGCGCAGCGCCGCCAGTTCGTCGGCGCCGAGGGCGGCGACATCGCGGCCGGCGAATCGGTAGCGTCCCGCGCTGGGCCGGTCCAGGCAGCCCAGGAGGTGCATCAGCGTCGATTTGCCCGAGCCCGAGGCGCCGACGATGGCGACGAATTCGCCGGCCCGGATCGACAGCGAAATCCCCTGCAGCACCTCCACCGCCGGCTCGCCTTCCCCGCCGCCGTAGGATTTGCGCAGCTCGCTCAGCTCGATCAGCGCCCCGCTCACCAGCGCAGCCTCCGCGCCCCGCTCACCCGGGTGATGCCGGTCACCAGCAACTCCCCCTCGGCCAGGCCCTCGAGCACCTCCCCGTGCAGCCGGTCGCGCACGCCGAGGCGTACCGTCCGCGTCTGGACCCCGCCCGCGGTCCGCACCCGCACCGTGAACCGTTCCGGCGCCCCCTCCACTGCTTCGAGCAGGCCCAGCGGCACCGCCAGCACGTCGTCGGCCGCCGCCGCGACGAAGAACACCCGCGCGCTCATCTGCGGCAGCAGGGCGCCGTCGGCGTTGTCCACGTCGAACAGCGCCGTGTAGCTGACGACTCGGCTGGCGTTGGCCGGGGCGTCCTCGCCCTCGGCACGGCCCGCCGGCGCCGGCAGCACCTGCGCCAGCGTCCCCGCCCAGCGCCGCGGCCGGCCCGCGCCATCGACCAGGCCCAGGGTGGAGAACCAGGCCGGCATGCCCGGGCGCAGCTTGCCGACGTCGGCTTCCGAGACTTCGGTCCGCACCGTCATCGCCGACAGGTCGGCGATGCGCAGCACCTTCGGTGTCTGGTAGGTGGCGTTGAGCGTCTGCCCTTCGCGCGCGTCCAGCGTCACCACGGTGCCGGCCATCGGCGCGTAGAGGCGGGTGTAGCCCAGCAGTGCTTCGTTGCCCTGCAGGGTCGAGCGGGCGCCGTCGATCCGCGCCTTCAGGCTCAGCAGCCGTGCCGCGGCCATGCGCAGTTCGGCCTGGGCCGTTTCCACGTCCTCCTGGCGGGTGGAGTCCTGTGCGATCAGGCGCAGCTGGCGCTGCGCCTGGAGCCGGGCCAGGTCGTGCTGGGCCTGCTGCTCGGCCAGCTGGGCGCGCAGGCTGTCCAGCGCGGCGCGGTCGGCCTGCACCGTGGCCTGCTGCACCGAAGGGTCGATCTCGAGCAGCAGGTCGCCCTGCGCGACCACGTCGCCGGCCTGCACGGCGATGCGCCGGATCTGGCCCGAGACCTGGGCGCCGACATCGACGTAGCGCTGTGGCTGGAGCACGCCCAGCGCGCCCACGGCGTGCTCGATGCGGCCGCGGCGCAGCGGTTCGGTCTCGATCACGTCCTCGGTGCGCCAGAAGAACCCCCACAGGGTGACGGCCAGCACGGCCAGGGCTAGGGCGGCAAGCAGCCACCGGCGATAGCGGTGAATCATGAGCACTCCGTCAGGCGAGCGGGGCGGGCTGCGCCAGAAGGTAAATGACAGGAATCGACAGGCATGGCAGCTAGCTCGGGCCGGGCCACAAGCGGCCGCCGGTGTTTCCGCGGGCGCTCTGCAACGGCGAGCGTCATAGCCCCTCCCGGCCTTTCTTCCGCGCGCGGGGAAAGGCCGGGGAGGACACTGCGGTCAGCGGGTCAGAACTGGTATTTCAACGAAGCCGACAGGTTGCGTTCCGGACCATACATGTGCAGATGGACACGGGTGCGGTATTCCTTGTCGAAGACGTTGTTGAGGTTCACGTTCAGGCTCAGCCGGTCGTCGAAGCGGTAACTCGCCATCAGATTGGCCACGGCATAGGATTCTTGCGTGTAGATGTCGCGCAAGCGGCCCTGGGCAGTGCTGCGATATACCTTGCTTTGCCAATTGATGCCGCCGCCCAGCGTCAGCCTGGGCAGATTCTGGGGGGTGTAAGCGGTGAACAGCTTGAACAGATGCTCGGGTAGCGTATCGGTGTTCATACGTTGATCCTTGCCATCGCGCAGGACGAAGCGCGTATAGCCACCCTGCAACTGCCAGCCCGGCGCGGGTTCGCCAGAGACCTCCAATTCCCAACCACGGCCTTTGGTGCCGTCCTCGGCACGGGCGACCACATCACCGGTAACCGGGTTGGTGGTGCCCCAATCATAGACGGCCAGATTGTCCTTGCGCGTTTCGAAAGCGGCGATGCTGGCATTCAGGCGACCGCCAAACCACTCGCCTTTGAGGCCGATCTCGCGGTTCTTGCCTTCTTCCGGATCGAGCAGGCTGCCCTTGACGTCTCTTGCGCTTTGCGGCTGGAAGATTTCGGTATAGCTGGCGTAGGCAGAAATCCGATCGCTCAGGTCGTAAATCACACCGGCGTAGGGAACGAATACGCCGCTGAATTTGCGATGCTCGTCGCGGTTTTTATCTTCATAGTCCCAATCGCTCCAGCGTCCGCCGATGATGGCCGAAAGACGCTCCGTCGCATGGAACCGAGTTGCCAGATAAAAACCGGATTGCTTGGTTTCACTCGGTTTTCGCCTCGTCGTTGGCGTATCGTGCCAGTCGGGTTCCGGATAGACAGCAACACCATCGATAATCGGCAGACCGGCAAAAACCCATGGCGATTCGGCCACCTGCTTTTGTTTGGTTTGATGCTCGCTGGAAGAACCGTTGAAGCCGGCAACCAACTCATGCTGCCTGCCAAACAGGTCGTAACGACCATTCAGCGTTGCGCTGAAGCTTTCCGTCTTGCCTTCGTAGCCAAAATAGTTGATCCACCCGTCAGGAGCGGGAAAGATATTGCTCTGGTTGAAACTTCCATACGCTTCCAGTGTTTTGTGCCAATCGTCAATGTCATCGTGGCGGTAATTCAGCTGGACACGCCAGTCATCATTGAAGGCATGCTCCAGCGACAAGGCTACGGTGTTGCGCTCGCTGTCCCAGCTTGCCCATGCGGGTAATTTGTTGCTATGGCGATCGAAAAGGGTCAGCGAGCCATCACTGTAGACCACGGGTAGGGCATTGCCATAGTTCCCACTTGCACCCTTGGTGGATTCCTGTACGCGTTCCAGAGTCAGGCTCAAGAGCGTCCGCCCACCTAGATCGGCTTCAAATATTCCATAGGCCACGTTCTTGTCGCCGCGATAGTTGTCGATCCAGGACTTTCCTTCGCTGTACGCGCCGACAAAGCGGCCGCGCAGGGTGCCGGCAGCATTCAGGGAGCCGCCCACATCGCCGACGGCCCGATACTGATCCCAACGGCCCGCGCTGCCTTCGACCGAGGCCTGGAACGCGCGCGTGGGGCGCTTGCGGATCAGGCTGACACTGCCGGAAGGGTCGCCAGCGCCGGTTAGCAGACCGGCCGCGCCGCGCACGACGGCGACCGAATCGTAAACCGCGCTGTCCATCGAGCCGAAACCCATGTTGGATTGCGTGCCAAAGCTTTGAAAGGTCGTCGAAACGCCATCGACCTGGAAGTTCGAGACCTGATAGCCCCGGATATAGGTGCCGTTGGCCATGCCGGTCTGGACGGTTGAGACGCCCACTGTCTGCTGCATGATGTCGTCCATCGAAGCCAGATTCTGGTCCTCGATGCGCTGGCGGGTGATGACCGAAACCGACTGCGGCGTCTCGCGCAGTTTCAGATTCATCCCGGTCGCCGCGCTGGTGCTGCCGGTGGTGTAGGCGCCGGTGCCTTCGGTGAGGCTGCCGAGGCCGGCACGGTCGGTGACGGTGACCGGGGCGAGCGTGGTTTCGCCGCGCTTGTCCACCGGCACCGGCCGCAGGCCGTAGCTGCCGTCGTCCTGCCGGAAAGCTTGCAGCCCACTGCCGGCGAGCAGCGCGGCGAAGCCACCTTGCACCGTGTAGCTGCCTTTCAGACCTGGGCTGCGCTTGCCTTGCGTTGCGGTGCCCTGAGCAGTCAGCAGTACGCCACTTTCTTCTGCAAACCGGTTCAGCGCGCCGGCCAGTGGTCCGGCAGGGATGTCGTAGGCTTTGGCCGGGACTACGGTTCGCGCCGCGGGTTGCTGCGCCCCGGCTTCCGCAGGCCAGCCTGCGGCGGTAGCCAGACTGCCGGCCAGGGCGAGGTGCAGTGCAAGGGCGAGCGGCCGCAGGGCGGGCCCGGATGCGGCCAGGCTCGCCGATGGAGCGTGCGGAGCGGCGGAAGCGGAGTGGCGGCCGGCTCTGGCTGCCGGCATGGCGCGACGACTGGACATGGGACGGTTTCCCTCAATTGATTGTTTGGTCGGTGAGAGGGCCGTTCAGGGCGTCGCGCTGGCTGCCTGTTGCACGTGGCAAACGGGGGGCGTGGGCTCTGGCTGTCCGGGCCGGCTCGCACGCGCCGTTGGGTGGCTGTCGATGCCTGATCGGCCTGTCTCTCACCTGGTAAATCGGATGAGGGGCAAAAAAGGGAACCCGGTCCCGAGAAATTTTCATGGCGCGGGCAATGGCGCCCATGCCTGGCGAGCACTCGGCCGTCCCCGCAGCGCTTGCCGAATTCCAGTACGAATGCCTATTTCGCTTCGATGCTGATCCACCAGGGCAGGGGGCGCTCGATGCGAATCGGCAGGGTGTTCTCCAGCATGGCGAGTGCGTGATCGATGTCCCCGGCCGGATATACGCCCATGACGCTGAGTTCCGCGACTTCTGGCGCCACGCCGATGTGGCCGGGCTGGTAGCGGGCGAGTTCTTCGATGAGTTGCTGGAGCGGGATGTCGTCGGCCACGACCACGCCGCGATGCCAGGCTTCGCGCGCCCGCTCGGCGGCCTGGAGGGGGGACACGCCGTCGGCGGTGAAGTCCGCCCGCTGTCCGGCTTCGACGCGTTGCAGGGCACCGGCCGCATTGCGGATCTCGACGGCGCTTTCGAACACGTCGAGGCGCGTGCGGTGTTGGTCGTGATTGACGGCGAATCGCGTGCCGAGCGCCTGCATGCGGCCGTAGCGCGTTGCTACGTAGAACGGCCGGCCGCCGGGGTCGCTGGCGGTGTGGACCAGGATTTCACCCGCCGCAAGCCTGAGCAGGCGTACGCCCGCCCGATATTCGACGCTCAGGGCGCTATCGGTGTTGAGCCACACCTGGGTGCCGTCGGCGAGCGTGATCTCGCGTTGTTCGCCGATGCCGGTGCGGTAGTCGGCGCTCCAGGCCATGAGGACTTCCGGCAGGGCGGTATGCCGCCAGCCGAGCCAGCCCGCCAGCCCGAGTCCGAACAGGCCGGCCATGCCACTGAGCATCCGGCGCCGGCTAACCGGTCCGCGCCGGGCCGCCGCGACACCGGCGACGGCGGCATCGGGGTCCGTGCCGTGCAAAGGAGCGAAGCGGCGGCTGACCGCCTCGACGTGCTCCCAGGCGCTGGCGTGTTCGGGCGAGCGTGCCAGCCAATCCCGCCAGGCCTGGCGCTCGGCGCCGGTGACGTCTTCGCTGCACAGCGCGGCATACCAGCTGGCGGCTTCTTCGAGGCTTCTGCGCCCCGGTTTGACGGCTTCGTCGCCGGTGCCGCCGGCCGGTGGCATGGCCCCGTCGGTCGCGGCCATCGTCAGGCTTCGAGCCCGGCTTCGATCAGCGCGCACTGCAGCATGGCTTGGGCAATGTACTTCTTGACCATGCGGTCGGAGACGCCGAGGCGGGCGGCAATTTCGCGATACGGCATGCCGTCGAGCTGCGCCATGACGAAGGCGCTGGCTGCTTTTTGCGGCAGGCGGCCGAGCATGTCGCCGATTTCCAGCAGCGTTTCGACGATGATGCTGCGGTGTTCGGGCGAGGGTTCGAGCGCTTCGGGCCGGCTCGCCAGGGCGTCCAGCCAGGCTTGCTCGACTTCGCGGCGGCGCCACAAGTCGATGCACAGGCCGTTGGCCATGGTGCGCAGGTAGCCGCGCGCTTCTGGCGGGCTATCGAAGCGCTTGGGGGCGGCAAGCAGGCGCAGGAAGACGTCATGCGCCAGGTCGGCCGCATCGGACGCGTTGCCCAGCCGCCTGCGCAGCCATCCTTGCAGCCAGCCGTGGTGGTCGAGATACAGATGCTCGACGGAGGGCGGGGAGGCGTACTCCGAAGTATTCACGGGCAGCTCGGGGGAAAATGTTCGTCTGGATCAAATGGGAATCAATCTCAATTATCCGTGGCGAACGACGCGCTGGCAACTCCGGCGGAAGGCCGCGCGGCGAAGCGGCAGAGCGGGGGCGTGTCAGCCGGCGGCTTCGAACAGCAGCGCCACCGCGACCGCACGGCCTTCGCCCACCAGGATGTTGTAGGTACGGCAGGCCGCCGGCAGGTCCATGAACTCGAAGCCGATGCGTGCCTCGATCAGCGGGCGCAGCAGGGCAGGGGCCGGAAAGCGCTGGCGCCGGCCGGTGCCGATGATGACGATTTCGGGGCGCAGCCCGGCGAGCGCGGCGAGGTCGTTGGCCGTCAGCGCGGCCAGGTCGCCACGGGCGGCGGGCGCCCAGCCGGTGTGGATGCCGTCGGCGGTCACGATCAGGTTGCCGTCATGGCGCACCTTGTTGACCATCACATGGTCGTCGCCGTAGCCGGTGACGACGTTGAGGTTGTCGTTGCTGTCCTGGTAGAGCTTCATCGCGGGTCGTCTTGTGCATGCCGGGAAATTGCCGCAGTGCGGCAGCGCGGCTAAGATAACAATCTTTTGCGGCAAGGGGTAAGCCCCCGGGACACGTCCTTGCCATCCGTTCCCATCCTGCAGGAAAGGCCATCATGAAAGCGGTGAAGACACTCGAACTCGCAACGCTGACCCCGGAACCGACGGCCAAGGCCGAGGCGGGCGCAGCCGCGGCGCGTCCGATCCGCAAGTCGGCCAAGCTCAACAACGTCCTGTACGACGTGCGCGGCCCCATCGTGGACGCCGCCAAGCAGATGGAGGACGAGGGCCAGAAGATCATCAAGCTCAACATCGGCAACATGGCGCCGTTCGGCTTCGATGCGCCCGAGGAAATCCAGCAGGACATGATCCGCAACCTGCCCGATTCCGCGGGCTATTCCGACAGCAAAGGCATCTTCGCCGCGCGCAAGGCGGTGATGCACTACACCCAGCAACTGGGCATCGAGGGCGTGACGCTCGACGACATCTACCTGGGCAACGGCGCCAGCGAACTGATCGTGATGGCGACCAACGCGCTGCTCAACGATGGCGACGAACTGCTGGTGCCGACGCCGGACTACCCGCTGTGGACCGCGTCGGCGAGCCTCGCCGGCGGCACGCCGGTGCATTACCGCTGCGACGAGGACAAGGGCTGGCTGCCCGACCTCGACGACATGCGCGCACGCATCACGCCGCGCACGCGCGGCATCGTGGTCATCAACCCCAACAATCCCACCGGCGTGATCTATCCCGACGACGTGCTGCAAGGCATCGTCCAGATTGCGCGCGAGCACGGCCTGGTGCTGATGGTCGATGAGGTCTACGACAAGGTGCTGTACGACGGCGTCAAGTTCACGTCGATGGCCAGCCTGTCCACCGACGTGCTGACGCTCACCTTCAATTCGCTTTCCAAGGCTTATCGTTCCTGCGGCTACCGCGCGGGCTGGATGGTGATTTCGGGGCCGAAGGACGATGCCAAGGACTACATCGAAGGCCTGAACATGCTGGCCAACCTCAAGCTCGGCTCCAACGTGCCGGGCCAGTGGGCCATCCAGACCGCGCTGGGCGGCTATCAGAGCATCAACGACCTGGTCCGGCCGGGCGGGCGGCTGTGCCGCCAGCGCGACCTGGCCTATGAACTGATCACCGCGATTCCCGGGGTCACCTGCGTCAAGCCGCAGGCGGCGCTGTACATGTTTCCGCGCCTGGACCCGAAGGTCTACCCGATCGAGGACGACCGCCAGTTCTTCATGGAAGTGCTGCGCGCCACGCGCGTGATGCTGGTGCAGGGCTCGGGCTTCAATTACCCGGACAACCATCATTTCCGCATCGTCTTCCTGCCGCACGAGGACGACCTGCGCGAGGCCGTCGGCCGCCTGGCCCGCTTCCTCGAGAACTACCGCAAGCGCCACGGCACCTGATGCCGGGCGGCGCATTGCGCCGGCCATTCATCCGACACACTTCACACACCACGGAACACACTGCATGAAACCGATCAATGTTGGCCTGCTGGGCATCGGTACCGTCGGCGGCGGCACCTTCACCGTTCTGAAGCGCAACGCCGAGGAAATCACCCGCCGCGCCGGCCGTCCGATTTGCATCACCGCCGTGGCCGACAAGAACCTGGAACTCGCACGCAAGGTCACCGGCGGCGAAGCCAGGGTGACCGACGACGCCTTCGCGGTGGTCGCCGACCCCGAGATCGACATCGTCGTCGAGCTGATCGGCGGCTACGGCGTGGCCAAGGAGCTGGTGCTGAAGGCGATCGAGAACGGCAAGCACGTCGTCACCGCCAACAAGGCGCTGCTGGCCGTGCATGGCAACGAGATCTTCGCCGCCGCGCAATCGAGGGGCGTCATGGTGGCCTTCGAGGCCGCGGTGGCCGGCGGCATTCCCATCATCAAGGCGCTGCGCGAAGGCCTCACCGCCAACCGCATCGAATGGCTGGCCGGCATCATCAACGGCACCACCAATTTCATCCTGTCCGAAATGCGCGACAAGGGCCTGCCTTTCGCCGAAGTGCTCAAGGAAGCGCAGGCGCTGGGCTATGCCGAGGCCGACCCGACCTTCGACATCGAGGGCGTGGATGCCGCGCACAAGGCGACCATCATGAGCGCGATCGCCTTCGGCATCCCGATGCAGTTCGACAAGGCCTACGTCGAGGGCATCACCCGGCTGGATTCGGTCGACATCACCTATGCCGAACAGCTCGGCTACCGCATCAAGCTGCTGGGTATCGCCCGCCGCCGCGAGCAGGGCGTGGAGCTGCGCGTGCATCCCACGCTGATTCCCGCCAAGCGCCTGATCGCCAATGTCGAAGGCGCGATGAACGCGGTGCTGGTGCAGGGCGACGCGGTCGGCGCCACGCTGTACTACGGCAAGGGCGCGGGCGCCGAGCCAACCGCCTCGGCCGTCATCGCCGACCTGGTCGACGTCACCCGCCTGCATACCTCCGACCCCGAGCACCGCGTGCCGCATCTGGCCTTCCAGCCGGGCCAGGTGCGCGACGTGCCGGTGCTGCCGATCGAGGACGTCATCACCTCCTACTACCTGCGCATGCGTGTCGAGGACAGGCCTGGCGTGCTGGCCGACATCACGCGCATCCTGGCCGACAGCGGCATCTCGATCGAGGCCCTGATCCAGAAGGAAGCCGCCGAAGGCGAATCGCAGACCGACATCATCATGCTTACGCACCGTACCGTCGAGCGCAATGCCAACGCCGCGATCGCCAAGATCGAGGCCCTCGCGGTAGTCGATGGCAAGGTGACCAAGCTGCGCATGGAAGGCCTGTAAGCACCGCTGGCAGGGGCGTGGGACGTTTGCGCGCGGCCGTCCGGCACTGCCTGCTGCCCCTGTGCTTCGGGCTGCTGGCCGGGCCGGCGCAGGCCGGCGCCGATGGCGGGGTCCGTGACATCGCCATCGGCGTCTTCGCCTACCAGGGCGAGCAGGCGGCGACGCTCGACTGGGCGCCGGTCACGCATTTCCTCAACGCCCGCCTGCCGGGCTACCGCTTCCATCTCGAGCATTTCGACGCCGACAGCCTGCGCAGCGCGATCCGCGACCGGCGTGTCGATCTGGTCATCACCAATCCCGGCTACTACGTGGCGATGGAGTACGAGTTCGGCCTCAGCCGGATCGCCACGCTCGATTCGCCACAGGCCCTGTCGCCGGAGAGGGCGACCGGCTCCGCGCTCATCGTTCGCAGCGATCGTGGCGACCTGCATGGTTTCGAGGATCTGCGCGGCCAGCGTCTGGCCGCGATCGCACCGGATGCCTTTGGCGGCTACCTGCTGGTCGTGCGCGAGATGCTGGCGCAGGGCATCGATGCGGAATCGCGCCTGAAGGAGGTCCGTTTCCTCGGCGTGCCGATGATGCAGATCGTCGAGGCCGTGCAGCGCGGCGAGGTCGACGCCGGTGTCGTGCGCAGTTGTTTCCTGGAGCAGGCCGCCGCCCGCGGGGAAATCGATCTCGGCGCTTTCCGCGTGCTGGCCGATCGGCGCGGCGGGGCCGGGCCGGAGGCGGGCTTTCGGTGCGGCTTGTCGACGCCGCTGTATCCCGACTGGCCGATCGCGGTGACGCGTTCGGCCGACCGCGGCTTGTCGAAGCAGGTTGCCCAGGCGCTGCTCGCGATGCCCGGCGGCGAGAGCGGCATGGCCTGGACGGTGCCCGCCGACTACCAGCCCGTGCGCGACCTGTACCGCGAACTGCGCACCGGCCCCTATGCTTACCTGCGCGACATCACGCCGGCCGGCCTGTTGCGCCGCTACTGGCCGGCCTTGCTGGTGCTGGGGCTGGTGCTGACGGCCTGGGGGGTGCATACGGTGCGGGTCGAGCATCTGGTGCAGCGGCGCACCGCCGAGCTGCGTGCCTCGCTGCGCGCACGCGACGAAGCCGAGGCGCGGGTGCGCAGCCACCAGGAGCAGATGGAGCACCTGTCCCGCTTGTCCATCCTGGGGGAGCTGTCGGGCAGTCTGGCGCACGAGATCAACCAGCCGTTGACCACCATCGGCAACTACGCCCGCAGCCTGCTGCGCCGCCAGGCCGACGGCCGCCTGACCGAGGCGGCGGTGGTCGAGGCCTGCGGCGAGATCGACAGCGAGGCCGAGCGCGCCGGCGGCATCATGCGCCGCATCCGCGACTTTGCCCGCAAGCGCACCGCAGTGCGCGAGCCGGTGGACATGCCGGCACTGATCGACGGCACGCGCAAACTGATCGAGGGCATGCTGCTGCAAGCGCCGCCCATCGTCTGCGAAAGCAATCTGCCGCCGGGTTGCGAAGTGTTGGCCGACGCGCCGCAGATCCAGCAGGTGCTGCTCAATTTGATGAAGAACGCCATCGACGCAGGCCGCGACCTGCCGCCCGGACGCCAGGGGGTGGAGGTCCGCCTGGACCTCGCCGACAAGCGCCTGGTAGTGCAGGTCGCAGATCGGGGCTGCGGCCTGTCGCCGGAGCAGCAGGCCCATCTTTTCGAGCCTTTCTTCACCACCAAGCCGGACGGCCTCGGCCTCGGGCTGCCGATCTGCAAGACCATCATCGAAGCCCACGGGGGTCGCCTGTGGGCGCAAAGCAATGTACCGTCGGGCATGTGCTTTTCCTTTTCCTTGCCCTGCCATGCCGTTTCCAACTGAAAGCGCGCTCGTCTACGTGGTGGACGACGATCCTGCGCTGTGCCGCTCGCTGCGTTTCCTGCTCGAAACCGAAGGCTGGCCCGTGTGCCTGTTCGATTCGGCCGAGGCCTTCCTCGACGCGCTCGGCACCCAGCCCGCGCCGAGCCAGCCCTGCTGCCTGCTGCTCGACATCCGCATGCCGGCGATGAGCGGCCTGGAACTGCAGCAGGTATTGCGCAACCGGGGCTTCGATGCGCCCATCCTGTTCATGACCGGGCATGCCGACGTGTCGATGGCCGTGCAGGCGATGAAGTGCGGGGCCTGCGATTTCATCGAGAAGCCTTTCAACGACCAGGCCGTGCTCGACGCCGTCGCAGGCGCGGTGCGCCGCTGCGCCGACATGCTCGATGGCGCCCATCGCCGCGATACCGCCCGCGCCGCGCTCAGCCACCTGTCGCCGCGCGAGCAAGAGGTCGCCCATCTGGTCGCGCGCGGCCAGCCCAACAAGCTGATCGCCGCCGAACTGGGCATCAGCGAAAAGACCGTGCACATCCATCGCCAGCACGTCATGGAAAAGGCGGGCGTATCTTCGGCGGCGGAACTGGCGAGGCTGTTCTTGCGAGTCGATCCGGGGGCGCTGGATTAGCGGCCAATGTGAAACAGGCCGGCGTTTCCGCCGGCCTGTTTCACTTCACGGCGTCCAGCCGCCGCTCAGTAGCGCGCGTCGCTCGGCTTGCCGCCCTTGGGCCAGTCATTGAGCTTGGGCGCGAAGTCCGGGCGCGGCAGGTGGCTGAAGTAGGCCGCCACGTCCACCGCCTCCTGGTCGGATAGCCCGCCCTGACCCAGCGGGAAGCTTTCATGGAAGGCGATCGGCATGTTGCGCTTGACGAAGGCCGCCGCGGTGTAGATGCGGGCCATGCCGGCGCCGATGTTGAAGGAGTGGTCGCCCCCCAGCGGCGGATAGACCCAGCGTCCCTTCGCGTCCTTGATGCCTTCACCTTCGGCGCCGTGGCAGATGGCGCACTGGGCGGCGTAGATCAGCTTGCCGTTGTCGGGGTCGGGCACGATGCTGCGGTCGATCTTGCCGATGCCGCGTCCTTCCACGCGGTCTTCAGGCTTGGTCTCGCGCTTCATCCAGTCGAAGTAGGCGACCATCGCTTTCATCTCGTCGGATGTCTTGGGCAGGGGTTTGCCGTTCATCGAGCGCTGGAAGCAGCCGTTGATGCGCTCTTCAAGCGTGATGTCGCGGCCGGCGCGGGCGCCATAGCTGGGGAAGAAGGCAGACACGCCGACATAGGGCGAGCCGTCGGCCACGGTGCCGGCGTTCAGGTGGCAACTGGCGCAGTTCATCGCCGCGCCCACGTGATCGGGCAGCATGCGGGCGGTGTCGATGTTCAGGCGTGCGCCCAGCACGAGCTGCTCGGCGTTCGGTTCCTTGAGCATGTCGGCCAAGCGCGGCGTCTCGAACGGCCGGCCGTTGATGCCCTTGGCGTCGAGGTGCTTGCGGGCGTCGCCCACGTCGCTCGCCGCGATCTCGCGCGCATCGGGACGCCCCCAGCTGCGGCGCGTGAAGTTCAGGATGTCGGCGATTTCCGTGTCGCTCAGTTGCGCGAACGCGGGCATGGTCAGCGGTCGCGAATGGGTCTCCGTGACCGGCGTGCGCCAGCCGGTAAGCATGATGCGGACCAGCGTGGCCGGGTCCTGCGACTGCAGCGTGTGGTTGCCGGTCAGCGGCGGGAACACGCCGGGCACGCCGTCGCCGTTGGCACGGTGGCAGTCGGCGCAGAACTGCAGATAGCCCAGGCCGCCGCGCGTGGTGAAAATGTTCGTCGGCACGTCCTCGTCTGGCGCTGCACCCATGCCCGCCGGCAGCGGGACGATGTCCGGCGCCGGGCCCTGGGCCACCTGCATCGGCAGGTCGTCCTTGCCGGGGGGCAGCGCCTTCAGGTATATGCCCAGCGCCAGCAGGTCCTCGTCCGTCATGTACTGGGTGCTGTGTTGCACCACGTCCACCATGTTGCCCGAGACGGTGCCGTGCTTGTTGCGCCCGGTCTTCAGCATCTCGGCGGTGTCCTCGGGCGTCCACAGGTTGCGCAGGCTCAGCGCGCGCCAGCCCTCGACGGTTTCGCCGGCCAGGAACAGGTGGCCCTTGCCCCCCTGGTCGCTCATGGTCTTTTCCTGGAAGGCGATGCCGCGCGGCGTGTGGCAGGCGCCGCAATGGCCCAGGCTCTGTACAATGTAGGCGCCGCGGTTCCATTGCGCCGATTCGTCCGTGACGGGCTTGAACGCCTCGTCGTCGAGGAAGACGGCATTCCACAGCGACAAGCCCCAGCGCATGCTGAAAGGCCAGTCCATGTCGTTTTCCTTGTTCGGTTGCGCGACCGCTTCGACACCGTTCATCATGTAGGCGTACAGGTCGCGCATGTCCTGTTCCGTCATCCGGGCATAGGACGGGTAGGGCATGGCGGGGTAGAGATTGTGCCCGCCGGCAGCCACGCCTTTGCGCATGGCGCGGTCGAACTGCTCGAAAGTGTATTGGCCGATGCCGCTGCTGCCATCGGGGGTGATGTTGGTGGAGTAGAGCGTGCCGAACGGTGTCTCCAGCGCCAGCCCGCCAGCCATCGGCTTGCCGCCGGGCGCGGTGTGACAGGCGACGCAGTCGCCCAGGCGGGCGACGTATTCGCCGCGCTTGACGGCCTCGGTCTGCGCCGTGTCGGCCGATGCGGCAGCGGAGGCCAGCAACAGCGAACAGCCGATACCGACCGTTCGCAGGATCGCTCGCGTATTCATGGAATCACTCCCTTTCTTGTCTATGGGCATCTGAATTGTCTGGGAGCTTATTTCCTTGCCGATAGAAGGGGTATTAGAAAATTTCCCTAGTGAATGCCGTCCGGTGGCGTGAGAGGGGAAGGCTCGGTAAGCTGGCCGCTTTCGTTCCCTGGCATGGAAAAGCGATGAAAAGCACCGTCGATCAGGTCTTCGTCGGACGTGTGCGCCTGATGCTGCCCGATGGCGAAGCCAGCGCGATCTTCAAGTCGGCGGTCGACGGCCCGGTGCGCCTGGGCGCGACCGGGCTGGAGGGCGACGAGCAGGCCGACCTGCGCCACCACGGCGGACCGGACAAGGCGCTGCACCATTACCCCGCGGAACACTACGCGCTGCTGGCCGAGGAATGGCCGCAGTGTGCGGCGCTGGTCGGGCCCGGCGTGCTTGGCGAGAACATCAGCACGCGCGGCCTGACCGAGCACGAGATCTGTATCGGCGACGTGCTGCGCATTGGCGAAGCGCATGTGCAGGTCAGCCAGCCGCGTTCGCCGTGCTGGAAGATCGACCGCAGGCTGAAGGTAGAGGACGCCTCGCGCTTCGTCGAGGCCGCGGGCGTCACGGGCTGGTATTACCGGGTGCTGCGGGAAGGCCGCCTGTGCGCCGGGGATGAAGTCGAACTGCTCGAGCGGCCGAATCCCTGGCTGACCCTGGCCGGGTATTGGGATACGGTGACCGCGCACCGGCCCGATCCCGCCGCCTTGCGCCGCATCGCGTCGGCGCCGGGCCTCGCCGGGGACAAGGCCCGGCGCTGGCTGGAAAGGGCCGCCTGGCTGGAGGCGAATACCGGCTGAACGCGGCACATGGCGGCAGGCGCAGGCGACAATGTGCGGCTACACTGAAGAGCATTGGCGGCGCCTGGCGCAAAAGGGTGTTTCAGGGGCTAACGGGACGGCTTCGCATGGCATTCAAGCTCATCGTTTTCATCGGTATCCTCATCGCGGTGGCCGTGCTCGGCGTGCGTGCCTACCGGTCTTCCGTGCGCGGTTTCGAGGCACGGCAGCCGTCTTCGGGCCCTTGCGATGGCGATTCGAACTGAGCGGCGATTCCCCGGTTTTACCACCCAGAGGAGACTCACATGTCCGATCACGTCTATAAGCTCGTCGAGGTCGTCGGCTCGTCCCGCGAGAGCAGCGATGCCGCCATCCGCAACGCCATCGAGGTGGCTGCGCAAACCATTCGCCACATCGACTGGTTCGAGGTCGTGGAGACCCGGGGCCATGTCGTCGATGGCAAGGTGGCGCACTTCCAGGTCACGCTGAAGATCGGCTTCCGGCTCGAAGCCGACTGAAGCCTCTCGTCATCACGCCCGTTCAGTCGCCGCGGATCAGGGCGCGCGAGCGGGCGTTGCCTTGGTTCAGGCCGATGGTGCAGCCGAAGGGATCGACAAGTATCGCGGCGCGTGCGCCGAACCCGGTGGTGATGGGGCTGCGGTACAGGACGGCGCCCTTGTGCTCCAGATGACGGATCGCGACTTCGATGTCCTGAACTTCCCAATACACGGTGGTGCCGCCGATGCCGCCCGGGCACTTCGAATCCGCCGGATGGAAGCCGATCGTGAGGCCGTCCGCATGAACGAAAGCGAACTGCGGGTTCTCGTGGCGCACGGTGCCACCCAGCAGATCCGCGTACCAGGCCGCGGCGGCTTCGATGTCCGGTACGAAGCGGATGATGGATTCGATGGTTCGCAGCATGGTGGGAGAGGTGTTCAGCAAGATGCCTGCCGCATCGCCTCCCGGCTGCATTCGTCCAGCAGGTGGACGATGGAGCGGTAGGGCAGGCCGGTGGCGGCGGTGAGGCCGATCTCGCAAGTCTGGTTGCTGGAGTAGCCGCCGCAGCAGCCGGCCGGGATGTCGGCGGCCAGCTTGCGCAGGGCGTGGGCGTTCAGTTCGGGCACGACGAAACCGCGGTCGCCGCCGAAGCCGCAGCATTTTACTTCCGCCGGCAGGGTCACTTGTTCGGCACAGGCGCGGGCGAGCTGGGTGAGCTTGCGTTCGAAATCCATGCGGCGCGCGCTGCAGTTCAGGTGGATCAGCACCGGCTCGGTTTTCTTCGCCAGCATCAGGCGCGGCAGCAGCGCGTCGTGGGCGAATTCGACCAGGTCGTAGACCGGCAGGCGCTCGCCGAGGAAAGCCTTCATGCGTAGCGAACAGGCGCTGGCGTCGAGCACGATGGGGTAGCGGCCGTCTTCGCTCGCGTGGCGCAGCACGGCTTCGAGCTCGGCGGATTTGCCGTCGGCTTCGGCGGCCAGCCCACGGCTGGCGAAGGACTGGCCGCAGCACAGGGCGTCGATGCCGTCGGGGACGAAGGGGGCGTAGCCGGCGCGTTCGAGTACGCGGATGACCGTGGCCGACAGTGCATGCTCGGGCGTGTCGGCGCCGAACATGCGTCCCGCACAGGTCGGGAAGTAGACGACTTTGTCTCCCGTGGCGGCGGGCGTGGCGCGGCCCGCCGGCTGGGGGCGAGGCATGCCCGCCTTCCACGCGCCGCCGGTGAGGCGGGCGAGCAGCGGCGTGCCGAGCACCGATTCGGCGAGGTGTCCGGCCTTCAGTGCGCCGCGGGCCAGTGCTTGCGTGGCGCCGAAGTTGTTGGCCGCGACGCGGCCCAGCATGCGCGCGACCGACGACAGGTTCTCGCCGCGCACCGCGCGTGTCAGCGCCCCGGTTTCGATGCCCACCGGGCAGGCGGTGGAGCACAGGCCGCACGTGGCGCAGGTGTCCAGGCCCATGTAGAGATAATCGTGCCCGAGTTCGCCGGGTGCTTCGCCCGCCGCCTTGCGCCGTGACAGTTCGCGCCAGCCGACGATGCGCTGGCGCGGCGACAGCGTGAGGCCGTGCGACGGGCATTGCGGCTCGCAGAAGCCGCATTCGATGCAACGGTCCACCGGCGCGTACAGCTCGCCCGCGGCGGGCATCGGCTTGAGATGCTTCAGGTGAGCCTGGGCGTCGTCGTTGATGATGACGCCGGGGTTGAGCAGTTCTTCCGGATCGAACAGGCGCTTGATTTCCTTCATCAGCGCATAGGCCTGCGCGCCCCATTCCAACTCGACGAAGGGCGCCATGTTGCGCCCGGTGCCGTGTTCGGCCTTCAGCGAGCCGTCGTACTTGTCCACCAGCAGGGTACAGAGCTCGTCCATGAAGGCGGCGTAGCGGGCGACTTCGGACTCGATGCCGAAGTCCTGGGTGAACACGAAATGGACGTTGCCTTCCAGCGCATGGCCGAAGATGATCGCCTCGTGGTAGCCATGTCTGGCAAACAGGTGCTGCAGGTCCAGGCAGCAGGCGGCCAGGTCGGGCACCGCCACCGCGATGTCCTCGATGATGACCGTGGTACCCGGCTTGCGCACCGCGCCCACCGCGGGGAAGGTACCCTTGCGCACGTTCCACATGCGGTCGATCTCGGCGGCGTCGGTGGTGAAGGCCGGGGCTTCGATCAGCGGATGGCGCGCCAGTTCAGCGAGTACCGCCGCCATGCGCTCGGACAGCGCGGCGGCGGACGGGCCGCGCGTCTCGATCAGCAGCGCGGTGGCGCCGTCGGCCAGTTCGCGCAGCAGCGGCGGCATGCCCGGCTTGTCGGCCACCGCGCGCAGAGAGGCGCGGTCGAGCAGTTCGACCGCATCCACCGGCGCGGATTTCAACCCGGCCACCGCCCGGCAGGCGCTGTCCATGTCGGGGAAGAACACCAGCGCGCTGGCTTTGTGCGCGTATTCCGGCACGGTGCGGTAGGTGACGCGGGAGATGAAGCCGAGCGTGCCTTCCGAGCCGATCATCAGGTGGGCGAGGATGTCCACCGGGTCGTCGAAATCGACCAGGGCGTTGAGGCTGTAGCCGGTGGTGTTCTTGATCTTGTACTTGCTGCGGATGCGCGCGCACAGCGCCTCGTCGGCCTTGATGCCGGCGGACAGCGCGGCCAGGCGGCCGAGCAAGGCGGCGTGGCTGCTGCGGAAGGCGGCCACGCTGGCGGCGTCGGCGGTGTCGAGCAGGCTGCCGTCGGCCAGCAGCACGCGGATCGCGGCCAGCGTGTTGTAGCTGTTCTGCGCGGTGCCGCAGCACATGCCGCTGCTGTTGTTGGCGGCGATGCCGCCGATCTTGGCGGCGTTGATCGATGCCGGGTCGGGGCCGATCTTGCACCCCAGCGGCGCCAGCCGGCGGTTGACCTCGGCGCCGATGATGGCCGGCCCCACTTCCACCGTGGCGCCGTCGGCGGCGATGCGACAGGTCGCCAGCCCTTCACCGAGCAGCACCAGCACGCCGTCGGTCACCGCCTGGCCGCACAGGCTGGTGCCGGCCGCGCGGAAGGTCACCGGGCGCTGGTGGCTGCGAGCGAGCGCGATCACGTCGCGGACTTCATCCTCGTCATCGACGACGGCGACGACTTCCGGGATCAGGCGGTAGAAGCTGCCGTCCGT
This sequence comes from Thauera linaloolentis 47Lol = DSM 12138, assembly GCF_000310205.1. Taxonomy (GTDB): domain Bacteria; phylum Pseudomonadota; class Gammaproteobacteria; order Burkholderiales; family Rhodocyclaceae; genus Thauera; species Thauera linaloolentis. The sequence goes on along the minus strand of NZ_AMXE01000022.1, from coordinate 29,387 downwards.
GCCATAGGCGAGGCGGCGCAGTTCGTCGGTGATGACGCGCTCGGCGGGCAGCCGGCGGCGGAGGGCTTCGATCAGTGCGGACATGAGAGGACATCCCGTCGGGAAATGGAAGCCGGACGGGTGGCGCGGAAAGCGGCGGCCGCCGGACAAGGCGGATGAAGGCGCGAGTCGCCTTTCGACGGGCTGCTCATGTCTCCTCCTGAAAGCGCCCGCCGAGCATGCGGGGCTTGTTTGATTATTGGTAATACCAATTTAAGCGCTAGCGGAAAAATCTACTGGCAAGCTCTTCGGGCGTCAATGATCGATTTCGTGAATGATCGAACCATCGACTTCTATCGTTCATTTTTTTCACGGGCTTACGTCTGGAAATGGCGCCGATGCTGGATGTGACGCCTTTTTTGTTTGGTAAGACCAATATCAAAAAATCGTGAATGCGTATCGGTGTTCGCGATGGATTCGGGTGTGCACGGGCGCCGACCGCAGACGGGAGGGCGAGAGCAAAAAGAAACGGCCGCCGGATGCTGTCCGGCGGCCGTTCGATGGATTGCCATCGGCTGCGGCCGGTGGGCCGCGCGTAATGGCTCGTGCCTCAGGCCTGCACGCCGGTGAGCTGGTGCAGGCGCGCGACGGTGTCGGCATCCAGTCCCAGCCCGCGCGCCAGTTGCCGCAGGTAGGCCAGTTCGGCCTCGGTATCGAGGTGGATGGCCAGCAGCGAGGCGCCGTACACCTGCGCTGCGATCGCCTGGTCGGGCACGGCCGCGATCAACGATTCCAGGTCCAGCGGCCGGCGCAGCTCGGCGGCGACGAACTGCTTTTCTTCCGCCGTGATGCCGTCCTCGCCGATTTTGCCGACGATGCGCTGGATCTCGTCCTCGTCCACCTCGCCGTCGGCCTTGGCCGCCGAAATCATCGCGCGCAGCACGAGCTCTTCCGTCTCGGGTGAGGTCATCGCAGCCAACTGGGCCGCCTCGATCTGGCCGGACGCGCCGCTTGCCTGAGCGCTGGCGAACCCGGCCGCGGCGCTGCGCGAGCCTTGCCAGTTCTTCAGCGCCGCCATCGCCAGCGTGGCGAGGATGGCCATGCCGGTGCCGCCGAGCGGATTGCTGGAGCCGGACCGGCTGGTGCCGCCGCCGCCCAGCACGCCGCCGAGCAGATCGCCCAGCCCGCCGCCCGCCCCGCTGCGGCCGGTGGAGGCCCCGCCGAGCAGGCCGCCTAGCAGGTCGCCGAGGTTGCCCGCGCCGCCCCGGGATGCACCCTGGCTCCCGAGCACGCTGCCCAGCACGTCTCCCAGCCCGCCGCCTGCACCGCCGCGGCCGCCGCCGCCCGCACCCAGTACCGTGCCGAGCAGATCACCCAGGTCGCCGACGCCGCCCAGCCCGGCTGGACCCAGGGTGTGGTCCAGCCGCGAACGGCTCTGGTTGGCCATGCCTTGTTGCAGGATCTGGCCGATGATGTTGCCGAAACTCATGGTGTTCTCCGGTTTTTGTCGTGATGCAGAGGGATTGTAGCCGCCCCGTGCGGACGCGGGCGTGACGATGCGATGAGGGAACGGCGTGTCGGGCGCTGCGGCATTCGTTAAAATCGCGCATTCGCGTCCGGATGCGTTGTCCGGCCGGCCCGTTTTCCGCCCAGTCTCCGAGGATTCCTCCGTGAAATACATCTCCACCCGCGGCCATGCCGGCCAGTCCGCCAAGCCCGAGTTCTGCGACATCCTGCTGGGCGGCCTCGCACCCGACGGCGGGTTGTACCTGCCCGAATCCTATCCGCAGGTGACGCGCGCCGAACTCGACGCCTGGCGCGGCCTGTCCTATGCCGAACTGGCTTTCGCCATCCTGTCGAAGTTCATCACCGACATCCCGCCGGCGGATCTGAAGGCGATCTGCGACAAGACCTACACCGCCGAGGTGTACCGCCACGTGCGCGAGGGCGACGAGGCCGGCGACATCACACCGGTGCATTGGCTGGAGCAGGGCAGGCTGGGCCTGCTGGAGCTGTCCAACGGCCCGACGCTGGCCTTCAAGGACATGGCGATGCAGTTGCTCGGCAACCTGTTCGAGTATGTGCTGGCCAGGCGCGGCGAGACGATCAACATCCTCGGCGCCACCTCGGGCGACACCGGCTCGGCGGCGGAATACGCCATGCGCGGCAAGCACGGCGTGCGCGTCTTCATGCTGTCGCCGCACGGCCTGATGAGTCCTTTCCAGCGCGCGCAGATGTATTCGCTGCAGGACGACAACATCTTCAACATCGCCGTCACCGGCATGTTCGACGACGCGCAGGACATCGTGAAGGCGGTGTCGAACGACCATGCCTTCAAGGCTGCGAACAAGATCGGCGCGGTCAATTCGATCAATTGGGCGCGTGTCGCGGCGCAGATCGTGTATTACTTCAAGGGCTATTTCGCCGCGACGAAGAGCAATGACGAGCAGGTCGCGTTCTGCGTGCCTTCGGGCAACTTCGGCAACATCTGCGCCGGCCACATCGCCCGCCAGATGGGCCTGCCGGTGGCGAAGCTGATTCTCGCCACCAACGAGAACGACGTGCTCGACGAATTCTTCCGCAGCGGTGTCTACCGCCCGCGCAAGGCGGCGGAGACGCGCGTCACCTCCAGCCCGTCGATGGACATCTCCAAGGCGTCCAACTTTGAGCGCTTCGTGTTCGACCTGGTGGGGCGCGATCCGCGGAAGGTTGCCGCGCTGTGGGCCGAGGTCGATGCCGGCCGCGCCTTCGACCTGTCCACGTCGTCCGAATTCGCGCGCATCGCCGACTTCGGCTTCGTGTCGGGCGCGAGCAGCCACGCCGACCGGCTGGCGACCATCCGCAAGGTGTTCGAACAGTATGGCGTGATGATCGACACCCACACCGCCGACGGCGTCAAGGTGGCCTGGGAGCGCGCCGCAGAGGTGCCGGCCGGCGTGCCGGTGCTGGTGCTGGAGACCGCGCTGCCGGTCAAGTTCGCCGACACCATCGTCGAGGCGCTGGGCCGAGAGCCCGGGCGCCCCGCCGACCTGGAAGGCATCGAGAAGCTGCCGCAGCGCGTCGAGGTGATGGCGCCCGACGCCGAGGCCGTGAAGCGCTTCATCGTCGAGCGCATCTGAGACCGCGGGCCTTGCCGGCGCCATTCCGGGGAGAAGCGGGAAGGGCGCCGGCGACGCCCGCGCGGGCCGTGGGCGGAAACGGAGGGTCAGGCCTCTTCGGGCTGCGGATCGGGGACGAAGCCGAGAAAAGCGGCCACGGATCGTTGTCCAGCGGCGGCCAGGCCCTGAAGCGGCAGGCCTTTCCAGCGCAGATGCACCGGGCGTTCGCCCGACATCAGTGCACATAGCGCATCATCGTCCGCAGCCTTGCCCGATGCATCGCCGACATCGGCTATCAGCATGGCCAGATCGCGGTCGTCCAGCGCGGCCGGGCCAAGGCCGGTGGCGAGGAAGACCCGGCCTTCGGCGTCGAGCAGCAGCGGGCCGGCCACGGCGGTGCGGCGTCCGGTGTGGGTGACGAAGCCGCCGTTGGGCTGCAGGCGCAGCACCCAGGGCGCGCTTTCCAGCTTCACATACACGCGCTGGGGCCCGTTGTTCACCAGCCAGCGGCCTTCGGCGTCATGCGTGTAGCGCGCATTCAGAAAGGCGATCAGCCCGGGATGGGCGATTACCTCGCCCTTCAGGCGCCAGCGGCCGCGGGCGTCGAGCGACAGCCAGCCGTAGCAGGCGGGGACGGTCGGCCAATGCGGCAGCGAGGACGGACCGGCGCAGTCCGGCATGGGGGCGTTCAGGCCTCGACGTGGCGCAGCGACAGATCGAGCGCGTGCACGTCCTTGGTCAGCGTGCCGATGGAAATGCGGTCGACGCCGGTCTCGGCGATGGCGCGCACGCGCTCCAGGCTGACGCCGCCGGAGGCTTCGAGCTCGGCGCGGCCGGCGTTGATCGCCACCGCCTCGCGCATGTCGTCGAGGTTCATGTTGTCGAGCAGCACCATCTTCACGCCCGCATCCAGCGCTTCCTTCAGTTCGTCCAGGTTCTCGACCTCGACTTCGATGAAGACGTTGGATGGCGCGATGAGGCGCGCCTGGTCCACCACGTCGCGGATGCTGCCGGCGGCGATGATGTGGTTTTCCTTGATCAGAATGCCGTCGTAGAGGCCGACGCGGTGGTTGGTGCCGCCGCCGACCGCGACCGCGTATTTTTGCGCCAGGCGCAGGCCGGGCAGGGTCTTGCGGGTATCGACGATCTTGGCCTTGGTGCCGGCCACCGCGTCGACGAAGCGGCGCGTCACCGTCGCCGTGCCGGACAGCAGTTGCAGGAAGTTGAGCGCGGTGCGCTCGGCCGTCAGCAGCACCCGCGCGCGGGCGATGATGTCGCACAGCACGTCGCCGGCTTTCACCGCGTCGCCGTCGCGCACATGCCAGTCGACCACCGCCGCCGGGCTGAGCGCGGCGAAGGCGGCGTTGAACCAGGCGGTGCCGCAGATCACCGCGTCTTCGCGCGTGATCACGCGGCCGCGGGCCTCGGTGTCGGGCGCAATCAGGCGTGCCGTCAAGTCGCCGGTGCCGATGTCTTCGGCCAGGGAGGCGGCGATGTTGCGCTGGATTTCGACGCGAAGCTGTTCAGAGAGCATGGTGATGGTCTGCAGGGGTCATCGGAGGCGCGATTTTAGCACCGGGGACGGACCCGGACGGGCGGCGGATGCCGCCGGCGGGCCGCTTTGCGGCCTTTGCTTGCGCCGTGGGCGAGGAGGAGAATGCCGTGCTCTGGCGCTCGCCGGCGCCCGTTCCGTATCGGGGCGGGCCGGCGAGCGCCGTTTTCCGGTATCCGCCTTGAAACCACGCGACTTCATCGAGCTTTTTTCCCTGGCTGCCATCTGGGGCGCCTCCTTCCTGCTGATGCGTATCGCGGCGCCGGATTTCGGCGCGTTTCCCCTGATGGCATTGCGCGTGGGCCTGGCCGCGCTGGTCCTGCTGCCGGTTCTGGCGCTGCAGGGCGGGATCGGCACCTTGCTCCGCCGCTGGAAGGCGCTGCTGTTCGTCGGCTTTTTCGCCTCGGCCTTGCCTTTCGTCTTCTATGGCTATGCGCTGCAGTCGGTCGGTGCGGGCTTCGCGTCGATCGTCAATGCGACCACGCCGCTGTTCACCGCGCTGGTGGCCTGGGTATGGCTGAAGGACAGGCTTGCCCCGGCGACGCTCGCCGGCATGCTGGTGGGCCTGTGCGGCGTGGTCGTGCTGGTCTGGGGGCAGGCATCGTTTGCGGTCGGGGGGAGCGGGTTGGCGGTGCTGGCCTGCCTCGGGGCGACTTTTTCCTATGGTGTTTCCGCGGCGCTGACCAAGCGCTACCTGACGGGTGTTGCGCCGATGGTGACGGCGACCGGATCGCAGTTGTTCGCCGCGCTGCTCCTGTTGCCGCCCGCGCTCGCAAGCTGGCCCGGACAGCCGCCCGGGGCCGGCGTGTGGCTGGCAGTGGTGGCGCTGGCGGTGGTGTGCACCGGGCTCGCCTATGTGATCTTCTTCCGCCTGATGGCGAACGTCGGCCCGGCACGCGCGGTCACGGTCACCTTCCTGATTCCGGCGTTCGGCATGCTGTGGGGCGCGCTGGTGCTGGACGAGGCGATCACGCCGCGGATGCTGCTCGGCTGTGGCGTGATCCTGCTCGGCACCGGCCTGGCGACGGGGGCATTGGGCCGTCTGCGCCGGAGAGGGCGCGATTCCCGCTGAACGGAAAAACGCGCGGGGCCGCCGTTCAGTGGTTGCCGAGCGTGATCAGCGGGCGCGCATCGCGCGTGCCGTCGCGGTGCGGGCCTTGCTGCGCCTCGATGAGCCAGCCGTTGAACACACCGCGCGCGGCATCGATGGTCTCGCTTGCGCTCAGGCCGATCGGGCCGATGCCTTCGCGCGCCAGCCGATCGGCGGCTGCGCCGTGCAGATGCACGGCCGCGATGAGCGCGGACTCGGCAGGCCAGCCTTGGGCCAGCAGGCCGACGACGAGCCCCGTGAGCACGTCTCCCATGCCGGCGCTCGCCATGCCGGGGTGGCCGCTGCCATTGATGAACCAGCGTCCGTCGGGTGAGGCGACGATGGACCCGCAGCCTTTCAGGACGACCAGCGCACGGTGGCGGGCTGCGATGTCCAGTGCGGCCTGCAGGCGGTCGGCCTGGACTGCCTCGGTGCCGATGCCGAGCAGGCGGCCGGCTTCAGCGGGATGCGGGGTCAGGATGCTGGGTACCTGGCGGGCAGCGAGCCGGGTCCGGAGCGTGGCATCGGAAGCGATCAGGTTCAGCGCGTCTGCATCCAGCACGAGCGGAACCTCGCGGCCGAGGGCCGCGGCGAGTTGCGTGGCGGCGTTCATGTCGGTGCCCAGGCCCGGGCCGACGGCCAGGGCGCTCAGCCGCTCCGGCAGGCGCGCAGCCTGGCGCAGCATCAGTTCGGGATGGGCGAAGTCGACCGCGGGTCCATTGGGATCGAGCAGCCCGACATAGACCCGGCCGGTGCCCAGCCAGAACGCCGAGCGTCCGGCAAGGAGCGCGGCGCCGACCATGCCCGCATTGCCGCCGAGGATGCCGGCATCGCCGTAGAGGCCCTTGTGGCTGTTGCGCGGGCGGGGGCGGAGCTGGCCGTGGAACAGGGCGGGCGTGACGGCATGGCCGGCCGCGGGCAGCCACGCCGGCGCGTCGATTTCGAGGCGCTGGACGTTGATGTCGCCGCAGTAGTCCGGACCGTCGTTGGTCAGCAGGCCCGGCTTGAGCGAAATGAAGGTGGTCGTGTGGGTGGCGCGGAAGGTCGTCCCGAGGGGCAGGCCGGTGTCGGCGTCGAGCCCGCTGGGGACGTCGAGCGCCATGCGCGGCGAAGGCTGGGCGTTCAGGGTCTGGATCCAGCCGGCGCAGCGTCCTTCGATCCGGCGCTTGAGGCCGATGCCGAACAGCGCGTCCACCACCAGCGCCCAGCCTTGCGCCGGCGCCGCGGGCAGATCGGAAACCAGGTGGCCGCCCGCGGCGAGGTAGTCCGCATAGGCCTTGGCCGCTTCGGCGGGCAGATTGGAAACCTCGCTGGTGAAGGCGACCTGCACGTCGCGCCCGGCCTGCGTGAGCTGGCGGGCCATGACGAAGCCGTCGCCGCCGTTGTTGCCCGGTCCGCAGGCGATCAGGATCGGGCCGGGGCGGTCCATGATCAGGCGCACCGCATCTTCGGCGGCGGCGCGGCCCGCCCGCTCCATCAGCGGCGGCCGAGCGCTGGGAATGAGCTTGCCTTCGATCTCGCGGATGCCGGCAATGGGGTAAATCGGTAGGGCGGACAGGAACATGATGGGCGCGCCGTCAGGTAAAGGTGAAATTGTAAGGCTCGCTGCGGTGCAGCGTGAACGTTCATCGAAGCTTCATTTGCAGGAGACACACTTCACGAGGATGCTTTGCGAAGCGCGTTATATTCCTCGTTCTTGTTTTCCAACCCCGGGGTTTGTTCCATGCTGTGCGACACGCGACTCACGGTTCGGCTGCGCCAGGTGCTGGAACGGCGTGAGCTGAAGTTCGTTTTCCAGCCCATCGTGGATTTGTCCCGGGCCGATCTCCTGGGCTACGAGGCATTGATGCGCGGGCCGGCCGACACGCCGCTGCACGCGCCCGAGGTGCTGCTGGGCGAGGCCCGCCGCTGCGGGCTGGTGCGGGAGCTGGAGATGGCTGCGTGCACCGGCGCAATGCACGCCTTTGCGGCGCAGAACCTGCCCGGCAAGCTGTTCCTCAACCTGAGCGGCCCGGCCATTGCCGCGTTCAGCGAAACGGAGGGCCGCGACCTGCTGCGCAACGTGGCCGAAGCCGGCCTGACGCCGGGCCGGCTGATACTGGAACTGACCGAGCACGAACGGGTGGAGGACGCCGAGGCACTGCAATCGGCGTTCGTGGCGCTGGCCCGCCATGGGGTCGGGCTGGCGCTCGACGACTTCGGCGACGGGCGTTCGAGCCTGCGCCTGTGGGCGCAGTTGAAGCCGCGCGTGGTCAAGGTCGACAAGTTTTTCGTGCATGGCATCCACAACGACCGCCGCAAGGTCGAAGTGCTGCGTTCCATCCTCAACCTGTCGACGGCCTTCGGTACCGCCATCGTCGCCGAAGGCGTGGAAGAGGCCGAGGAATTGAGCGTGCTGCGCGACCTCGGCTGCCATTTCGGCCAGGGCTACCTGTTCGGCCGCCCGGCGGAGCGCCCCGGCACCACGGTGGCCGAGCCGGCGAGGAAGGTGCTCGACTCGTGCAAGGTCGCGGTATTGCCCAATGCGGCGCCGCGCGGCGACCTGGTGGAAACGGTGGGGCGCCTGAAAGTGCGCGCGCCGACCATTTCCGTGACCTCCACCAACGCCGAACTGATGCAGCTGTTCGCCCAGCATCCCGACCTGCAGGCCGTGGCGGTGGTGGCCAACGAGCACCCCATCGGGCTGATGAACCGGCGCCAGTTCGTCGACCGCTTCGCGCGGCCGTACTCGCACGAGCTCTACGGCCGCCGCCCATGCACGCTGTTCATGAATGACGCGCCGCTGCGCGTCGAGGCCAGCACGCCGATCGACGCGTTGATCACCGTGCTCACGGGGGATGACCAGCGCTACCTCTACGACGGCTTCATCCTCACCGAGAACGGCCGCTACGCCGGCCTGGCCACTGGCGAAAGCCTGGTGCGCGCGGTCACCGAGCGGCGCATCGAGGCCGCCCGCCACGCCAACCCGCTCACCTTCCTGCCGGGCAACATCCCGATCACCGAGCACATCGGCCGCCTGCTGGGCGCGGGCGGACGTTTCGCGGCCTGCTACTTCGATCTCAACAACTTCAAGCCGTACAACGACCTGTATGGCTACTGGCGCGGCGACGAGATGATCAAGCTTGCCGCGCGGGTGATCGCGGCGCAGACCGATCCGTCGCAGGATTTCGTCGGCCACGTGGGCGGCGACGATTTCGTCGTGCTGTTCCAGAGCGAGGATTGGCGCGAACGCTGCGAACGCGTGGTGCACACCTTCAATACCGGGGCGCGGGCGCTGTTCGATGCCGAGGAACTGGCCCGCGGCGGCTTCGATAGCGAAGACCGGCGCGGCTTCCGCGTGTTCTTCCCGCTGACGACGATGGCCGTCGGCGTCGTGCATGCGAGCGCGGGGCAGTTCCAGTCGCCGGAAGAAGTGGCCTCGGCCGCCGCCGCCGCGAAGAAGATCGCCAAGCAGTCCGGCAACGGGATACATGTGGCGCCTGCCGTATGCCTCCACACACTGCCGGAGGTCGCGATCGCGGTCGCTTCCTGATGCTGCCCGCTGCGGGCGGATGCGGTGCCGAAACGCCGAACGCCGGGGCGCCCCGGCGTTCGTGATTCTGGCTGCGGGTCAGAAGCTGTACTTCAGCGAGGCCATGAAGTTGCGCGGCGCACCGTAGGTGCCGTAGTCGCCGTTGCTGCTCAGATAACGCTTGTCCAGCGCATTGTTCAGATTCAGCGAAACGGACAGATTCCGATCGATCTGGTAACGCCCCATCAGGCTGACCAGGGCAAGACTGCCTTGCCTGTGATCGAAGCCGCTTCCGCTGTTGTTGGCATTCTGCCAGTTGACGCCACCGCCCACAGTGAGCTTGTTCCATTCGCCCGGCAGCCGATAACTGGTGAACAGCTTCAGCGTCTGGCGAGGAACATAGGTGAGCACGCGTTCGCCGTTGCCGTCCTTGCTGACCGCAAAGGCATAGCCTGCCGAAAGTTGCCAGTCAGGGGTCAGCTCGCCATTGAGTTCCAGTTCAATCCCACGGGCGCGGGTGTTGCCCAGCAGGTCGTATGTGAATGCGTCGGCGTTCCATACTGCAAGATTGTCCACTTCACTGCGGAACACTGACAAGCTGCCCGTGAGGCGGCCGCCGGCAAAACTGGCCTTGACGCCTGCTTCGTAGCTGACGCCTTCTTCAGGTTGCAACTGCGAGGCCGTGAAGTAGTCGTTGAGCCAGTCATCCTGCGGCCGGAAGATCTTGGTGTAGCTGGCATAGACCGACCAGGTGTCGTTGAGCGCATGCACGATGCCTGCATAGGGAACGAAGGTATTCCTGCGCTCGCGAAGGGAGTAGTCGCCCCAGAGCAGGCTGGTGACGTCGATATCCCGCGTCCAGCGCGTCGTACGGCCGCCCAGCAGCAGGCTCGTGCTGTCTGTCAGTGAAAAGCGGGTGTTCACGAATGCGCCGTAGTTGCGCTCTTCGCTTTTGTTGCCGCCGGTGTTGGCAAATGTCGGTGCTGGCGCATTGGCCCAGTCTTGAAGCGTGGTGGCAGTCGGATATCCTGCATCCAGCGTGTAGGCAGAACCGTCCGATTCGAGTCTTGAGAGGGTAAGCCCTGCAATCAGTTCGTGATCACGGCCGAAGAGCGGAAACACGCCTGAAACATAGGCGTCGACGTTGTTCTGCCGCAGTTCGCTGTCCCAGCGGTTCGGGCGTATCGTCATGCCTGCACCGGTTGCCGGGTCAATCGAGCCAAGCATGCTCGCGATCAGACCGTCGTACTCGTAGCGTGTGTGGCTGTACTCCACCTTGCCGACCCATCCGGAACTGAAGCGGTGTTCCAACGAGGCGAAGATGCCGTCCATGTCGTGCTTGTAGTAGCGCCATTTCTGGCTGGTGTTGTCCGAGGGTGACAGGGGAATGCGCTGGCCATCGCTGAAGTATAGCGGCCGGCCGACGATGGCGGAATCGGTGTCCTGGCGCAGGTGGTTGAAGCCGAGTGTGAGCAGGGTTTTCTCGCTCAGGTCGAATTCGCCGATGCCGTAGAGCGCGAGTTTCTTCTGGTGGAAACGATCCACCCAGGCACCTTCGTCCTTGTAGTCGCCCACCAGCCGCAGGCGCGCCGTGCCGCTTTCGTTCACAGCGCCGGAAGCATCGGCGCCGACGCCGTAACGATCCCAATTGCCGGCCTGGGTGGTCAAGGAAAACTGCCGCTCGGCGGTCGGCCGCTTGCGAATCAGGTTGACCGTGGCCGCGGGCGTGCCAAGGCCGTTCATGACGCCCGTGGCACCGCGCACCACCTCCACACGGTCGTATGCGGCCGTGCTGGCGAGAAAGGGGCTCATGCCCGAAAAGGTAGGCACGCCATCGATCTGGAAGTTGCTCAGGCTGGCGCCGCGCGCATACATGTTGGGGGCGTCCTGACCAATCGAGCCTTGGGCAACGTAGATGCCCGGCGTGGCGTCGAGTACGTCGACCAGCGTGTCCAGCTTCTGATCGTCCATGCGCTGGCGCGTCATCACCGTGACCGCCTGCGGCGTCTCCTGCGGCGTCAGGTTGAGCCGCGTCGAACTGCTGGTGGACCAGGTGATGTAGGAGCCGGTGCCTTCGGTGGTGGCGCCGGATGCCTTGCCGGAGATGGTGACGGCCGGCAGCAGGGCTTCCGGCGCGGGCGCCTCCGGGCTTGGCGCGATGGTGAAGCCGTTGCTGCCGCTGGCCTGGGCGCGCAGGCCGCTGCCGGCGAGCATGCGGCTCAGGGCTTGTTCGATGCTCATCCGCCCGGAAACCGCGGGCGCCGGGCGGCCGCTGAGCAATGCGCCGTCGGCGAAGATCTGCGCTCCGGTCTGGCGCGAGAGTTCGTTCAGCGCGCTGCCCAGCGGCTGGGCGGGCAGATCGATGTCGACGCTGCGTTCCGCCTGTTGCGCGCCGGTCTGCGCATGGGCCGGCGCGGGCGGGCCGGCAAGCAGGGCGAAAGCGCCGCACAAGGCGGCGGCGATGGGCAGCAGGCGGCTGCGGGGCTTGTTGCGCTGGGGCATGGTGGCTCCTGTCCGGGTTATGCGCGCTTCGACCGGAAAGCACGCTTCAGAACAGAAGACGTTTGGGCGGGAAAAACGGAGACAGGGGATTTTCGGTTTTCAATTCGTCACCGGGCCTCGGCGTCACCGCGCCGTCAGCTGAACGCTGCCGTCGTCGAGTGTTTCCACGTCCAGCGGCAGGATGGCGGGCAGGGCGCGGACGAGGCTGTGCGGGTCTTGGGCGCGGAAGCGGCCGTTTAGGCGCAGCATGCCGGTGCGGGGGTCGGCGAGCGCGATGGGCTGCTGCCGGTAGGCGTTGATGGTGGGCAAGGCGTCGGCCAGCGGCATGTCGTCGAAAACCAGCCAGCCGTCACGCCAGGCGGCGATTTGCCCGGGGGCGACCGGGCGGACGGTTTCGGGGTGGCCATCGTGCAGGGTCAATGCTTCGCCGCCATGCAGGTCGATGGCCGGTGGGCCGAACAGCGGCAGGCGCGCGAAGCCTTCGGCGCGGGGGGTGAAGCGGACGTGGCCGTGTTCGACGGCGATGTCGACCGTGGCGCCGCGGTCCGACACGCTGAAGGCAGTGCCGACGACTTCGATGTCGCCGGCGCGGGTGCGCACCCGGAACGGGCGCGCGGCATCGGGGGCAATGGCGAAATAGGCTTCGCCGCCGGTCAGTGCCACGCTGCGGGCGGCGCGGCTGAGGCTGGCGCGCAGGTGGGTGGCGGGCGCGAGCTGGAGGCGGCTGCCGGGCCGGCCGGCAGGGCCGTCGGGCAGTTCGGCCAACAGGAGGTCGCGAGTGTTGTTGCGATAATCGCGGGCAAGCAGGGTTTCGTGCTGCCGGTACCACCATGCGCTGCCGCCGAGCAGGCCCGTGGCGCCGCCGGTGAGCAGCAGGGCGAGAATCTGCCTGCGCCTTGGCTGTGGGAGGCCTGCCGGCGGGGCGTCGAAATGTTCGCGCAGATCGGGAGCCATGTTGCCGAGCATTTGCCAGCGGTTCCGGGCTTCATGGCAGGCCGCGGCGTTTTCCTGCGAACGGGCCTGCCAGCGCGCGAGTTCGGCTTCGGCTCTGGCGGTGGCTTCGGGGGTGTCGATGGCGGCCCGGGCGATCAGGCGCAGGGCCTTTTCCACCAGGCGTTCGTCGATGCGGGCATTCATCGGCTGTCCTGCCCGCCGGGCCCGTCATCCGCGTCCCGGTAGCCATTGGCCGGTTCGACGTGTTCCGGCAAGCTGGCCTGGAGTTCGGCGAAGATGTGCGCGCAGTCGAGCGTGGCGCGCACCACATGCTTGGCCACGGTGCTCTCCTGGATACCCAGGCGGGTGGCGATTTCGGTCCGGCTCATGCCGTAGGCGCGGAACAGGATGAAGACCTCGCGCCGGGCGCGGGGCAGGCGCATCAACTGGGCCACCACCCGTTCGATGATCTGGCGCTGCGCGGCAATGTAGTCGGACGCGGGGGCTGCCTGCAGACCCTGGGCGGCGGCATGCCCGGCTGCCCAGTCACGGGCGGTCTGCTGGCTGCGGTAGTGGTCGACGCAGAGATTGCGGGCAATGCGGAACAGCAGGGCGCGGGGCGACTCGATGCTGGCGCCGCGCCTGCCCTGCAGCGAAGACAAGAGTTGTTCGTAACTGCTTTGGGCGATGTCTTCCGCGTCGAAGCGGTTCCCCAGCTTGTTGCTGAGAAAGCGCTGAAGTTCGCGGTAGTGCGTGAGCACTTCGGCTATGGTGGAAATCGAGGACGACACGTGCGGAAAGCCGGGAAACAAGCTTGTGAATGATAATTCTTATCATTGTATGGGTGTTTCGTCCGAACAAGCCAGGGCGCAGAACGGTGCGGAGCGTTTCCGTCCCGTCCGGTTACATGCGACGATTCCAGCCTCGATCCCGAATGCAGGAGTGTTGAAGCCATGAGACGAAAAACCATTCTGACGCTGCTGGCAGTGGCGGCCGTTTCTGCACCTGCGACGCTGATTGCGGCCGATAGCGATCCATGCCTGGAAAAGCGTCGCGACATCGAAAGCCAGATCGAGCATGCCCGCGTGCATGGGAACCGCGATCGCCTCGCCGGGCTGGAACGAGCGTTGGCTGCGGCAGAGGCCAACTGCACACCGGAAGGGCTGCGGCAGGCGCGTGAGCGTGATGCGGCCGAAGCGGCGGAGAAGGTTGCCGAACGCGAGCGCGAACTGGCCGAAACACGTGCGGAAGGCAAGGACGCGGACAAGATCGCCAAGCGCGAGGCCAAGCTTGCCGAAGCGCGCGACGAACTGCGCCGTGCCAGGGAGGCGCTTGGTCGGTAGGGGCCGATCACAGTGGGGTTATCGTCCATCTTCCCGGGGATGCCGAGAAAGTGGAGGCGCGCATCGTCGGCAACGAACGCATGATCGCTTCGGCCGACGAAGGCGTTGCATTTGTTTCCGATGGTCCGCATGCGGCGGGTCTCGAGCCGCCCTGCGCATGCTGAGCTATGGTTGGGTGGAGGGTCAGAAGTCGTAGCGCAGGCTCGCGTTGAAGCTGCGCGGCGTGCCCCAGGTGTAGCCCACGCCCTGCCAGTCGCTGACGATGCCGCCGAAGTACTCCTTGTCCAGTGCGTTGTTGATGTTCGCGCTGATGCTGAGTTTGTCGTTGATCTGGTAGCGGGTCATCAGATCCAGCAGCCAGAAACTGTCTTGCGCGAGCTCCCCGCCGCTGGTCTTGCTCTGCCAGCGGGTCGAGGCGCCGATGGTCAGCCGGTGCCAGGGCTGGTAGGTGGTGGCGAGCTTGAGCTGGCGCTTGGGATACTGGCTGGCGGTGCTCAGGCTGCTGTCGTTCATCACATAGCTGCCCTGGGCCTGCCAACCGCGCGCCAGCTCGCCAGAGAGTTCCAGTTCATAGCCGCGCCGCGAGGCCCCCATGACGGGGCGGTAGGCCGTCGCGCCACCCGGTGTGCGGCCGCCGGAAGCCTCGGCTTCGTTGTCGGTCCTGACCCAGAAATGGCTGATGCTGGTGTTCAGGCGCTTGCCGAAGAATTCGCCTTTGGCGCCCACCTCGTAGGTCAGGCCTTCGCGCGGCGGCAAGGTGTGACCCTGTTCGTCCTGCGCGGTCTGCGCTTCGAAGATGTTGGCATAGCTGCCGTAGACGGAAATGTCGTCGTCGATGTCGAGCACGAGCCCGGCATACGGCGTCACCACACCCGATTCCTTCAACGCGTAGGTCATCCATTGGCCGCCGAAGCTCGACAGCCGATAGTCGGTGACGCGTACACCCGCAATCAGCTTGAGCGGCTCGGCGAGGGAGAAGCGGCCGGCGGCCGACACGTAGCGCTGGCGGTGGCTGAAGTGATCGGGGTCGTAGGTCCACTGGGACATGTCCGCAAACTTCGGCAACGCCGAGCCGCCCTGGGCATAATCGAGGCCGAAGTCGGCCAGCGGGACGCCGTAGGTACCGTTGGCGCGGTCCATGTCGGAATCCGAACGTGCGGCACCGGCGGCGATGCGCAACTCGTGCTGGCGGCCGAACATTTCGAACGGCCCTTTCAGCTCGAAGTCGATGGCCGAATTGCGGTTTTCGGCGTTCAGGTAGTGGTTCTGGTTGGCGGTCCCCGGCCACCTGATGTAGCCAAACAGCAACTCGGGCGTCTCGATGCGCTCGTCGGACACATGCAGGCTGGCTGTCCAGCCGGTGGCAAAGCGGTGCTCCAGCCGGGCGAAGAGACTGGTCGTCTCCTGCTCGTACCCCGACCAGGGCGTTCCCAGGTTGAACGAGCGTGGCGCCAGTGTCAGGTGCTGCCCGCCCCGGTATGCGGGGATGGCGTCGTACAAGGCGATGCCGCGGTGTTCGCGCTTGCGGTAGGTGATGCCGCCGCTGAGCAGCGTGTCGGGGCCGATATCGGCCTCCAGCGTGCCGAACACGGTGCGGAAGCGCTGTGTTTCGCCGTCGCGGAAGGTGTCTCCCCGGCCCGCGGCCGCCGCGATGCGGCCGCGCAGCGTGCCCGCGGCATTCAGTGGGCCGCTCAGGTCCGCTTCGGCGCGCAGCTTGTCCCAGCGCCCTGCGCTAACGCCGGCTTTCGCCTGGAATTCCTGTGTCGGCCGCTTGCGGATGCGGTTGACGGTGGCGCCGGCGTAGCCGTAGCCGGCAGTCAGGCCGGCAGAGCCCTTGAGTACCTCGACGCGGTCGATGTCCGTCAGGTCGTCCAGGTCGTAGTGCATGCCGCCGAAATAGCTCCAGCCGCCGGAGATCTGCCGGAATCCATCGGTCTGGAAATTGACCGCCGCGCCACGCGCCTGGTAACCGACGGCCGTGCCGTACTGGTGCACGGCAATGCCGGGCGTCTGCTCCAGCACTTCGGTGAGCGTTTCCAGCTTGAAGTCCTCGATGCGCTGATGCGTCATCACGGTGACCGACTGCGGCGTTTCGCGCAGGCTCAGCGACAGGCCGGTGGCGGTGCGGCTCGGGCCGCGCTGGGTGTAGCTGCCGGTGCCTTCGGTGGTGCCGCTGCGATCGGCTCCGGCGGTAACGGTGACCGGTACGAGCTGGGTTTCATAACCGCCGCTCTGCGGCGCCCGTTCCAGCGTGAAGCCGTTGCCCTGCCGCAGCGCGATCAGCCCGCTGCCGGCGAGCAGGCGGCTCAACGCCTGGGCGGCGGTGTGGCTGCCTTGCACACCGGGGCTGTGTCTGCCGCCGCCGGTGATCTCGGGGGTGAAGGACACGTTGATCCGGGTCTGCGCGGAGAACGCCGTCAGCGCGCTCTGCAGCGGGCCGGCGGGGATGGCGAAGTCGAAGGCAGCCTCCTGCGCCCGCGCGGTGCCGGGCAGTGCCAGCGTGGCGCCGGCCGTGCCGAGGAAGGCGAGATGCAGGGCGAGCGCCAGCGGGCGCAGCAGTTTGGGCGGGTGTTTGCTCATGTTGCAGGTTCCTCGAAGAGTGGATGGCATGGCGCGCATGGGGCGCTCATGCCTTCAAGTCGTTCGAGAAACGCGAATCAACAACACCTGCCGATAATATTTTTGCGTGCCTTCAGGCGGCGATGACGCGCACCCAGTAGCGGCTGCGGTAGACGACCCGGATGGGCAGCGTGGCCGTCAGGTTCTGCAGCACGCCGGGAATGTCG
Organism: Thauera linaloolentis 47Lol = DSM 12138; assembly: GCF_000310205.1. Lineage (GTDB taxonomy): Bacteria > Pseudomonadota > Gammaproteobacteria > Burkholderiales > Rhodocyclaceae > Thauera > Thauera linaloolentis. The sequence continues at coordinate 12,593 of NZ_AMXE01000022.1, read as the reverse complement.
TCGAGGTGGAACACGCCGGACAGGGTGAGCTGGGCGATGGCCGGGTCGCAGCCGAGGTGGCCCTTGTGATGGCGCGCCAGTTCGTCGATGACGCGGCCGAGCGGCCAGTTGTCGACGGCCAGCAGGCCCTTGCTCCAGGCGTCGGCGTTGGCTTCGAGCGCTGTAGTGGCTTGTGTCGCCGTGGCGGAGAAGCGGGCCTGCTGGCCGGCTTCCAGCAGCAGGGCGTCGGTGCTGTCCGTCGGGCGGATCTCCACGGCGTGTTCGAACACCTGGACGAGGCTGCCGCCGCGATCGGCGCGTACCGCGAAGCGGGTGCCCAGGGCGCGGATGCTGCCGTGCCGGGTGCGGACGATGAAGGGGCGCCGTTGAGGGTCGGGCGCGGTGGTGACGAGGATTTCGCCGTGGTGGAGGCGGATTTCACGCTGGCTGGCGCCGTAGCGCACGTCCAGCGCGGTGGCGGTGTTGAGTTGCAGATGCCCGCCGTCGGTCAGGGTGATTTCCGTGCGTTCCCCGGTGGCGGTGCGGTGCGTCGCGGCCAGGGCCTGGATGGTTTCCTTTTGCCGCCAGGCCAGCGTGCCGGCGCCGCCGGCCATCAGCAGCACGCTGAGCTTCTTGATGAGCTGGCGGCGGCTGGCGCGTGCGGACTGGAAGGTGTCGCGGCCGATGGCGCCGGGCAACTGCCCGAAGGTGTGCTGCAGGCGCTGGACGCGTTCCCAGGCTTGCCGGTGCATGGGGTCGAGCGCCAGCCAGCGGGCGTGTTCCTGGTGTTGCGGTGCGTCCGGCGCGGCGTTGAGCAGGTCGAGGTACCAGGCTGCGGCGCGTTCCAGCGTGGCGGCGTCCGGGCGGCGAGCCAGCGTTTCAGTCATCGATCAGGGCCAGGCACCGGGCCATGGCGCGGATGAAGTGCTTGCGCACGGTGTTCGCGGACAGCCCCATCTGGCGGCCGACTTCGGCCAGGCTGAGGCCGTCGAGCTGCACGCGCAGGAATATCTCGCGCGGGCGCTCGCCGAGTTCGTCTAGCAGGCGGTCGATTTCGAGCAGGGTCTGGATGACCTGATGGCGGACTTCCGGCGACGGTTCGGTTACTTCGGCACGCACGGCGAGGGCATCGGCGTAGGCTTGCTCGATGCTGTGCCGGCGGAACATGTCGACCATCAGGCTGCGCGCAATGCTGCTCAGGTAGGCTCTGGGTTCGCGCAGTTCATCGGGCCGGCGCTGCGTCAGCACGCGGATGAATACGTCTTGCGCCAGATCGCAGGCCTGGTCCGCGCATTCCAGGCGGCGGCGAATCCAGGCGCGCAGCCAGCCGTGATGACTTGCGTAGAGTTGCTCGAACCGGGCGTCGATCTCGGCGGGACGGGGTTCCATCGGATGGTTTGCTTGGCATTGGGCGGAAAGTGCCTGGATTATAAACGAGAATCATTATTCATCTGGCCCGGGCGAAGCCGCCGGAGGCCGTGCAGGAGCAGCACGAGACCCGCGCCAAGCAGCGCTCCATCGATGGCTCGGCCGGCCATCGCTTGCGACGGCCAGTAGAGCAGGTGGCACAGCGCCAGCGCGATCAGCAGAATCCCGCCGAGGCTCTGGAGCAGGTGGCCTGCCTGCCGTTCATCGCGTAGCTGCAGCGACGCCAGCGCCGAACCCAGCGTCACTGCCCAGTAAACGCCCAGCGGCAGGGCGGGGCCGGTTTCGGCCGCGACAATCGCCGCCAGTGCCGCTGCTGCGTAGGCCGCAGTCTGTCCCCACACCAGTGCTGCCCACAGCTTTTCGGTCCGCGGCAGGGGGCGCCCCTGGCCGCGCCGGCGCGCGAGCCACATTGCCGGGCCGGTGGCGACGACGATGCACATGCCGATGCCCAGCGCGACATACACGAGCTTGAGGGCAATGCCGCCATAGGTGCCGAAATGCAGCGGCTGGATCATGCCGTAGATGCGCATGCCGATACTGCCGTCGGTGAACCCGGCCTTGGCCAGAAAGCGGCCTTCGCCGTCGAAGGTCCAGTTTTCGTTGCGCGCCAGATGGTGCGGTTCGGCGGTGCTGATCGAGACGGTCTGCCCGGCTGTGCCGACATGCTGGTAGATGAGGTTCATGACCGTGGCGCCAGGTGTGAGGCGTTCGATTTCACGCAGCATCGGCGCGATTTCCGGCAATGGCGCCGCGCTCAGGTCACTGCCCGGCTGAGGCCCGAGCAGCGCCGCGATCGCCTTGTCCTGATCGCCCTGGTAGGCGGCGAGCGCCAGCAGCATCACGATCAGGCCGGATAAGCCGAGCAGCGACCCGGTCAGCGACACGATCAGGTGAAAGGGCAGCGCCCAGACGCCGATGCGGTTGTGCAGGTCGGCATCGGCAACCCGTTGCGAGCCGCCCCGGCGCAGGCGGAAGGCGTCGCGGAAGATACGGCGGTGCGCGAGCAGGCCCGAGAACAGGCTGGCCAGCAGCAGCGTGCCGACGACACCCACCGCCCAGGCGCCATAGGGCGACGGCAGGTGCAGGCGTTCATGATGATCGCGCACGAAGGTCGTCCATGGCGTGTGCGGCATCGGGTGCAGCGTGCCCCCGGTGTCGGCCAGCCATTCCAGATGAGGCGGTTCGGCCGCACCTTCGTGCTCGCCGAGGGCGAATATCCGCAGCCAGGGCAGTTCGGGCGTTGGGCCGAGCACGAAAAGGTCGTGGTCGGCGCCTTGGGCGCGCGCCTCGGCAAATGCGGCAGTGGCGACATGTGCGAACAATGTGCCGTCGGCCTGTTCGACGCGCGGGGCGGAGGGGGCCTCCCATTGCGCGAATTCGTCCAGCAGCACGCCCAGTGTGCCGCTGACGCAGACCAGCCAGACCAGCGTACAGAACAGGATGCCCAGCCATTGGTGCGCATTCAGCATGGCCCGGGTGAAGGTGTTGGAAATCAGGCTGCGTGACGACATCGATTACGCTACCTCAGCGTGCCAGCACGGCCACCATGGCCGTACCGATGATCAGGACGAACACCATCGCGGTGGCGCCCGGGCGGCGCAGCGCGACGGCGGCGATGATCATCCCCGCCCATAGCGAGGGCACCGCCAGGCCGCCGAGGATGAGCCGGGTCTGTTCGTGAAAGGGCGCTTCGAGCGCCATCAGCAGCCCGAGGGAAAGTGCCGCGGCGAAGGCCAGCGGGCCGGCGAGCAGGGTGTACGCCAACGCGATACCTCGCCGCGCTGGCGGAAAGGCCGGCTGCGCGCCGGCGGGAGGGCGCTCCCGGGCGGCGCGCGGCGGCTGGTGTTCGATCCGCGTCAGCAAGAAGACGAAGGCCAGCAGCGAGCCGCTTTCCAGCGCCAGCGCGATGCCGATTTCGGCGCCGAAGGCCAAGATCCACAGCCCGGTCGAGGCCGCCCAGGCGCACAGCGCTGCCGCTGCAGCCGGACCGCGTGTGCGGCCGCCGCGCCAGGCGCGCCACGCAATGAGCAGCCCGGCCAGCGACAAGGCGACGGCGGCGGCGACTGCCGCGACGACGGGAAGCGCCATGATCAGCCCGTCAGAACTGGTACTTCAGGCTCAACCGGGCATTGCGCGGCTCCTGCCAGAAGACCTCGAGGCCGCTTTCGGGGGGCGAAAAGTACTTTTCGTCGAGTACGTTGTCGATGTTGAGCTGCAGCGACAATTGCTTGTCGATCTCGTAGCGCGCCATCAGGTCGACGACGGAATAGGCTTTCTGCTCCAGCTTCTTGCCGGGCAGGAACAACGCATCCGCGTAGGTCCTGCTTTGCCAGCGGACACCGCCGCCGACGGTGAGTCCGTTCCAGGCGCCGGGCAGGCGGTAGCTGGTGAAGGCATTGAACTGCTGGCGCGGCATCAGCGAATTCAGCTCCGTACCGCTGGCGTCCTCGGCGCGGAACTTGGCATAGCCGACGCTGGCATTCCAGCCCGGGCGGATTTCACCGGCGATCTCGACCTCGAATCCCTCGCTGACCACCCCGTCCACTTCGGCATAGGCGGTCTGCGGCGGCGTCATGCCGGGAATCCGGCCGCTGGCCCGCGCCACGTTCTCCTGCCGCATCTCGAATACCGACAGGCTGGCGTTCAGGCGATTGTCGAAGAAAGCGCCTTTCAGGCCGATTTCGCGCGTGTTGCCCTCGATCGGTGCCAGTTGCTTGTTGCTCGCATCACGCTTGCTTTGCGGCTCGAAGATGGTGGTGTAGCTGGCGTAGGCCGACAGGTTGCGGGTCAGGTCGAAGACCACACCGGCGTACGGAATCGTCTCGTTGTCCGACGTGAAATCGTTGTTGCGGTCCTTGTAGTCGATCACGCTGTAATCGATCACGCGGGTGCCGAGGATCAGCTTGAGCGGTTCGGCGAGCGAGAACCGGCCGGCCACGAACCAGGCCTTTTGCACGACCTTCTGGTTGATGTAGATGCCGCCGCTGCCCACGGGATAGGTATAGGCCGGCTCGTAGCCATGGCCGTCCCAGGTGTAGAGGCTCGGAGCGGGGAACACCGCGGAGCCGGTATTGCCCGGATTGCCGATCGTCTTCAGGCGCTCGCGGGAATCATCGTAGCCGAAGGCGAGCTGGTGTTCGCGCCCGAACAATTGGAATTCGCCCTCGACCTGGATGTTGACGTCTTCCTTCGTGTTGTCGACATAGTAAAGCCCCGCATACCCCGACATCGGCAGGCTGTAACTGAAGCCGGGGAACAGTTCCTGATGGATGAAGGAGGTCCCCAAGACGGGATGGAGGGAGCCGTACTGGTAGAAATTGGCGATCTTCGCTTCCGAACTGCGGTCGCCCCGCGTATAGCCGGCCTTGACCCGCCAGCCGTTGCCGAAATCGTGCTCGCCGCGGGCGAACCAGTTGGTGTAGTCGGAATCCCAGTACGACCAGTGCGGCGCCGTGGTCATGCTGCGGCTCCAGTCCGACTGGACGGCATCGTTGGCGTTGCTGGCGATCCAGCCGGGTACGCCGCCCCAGGTCGGGCTCTTGGTGTCGTTCTCCTGGCGGCTGATGCCGGCCGAGAGCAGCGAGCGGTCGCCGATGTCCTGCTCGATCGTGGCGTAGAAGATCTGCTCGCGGTTCTTCAGCCGATCGACGTAGCTGTTGCCCGCGTCGTGATCCGCGACGACGCGCACGCGGGTCGAGCCGCTTTCGTTCAGGGGCGTGCTGATGTCCGCCGTCAGGCCGCGTTGCGACCAGCTCCCGACCTCGGCCGATATCGAGCCCTTGAACACCCTGCTGTCGGCCCGCTTGCGCACCATGTTGATGATCGCCGAGGGATTGCCGACGCCGGTCATCAGGCCGTCCGAACCGCGCAGGATCTCGACGCGGTCGTAGATCGCCGTATTGCTGAATACTTCGCCGGCGCTCCATTGCTCGTTGATGCCGGTCGGCGCGCCGTCGATCAGGTAGTTGTTGATGTTGAAACCGCGCGCGAACAGGCTGCCGCGGTTGCTCTCGTAGCGGTTCACCGCCAGCCCGGTCGCCTGTTGGATGACGTCGAACAGGCGGTCGATCTTGCGGTCCTCGATCATCTGGCTGCTGATGATGCTGATCGATTGCGGCGTATCGCGCAGCGTGGCGTTGAACGGCAACGCCGTGGTGCCGACGTTGCTGCCGTACCGGCCGCTGCCCTCGGTGCTGGCGCTGCGCTCGGTCGTGGCGGTCACCGTCATCGGTGCCAGGGTGGCCTCACCGGAAGTCGGGCGCGAGGCGGCGCGCAAGGTGTAGCCGCCATTGGACTGGGGCACCGCCTCCAGCCCGGTGCCGGCGAGCAGGCGAGCGAGCGCGGCGGGGGCGCTGTGCTCGCCGCTGACGCCAGGGCTGTGCCGCCCGGCGGCCAGCGCGGGCGGGTAGCTGAGCAGCACGCCGGAGGCATGGCCGAAATGGGCGAGGGCGGCGTCGAGCGGGCCGGCGGGGATCGCATAGCTCTGGAGTTGGGCCGGCGCGGAGTCGGCGGCGTATGCCGGTGGCGTTGCGGAGGGCAGCGCTGCCAGGCAAAGGGTGATCAGCGCGGTGTGCACTGCGGCGGCGCAGGCCGTGCGGTGCAGGGGGGCGGTTTGCCGGGCGCGCGTTTCGCGGGCGGATTGCATCGTGGGTTTCTCCTTGGACAGGTGGCGTCACCCTGTCTGTCGCACGAGAAACGAAAACAGCTCATCCGCCGTGAAAAAAAATCGACGGGATCGGGAAAATCGCCCGAAGCCGCCTCGGCCGGCCCCATCGCGGCCGGCCGAGGCGCTGGAGCCGGATTTCAGCCGACCATCTTGGCCGGATCGACCCAGCGGTCGAAGTCCTCGGCCGACAGGTGGCCCAACGCCAGCGCGGCTTCGCGCAGGCTGCTGCCGTCCTTGTGCGCCTTCTTGGCGATCTGCGCGGCCTTGTCGTAGCCGATGTGCGGGTTGAGCGCGGTGACCAGCATCAGCGAGCGTTCGACCAACTCGGTGATGCGGGCGCGATTGGGCTCGATGCCGGCGGCGCAGTGGTCGTTGAAGCTGTTCATGCCGTCGGCGAGCAGGCGCACGCTTTGCAGGAAGTTGTGAATGACCATCGGGCGGAACACGTTCAGCTCGAAGTTGCCTGAGGCGCCGCCGATGTTGATGGCCACGTCGTTGCCCATGACCTGGGCTGCGAGCATGGTGACGGCTTCGCTCTGCGTCGGGTTGACCTTGCCCGGCATGATCGAGGAGCCAGGCTCGTTCTCCGGGATGGAGATCTCGCCCAGGCCGCTGCGCGGGCCGCTGGCGAGCCAGCGCACGTCATTGGCGATTTTCATCAGGCTGGCGGCCAGTGTCTTGAGCGCGCCGTGGGCGTGCACCAGGGCATCGCAACTGGCCAGGGCTTCGAACTTGCTGGGCGCGGTGACGAATGCCTGCCCGCTCAGGCGGGCGATCTCGGCGGCCACGGTTTCGGCGTAGCCCTTGGGGGCGTTGAGTCCGGTGCCGACGGCGGTGCCGCCCAGCGCCAGTTCGGCCAGGTGCGGCAGCGCGGCGCGCAGGTGGCGTTCGCCGTGCACGAGTTGCGCCGCCCAGCCGGAGATCTCCTGTCCGAGCGTCAGCGGGGTGGCGTCCTGCAGGTGGGTGCGACCGATCTTGACGATGTCGGCGAAGGTGCGGGATTTTTCTTCGAGGGTGGCGTGCAGGCGGGACAGGGCCGGCAGCAGCTTCTGGCTGAAGGCAAGCGTGGCGGCGACGTGCATCGCGGTGGGGAAGACGTCGTTGCTCGACTGGCTGCGGTTGACGTCGTCGTTGGGGTGGACGGCGCGCTTCTCGCCGCGTTCGCCGCCCAGCAGCTCGCTGGCGCGGTTGGCGAGCACTTCGTTGACGTTCATGTTGGTCTGCGTGCCGGAGCCGGTCTGCCATACGGCGAGCGGGAATTCGTCCGGGTGTTTGCCGGCGAGCACTTCGTCGGCGGCGGCGATGATGGCCTGGGTCTTGTCGGCCGGCAGCAGGCCCAGGTTGTGGTTGACCTGCGCCGCGGCACGCTTGACCAGGGTCAGGGCGTGGATGAGCTCCACGGGCTGGCGTTCGGTGGAGATGGCGAAGTTGATCAGCGAGCGCTGGGTTTGCGCGCCCCACAGGCGGGCGGCAGGGACGTCGATGGCGCCAAAGGTGTCGTATTCCTGGCGTGTTGTCATTGAGAAAGGCTCCTGTGCTTGGGTGAAAGGGGCGGGGGTGACCCTGCCGGGTGGAACCATCGGCTAGGCGATGGGCGAGTCCGGACCGTCCAGCGATATGGACGGCAACAGATCGAGGGTGGCGACGCGCCAGCGTATCGCGGCCAGCCGGGCCTGTTGCTGCGGGCTGCGGGCGCAGCAGGCCAGTTGCGCGAGGGGTTGGTGCACATGATCGAGGCACAGATGGCGCCAGTGGATGGGCAAGGCGCGGTCGGCCGCGGTGCAGGCCAGCAGTTCGGTCGAGCGCCAGGCCGCGTCCCAGGCCGATAGCCTGGCCCAGCGGACCAGAGCCAGGCCTTCGGTCAGGTGGTGCGGAATCAAGCGTGGTTCGTCGGGCTGCAGGGCGCAACGGATACGGATTGCGGACCAGAGCCAGCGTTGTTTGCGGTCGAGGTTAGGAGGCACGCGGTAGCCACGCTGAAGGTTGATTTAGAAATGAGAATCATTATTGTGAATGAATCTTGAGTAGACAAGCGCCGGCGGTTTTTTCTTGCAGCCTGCCGGCTTTCTTTCGCGCCGTTTCAGCCCGGCGCCGCACGGGGGCGGACTGCCGCCCAGTAGCGGGTGCGGCGAACAATGTCCACCGGCAAGGTGTTGGCCAGCGCGTCGAGGGCGCGGTCGGTGTCAGCCAGGGGAAAGGAGCCGGAAACGCGCAGGGCCGCGACCTGCGGATCGCAGTGCAGCCAGCCGCTGCGGTAGCGGCCGAGTTCGGCGATGAAATCGTCCAGGCGCATCGCGGAGACGATGAGCATGCCTTGCCGCCAGGCGGTGTCGCGGTCGTCGGTCGGGCGCGGGGCATCGGTTCCGTGCGGATGCAGGCGTGTCTGTTCGCTGGGGCCGAGGGTGAGGCCGCCGCCGTGGCGGGGGATCAGCGCCACCGAGCCTTCGTACACCGCGATGTGGCTGGCGCCGTCGTCCTGGCGCACGGTGAAGCGCGTGCCCAGCGCCTGGGCACGGCCCTGGGCCGTGTCGACGAAGAAGGGGCGGCGCGAATCTCCATCCGGGGCGGTGTCGATGTGGATGCGCCCCGAGCGCAGATGCAGGCGGCGCTCGTGCTCGCCGAAGCGGATGTCGAGCGCGGTATCGGTGTCGAGGGTGACGCGGGTGCCGTCGGCGAGCACGATGTCGCGGCGTTCGCCGGTGCCCGTGCGGTAGTCGGCAAACCACTGCGAAGCGATGTCCCGGCGATGTATGCCCCACGCGCCACCGCCGGCGAAGACCAGTACGGCGAGTGCCTTGATGGCCCTGCGGCGTGCCGGCTTGCCGCGCGGAGCGCCCAGTGCCGCGTGGGCGAGCGCGGGGGGCAGGGCGCTGGCATGCAGCCGGCTGTGGCCGGCGGCGATGATCTGCCAGGCCTGCTCGTGCTCCGGGCGGGCGCCGCGCCAGCGCAGACAGGCGGCGCGCATGTCGTCGGTGACCGGGTCTGATTGCAGCTCCACCCACCATTCCATCGCGGCTTCGGCGACGTGCGGCGGAATGCGGGGCGTGGCGTCTTCGGCGGCGGCGTTCATCGGGCGGGCGGGTCAGCGGGCGAAGTAGAGCAGGGTGCCGGCCTTGACGATGTGGCGCTTGACGGTGGCGATGGAGATGCCCAGTTCGGCGGCGATTCCGGCATGGCCCACGCCATCGAGTTGGGAGAGCAGGAAGGCCCTGCGGGTGATCGGCGGCAGGGTGTCGAGCAGGCGGTCGATTTCATACAGGGTCTCCATCCACAGGGCACGGGTTTCTTCGGAGACGGCGACGAGTTCCGGCTGCTGGGCAAGTGTCTCGAGCCAGGCCTGTTCCAGGTATTGGCGACGGAAATGGCTGGCGAGCACGCGTTGCGCGACAGTGGTGAGAAACGCGCGCGGGGCGTCCGGCGCGACGGGCTCGCGCTGCGCGAGTACCCGCAGGAAGGTGTCGTGGGCGAGATCGGCCGCCTGGTCGTCGCACGGCAGGCGCCGCTGCAGCCAGTTCTTCAGCCAGGCATGGTGTTCGTCGTAGAGCGTGGTGAGGCTGCGGCGGAGTACATCGTCGGCCATGGGGAAGAGCCCGGCAAGGAGTGCAAGTGATGGATTTGGCAAATGCTATCCATTCTCATTATTAATCGCAATGGGCCTCAGTCTCCACTGCCGAAGCGCCGCCTTTCGTTGCGTATCTCGGCGAGCAGTTCCACCGGACCGTCGGCGGCCATCGTCTCGAGGCGCACGGTGAAGCCCCACAGGCGGGCGAGGTGCTTCATGACTTCGGCGGTGGCGTCGCTCAGCGGGCGGCGCTGGTGGCGCTGGTGGCGCAATGTGAGCGAGCGGTCACCGCGCAGGTCGACGTTCCATACCTGCACATTGGGCTCGCGCGCGCCGAGGTTGTACTGCTCGGACAGGATGTCGCGCACGCGGCGGAAACCCGCCTCGTCGTGGATGGCGGAGACTTTCAGCTTGTCGTCGCGGTCGTCGTCGAGTACCGCGAACATGCGGAAGCTGCGCATGATCTTGGGCGACAGGTATTGCGCGATGAAGCTCTCATCCTTGAAATTGCGCATGGCGAAATCGAAGGTTTCCAGCCAGTTGCTGCCGGCGATCTCCGGGAACCAGCGGCGGTCCTCGTCGTCCGGCTCCTGGCAGATGCGGCGGATGTCCTGCCACATCGCGAAACCGAGCGCGTAGGGGTTGATGCCGTTGTACCAGTGCGCGTTGTAGGGCGGCTGATGGACCACGTTGGTGTGCGACTGCAGGAATTCGAGCATGAAGCTGTCGGCGAGCAGGCCCTCGTCGTACAGGTGGTTGAGCAGGGTGTAGTGCCAGAAGGTGGCCCAGCCTTCGTTCATGACCTGGGTCTGGCGCTGGGGAAAGAAGTACTGCGCGATCTTGCGCACGATGCGCACGACCTCGCGCTGCCAGGGGTCGAGCAGCGGGGCGTTCTTCTCGACGAAGTAGAGCAGGTTCTCCTCGGGTTCAGGCGGGAAGCGCGGTTCGTCGTGCGGGCCCGAACGGACGTCGTGCGCGGGCAGGGTGCGCCACAGGTCGTTGACCTGGCTCTGGAGATAGTCCTCGCGTTCGCGCTGGCGCAGCTTTTCCTTGGCGAGCGAGAGCTTGGGCGGACGCTTGTAGCGGTCCACGCCGAGATTCATCAGCGCGTGGCAGGCGTCGAGCAGGGTTTCGACCTCTTCCTCGCCATGGCGCTCTTCGCATTGGCTGATGTAGTTCCGCGCGAAGATCAGGTAATCGATGATCGCGTCGGCGTTGGTCCAGGTGCGGAACAGGTAGTTGCCCTTGAAGAAACTGTTGTGGCCGTACGCGGCGTGGGCGATCACCAGGCCCTGCATCGGCAGCGTGTTTTCCTCCATCAGGTAGGCGATGCAGGGGTTGGAGTTGATGACGATCTCGTAGGCCAGCCCCATCTGGCCGCGGCGGTAGCCTTTCTCGGTGGCGAGGAAATGCTTGCCGAAGGACCAGTGGTGGTAGTTCACAGGCATGCCGACCGAGGCATAGGCGTCCATCATCTGTTCGGCGGTGATGATCTCGATCTGTACCGGATAGGTGTCGAGCCCGTAGTGGCCGGCGACGCGGGCGATCTCGGTGTGGTAGCGGTCGATGCTCTCGATCGACCATTCCGAGCCGCGCGGCAGGGGTTCGGGCTTGCGGGCGGATGTGCGCTTCATGTGATCGTCTTCTTGAACAGTTCGCGGAACACCGGATAGATGTCGGCCGGCGATTCGATGCGCTGCATGGCGAAGTGGCCATGCTCGCCGGCAATCCTGGCGTACTCGCGCCACAGGTTCTGCGGTTCGCCGGCGGTGATCTCGATGTAGGCGAAGTACTGGCACCAGGGCAGGATCTCGCCGCCGAGCAGCCGGCCGCAGACGGGGGAGTCGTTGTCCCAGTTGTCGCCGTCCGAAGCCTGGGCGCCGTAGATGTTCCACTGGCCGTTGGCGTAGCGTTCGCGCAGGATGTCGCGCATCAGCACCAGTGCGCTCGACACGACCGTGCCGCCGGATTCGCGCGAGTGGAAGAATTCGTCTTCGTCGACCTCCTTGGCGATGGTGTGATGGCGGATGAAGATGACTTCGATGTGTTCGTAGCTGCGCGTCAGGAACAGGTAGAGCAGCATGAAGAAGCGCTTGGCGGTGGATTTGCGCTCTTCGCTCATCGAGCCGGACACGTCCATCAGGCAGAACATCACCGCCTGTGTGGTCGGGCACGGAATCCTGACGCGGTTGTTGTAGCGCAGGTCGAAGCGCTCGATGAAGGGGATGCGCTCGATCCGTTCGCGCAGCAGCGCCATCTCCTGGCGCAGTGCGCGTACCTCCTCGGTTTCCTCGCAGTCCTCGGTGGGGGGCTCGCCGCAGCGGGCGAGGGCTTCGTCGAGGGATTGCTGCAGTTCGCGGAGCCGGCCGACGTAGGGTGAGCCGAGTGCCAGGCGGCGCCCGAGCGCGCCGCGCATCGAGCGGATGATGTTGATGTTGGCCGGCACGCCGTCGGACGTGAAGCCGGCGCGCTGCGTCTTGTATTCGGTGACCCTGGCCAGTTGCGTGCGCACGAGGTGCGGCAGTTCGAGGTCCTCGAAGAACAGGTCGAGGAATTCCTCGCGCGAGAGCTGGAAGATGAAGTCGTCCTCGTGCTCTCCTTCGTCGCTTGCCTTGCCCTGGCCGGCGCCTTCACTTCCGCCGCCGAGCGGGCGGTTGATGCGGTCGCCGGCGCTGAACTGGTCGTTGCCCGGGAACACCTGTTCCCAGATGCCGCCCCGGCCGTGATGCAGCGAGGGCTCGGACAGGTCGCGTGCGGGGATGGCGACCTGTTCGCCGTTTTCCAGGTCGCGGATCGATCTCCCCTCGATCGCGCCGGACACCGCCTTGCGGATCTGCTGCTTGAAACGACGCATGAAACGCTGGCGATTCACCGCGCTCTTATTCTTGCTGTCGAAGCGTCGATCGATGATGCGGACCATGCCCCCTCCTCAGGCCGAAGCCGGCAACGGCGGGGGGC
>NZ_AMXE01000021.1 GCF_000310205.1 Thauera linaloolentis 47Lol = DSM 12138 | reverse complement strand
GGCGTGGCGGGTGGAACGGCGGGCGACGTGCCGGCGCAGCCGCGGGCGCGTTCATGTTCAGGCCAGCTCCACCGCGTGGACCAGGCGCGTCAGCGTGGCGGCCGGGACGGGGCGTGCGTCACCGGCGAGGTGCAGGCGGTGCGCGGCGACGTGCGGGAAGAGGGCCTGCACATCCTCCGGCAACACATGGTCGCGGCCGTGGATCAGCGCCCAGGCGCGCGCGGCCGACAGCAGCCCGAGGCCGGCGCGCGGGCTGAGTCCGGCGGCGAGTTCGGCATCGTGGCGGGTGGCGGAGAGCAAGGCCTGCACGTAGTCGATCAGGCGGTCGGCGACGTGCAGGCCTTGCGCACGGCGCTGGAGTCCGGCCAGATCGTCCGGTCCGATCACCGGCGCACGCCGTTCGAGCACGCTGCGCCGGTCCTCGCCCATCAGCAGGGCGCGCTCCGCCATCGGGTCCGGATAGCCGAGCCTGATCCGCAGCAGGAAGCGGTCGAGCTGGCTTTCGGGCAGCGGAAAGGTGCCGATCTGGTGCGTGGGGTTCTGGGTGGCGATGACGAAGAAGGGTTCCGGCAGGTCGAAGGTGTGGCCATCGGCGGTGACCTGGCGTTCTTCCATCGCCTCCAGCAGCGCGCTCTGCGTCTTGGGCGTGGCGCGGTTGATCTCGTCGGCCAGCACCACTTGCGCGAACACGGGGCCGGGGTGGAAGCGGAAGGCGTTGGACTCGCGCTCGAATACGGATGCGCCAAGGATGTCGGCCGGCAGCAGGTCGCTGGTGAACTGGATGCGTTGGAGCTGCAGGCCCATCAGCTGGGCGAGGGTGTGGGCGAGCGTGGTTTTCCCCACTCCGGGCATGTCCTCGATCAGCAGATGACCGCGTGCGACCAGGCAGGCGAGGGCGAGGCGGAGCTCGTGTTCCTTGCCGAGAATGATCTGGTTCGCTGCTTCGAGCAGGCGCTTGATAGCGGTGTCTGGCGTCTCTGCGGGCATGTCGGAGGCACTGTGAAATTGGCTGCGAAGCGGTGATAATAGGCGACAAAGAGCATCGTCCAGCGCAGTCGTGCCGTGCTGATTCGACGAAAAATGGAAGCGGCCCCCGACCGAGGGCCGGCCGCTTCGAATATTCAATGCAGGAGAGAGGGGAGAGTATGACGACCACGGCATTCATCACGCATCGCGACTGCTGGCTGCACGACATGGGGTCGATGCACCCCGAATGCCCCGACCGCCTCTCCGCGATCAACGACCGTCTGATCGCGGCCGGGCTGGACATGTATATCTCCTTTTATGATGCGCCTGTCGCCACCCGCGAGCAGATCATCCGCGCCCATCCGGAGAACTACCTCGACGAACTGCTCGACAGCGTGCCCGAACACGGCATCCGCCACCTCGACCCCGACACCGCGATGAGCCCCGGCACGATGAAGGCCGCGCTGCGCTCCGCCGGCGCGGGCGTGATGGCGACCGACCTGGTGATGGCGGGCGAGATCGAGAACGCATTCTGTGCCGTGCGCCCGCCCGGCCACCATGCGGAGCGCGCCAAGGCGATGGGCTTTTGTTTCATGAACAACGTTGCCATTGCCGCGCGCCACGCGCTCGACGCCCACGGGCTGGAGCGGGTCGCGATCGTGGACTTCGACGTCCATCACGGCAATGGCACCGAGGACATCTTCCGCGACGATCCGCGCGTGATGATGGCGGGCATCTTCCAGCACCCCTTCTATCCATATTGCGGCGCCGACGATCCGCCCGCCCACATGTGCAACGTGCCGCTGCCCGCCGGCACCCGTGGAGACGGTTTCCGCCAGGTATTCGGCGACGTCGTCATCCCCGCGCTGCGCGCGCACAATCCTCAGATGATCTTCATCTCCGCTGGTTTCGACGCGCACTACGAGGACGACATGGGGTCGATGGGGCTGCTCGAGGCCGACTACGTCTGGGCGACCGAGCAGATCAAGGCGGTGGCCAACGACTGCGGCCACAAGCGCATCGTGTCCCTGCTCGAAGGCGGATACTCGCTTTCGTCGCTGGCGCGCTCGGTCGTCGCGCACATCAAGTCGCTGGCCGATCTGTGAGCCTGCAATATCCGCAAACATTCTCGCCTGCCGAGCGTGCGCGCGAAAATGCGTGCCGTGCTAGCCGCGGGGCGACGATCGGTTAGAATCCGGCTTTTAACGTTCTGCCCAAGGCCATGATTACCGGATCGCTTGTCGCAATCGTCACGCCCATGCTCGACGACGGGAGCCTCGATTATCCCCGTCTGCGCAGCCTCATCGACTGGCATATCGCCGAGGGCACCGACGGCATCGTCGTCGTCGGCACCACCGGCGAGTCGCCCACCGTCGATGTCGAGGAGCACTGCGAGCTCATCCGCGCCTCCGTCGAGCACGCGGCCGGCCGCGTGCCCGTCATCGCCGGCACCGGGGCCAACTCCACCGTCGAGGCGGTCGAGCTCGCCCAGTTCGCCAAGCAGGCGGGCGCGGCGGCCCACCTGTCGGTCGTGCCGTATTACAACCGTCCGACCCAGGAAGGCCTCTACCGGCATTTCCGCACCATCGCGGAGTCGGTCGAACTGCCGCTGATCCTCTACAACGTGCCCGGCCGCACGGTCGCCGACCTCGCCAACGACACCACGCTGCGCCTGGCCGAAGTACCGAACATCGTCGGCATCAAGGATGCGACCGGCAGCCTGGACCGCGCCTGCGACCTGGTCGAGCGCGCGCCCGAGGGCTTCGCCCTGTACAGCGGCGACGACATGTCGTCGGTGGCCTTCCTGATGCTCGGCGGGCACGGCGTCATCTCCGTGACGGCCAACGTCGCGCCGCGCGCGATGCACGAACTGTGCGCGGCCGCGGCCGCGGGCGACATGCGCAAGCTGCGCGAAACGAATGCCTTGCTGACCGGTCTCCACCGCGACCTGTTCTGCGAAGCCAATCCGATTCCGGTCAAGTGGGCCGTGGCCCGCATGGGGCTGATCGGCTACGGTATCCGTCTGCCGCTCACCCAGTTGTCCGAATCCAGCCACGAGCGCGTGCTGAAGGCGATGCGCAAGGCCGGCATCCAGGTCTGATCCGAACCTTTCTCTGCAGGAACTTCATGAATCGCTCCATGCGCACCTCCGCCTCCCTCATCGCGCTGTCCGTCGTACTTGCCGGCTGCTCGACCTCGCTGCTCGAATCCAAGCGCATCGACTACAAGGGCGCGAAGCAGATGCAGCGGCCGCTCGAGATTCCGCCGGACCTCACCGTGCCCACGCGCGACGACCGCTTCGCCGTGCCCGACGTCACGCCGCGCGGCGTGGCGACCTATTCCGCGTACTCTGCAGACCGCGGCAGCCAACCGGTCGCGGCGAGCGGCCCGGAAGTCCTCGCGGCGCCGGATACCATGCACATCGAGCGCGCCGGCAGCCAGCGCTGGCTGGTCGTCGCCGGGAAACCGGACGATCTCTGGCCGCAGATCAAGGATTTCTGGCTCGAGCTCGGATTCATCCTCAACATCGACAGCCCGGACATCGGCGTCATGGAAACCGACTGGGCCGAGGACCGCGCCAAAATCCCGCAGGATTTCCTGCGCTCCGCGATCGGCAAGGTGCTCGACGGCCTGTTCTCCACGCCCGAGCGCGACAAGTTCCGCACCCGCCTGGAGCAGGGCAAGGATGACGGCACGGTCGAGATCTACATCAGCCACCGCGGCATGATGGAAATCTATCCGAACGAGGCCAAGGACTCGACGGTCTGGCAGCCGCGCCCTGCAGACCCCGAGCTCGAAGCGGAAATGCTGCGCCGCCTGATGGTTCACCTCGGCGTCGAAGAAACACGCGCCGAAGCCGCGCTGGCCGCCGCGCCGACTGCGGAACGCGCGCGCATCACGGCCGGCACCGATGGGCAGGCTCGCCTGGTCATGGAAGAATCCTTCGACCGCGCGTGGCGCCGTGTCGGGCTTGCGCTCGATCGCATCGGCTTCACCGTCGAAGACCGTGACCGCGCCCAGGGGCTGTACTTCGTGCGCTATGTCGACCCTGAGGCCGACAACAAGACGCCGGAAAAGGGCTTCATGTCGAAGCTGGCCTTCTGGCGCAGCGACGACAAGCCGGCACAGGGCGGCAGCGAATACCGGCTGCACGTGCAGGGGCAGGGCAGCGATTCGCAGGTCACGGTGCTGACCCGCGAGGGCGGCGCGGACACCTCCGAGACCGCCAAGCGCATCCTCGGCCTGCTGCATAACGAACTGCGTTGATGCATCCTGCGTGCCGCGGACGTACCGCGGCGCGCGGCTTCATGAAAAAAGCCGGCTGTGATGCCGGCTTTTTTGCTGTCGGGCCCCCTGCGGGTGCCACGCGCCCCCGGGGGGGTATGCGCGTGGCGGCAGAGTGTGCGCGGGCCCGGTTGCGACCTGCCAAGGCGGCAGGCTTATTCCTTGTTTGCTTCCTTGGCGCTTTCGACGGCGGCTTCGGCAGCAGCCTTGGCGGCATCGACGGCGTCGGATGCACCTTCCTTGACGGCTTCCGCGCCTTCCTTAGCGGCTTCAACCGCGGCTGCGGCGTTTTCCTTGGCGGCCTCGACGGCGGCAGAGGCGCCTTCCTTCGTGGCTTCGACGGCTTCGGCAGCGCTTTCCTTGGCGGCTTCTGCGCTCTCCTTCGCTGCTTCCACGGCCTGCTGAGCCGCTTCCTGGGCTTGTTCCTGCACAGAGGCGGGCGCCGGAGCCGGAGCTTCTTCCTGCTTGCTGCAAGCGGACACGGCGAGGGCAACGAGGGCGGCGACGAGAAGGGATTGTTTCATTGCTTTTTCCTTTTTCGAGTTGAGTGCCACCGGACGTCTGGCGGCGAGTGGCACGAGTACGGCTGTTGGAACTTGAAGCGCGTCAAGTCTAGCATGCACACAGCGGAAAACCTGCGCGGATGGTGCGCCGCAAAATGTGAGCGTATTTTTCGGCTTCAGCCCGCCGCGGGCCCCCCGAAGCCGCTCTCGTACCAGTCATGCAGCATGTCCAGCAACCCGGCCGGGCAATCGGCAAAATCACCGGCCGGCAGGGCCCGGTGGTGTGCGAGGCGGGCGGCGATGTCGTGCAGTCCTGGGGCGAGTTCGAGCGGCTCGCCGTTCAGGTGGAAGCCCGCCGCCGAGAACAGCAGCAGGCTGCGGGCGTCCAGCGCGAAGCCGTGCTTGCGCAGCGCGCGTTCGAAGGCCTTGCGGCCCAGGCTCTCCGCGGGCGGTTCGAAGAACACGTGTGCCTTCGGTTCGGTCAGGTAGTCGCCGACGAAGGCTTCGATGTCCGCCCGGCTCCAGCGGATGCCCGACAGCATGCGTTCGATCTGGTCGACCATGCGGCTGCCGATTTCGGCCGAGTTCGCCTGCAGTTCGAGGTCCGGGTCGGCGTAGAGGCCGTCGAGCCCGATGCGCTCCTGCAGCCAGCCGAGGAATTCGGTGCCGAGTTCCTGCGCGGTGGGCGAGCGGAAGCCGATGGAGTAGGTCGTGCATTCGCCGACGGCAATGCCGTTGTGCGCCCAGTGTGGCGGCAGGTAGAGCATGTCGCCGGGTTCCAGCACCCAATCCTCGGTTGGCTGGAAGTGCTTCAGGATGCGCAGCGGCGCGCCGTCGACCAGCGTGCGGTCGGCCTGGTCGGAAATCTGCCAGCGGCGCTTGCCCGTGCCCTGCAGCAGGAACACGTCGTAGTTGTCGAAGTGCGGGCCGACGCCGCCGCCATCGACGGCGTAGCTCACCATCAGGTCGTCGAGCCGCGCCTGCGGGATGAAATCGAAGCAGTGCAGCAGGCGGTCGCCGTTGGGCACCCACAGGTTCAGGCCCTGCACCAGCACCGTCCAGGGCTGCTTCTTGCCGCGCAGGCGGCCGCGGCTCTGCGGGCCGTGCTCCAGCGTCCATTCGCCTTCGAGCCCGTCGGCGGGCAGGCGGATGTAGCGCGATTCGACGTCGGGGTCGCAGGCGAGCTCGAACAGTTCGTCGCGCTCCAGCACGCCCTTGAAACCGGGGACGGCCTGGCGGATCAGCAGGGGCTTCTTCTGCCAGTATTCGGCGAGGAACTCGCGCGCCGACAGGCCGCCGAGCAGGGTTTCGAGGGAAGGCAGGCGAGTGGGCGGATGAGCGGGTGAATTCATGGCGCGGATTATAGGCCCGAGCGGAGCCGGACGCTGGCGCCGGTGGAAGGTGGCCGCGACAGGGCGCAGAGAAGACGCAAGAAGCAGGTGGACGGACGCGGTAGAATCGCGCCACTTTTCTCGGCGGAATCCCCATGTCGGCAGCAGTCATCGAATCGCTGGATCACGAAGGCCGCGGCATCGCCCATGTCGACGGCAAAGCCGTCTTCATCGAAGGCGCGCTGCCGGGCGAGCGGGTGGAGTACACCGTGCTGCGCGAGCGGCCGCGCTACGCCCAGGCGGAGACGGCGCGGGTGCTGAAGGCGAGCGCGCAGCGGGTCGCACCGCGCTGCGCGCATTTCGGCACCTGTGGCGGCTGTTCGATGCAGCATCTCGACTCGTCGGCGCAGGCCGCGGCCAAGCAGCGCATCCTCGAGGACGCGCTGTGGCACATCGGCAAGGTCGAGCCGCAGATCATCCATCCGGCCATCCACGGCCCGGCCTGGGGCTACCGCTACCGCGCGCGCCTGAGCGTGCGCGTGGTGCCGAGCAAGGGCGGGGTGCTGATCGGCTTCCACCAGAAGCGCTCGAGCTACATCGCCGACATGCACGCCTGTCCGGTGCTGCCGCCGGCGATATCCGCGCTAGTGCCGGAACTGCACGGGCTGATCGCCGGGCTGTCGATCGCAGACCGCGTGCCGCAGATCGAGATCGCCGTCAGCGATACCGCGACTGCCTTCGTGTTCCGCCACCTGCTGCCGTTCAGCGTAGGCGACCGGCGTGCGCTGGCCGCTTTCGCCGACGCCCACGGCATCCAGGCCTGGACGCAGCCCGGCGGTCCGGACACTGCCGCGCCGCTGCATCCGCAGGGCGGCCCCGGTCTGGCCTATACCTTGCCCGAGTTCGATGTGCGGATGGATTTTCGGCCCACCGACTTCACCCAGGTCAACGTGCATATCAACCGGCTGCTGATCCGACGCGCCATGCAATTGCTCGAACCCCGGCCCGGCGAACGCATCGCCGACCTGTTCTGCGGCCTGGGCAACTTCAGCCTGCCGATCGCGCGGCGCGGCGCAAGCATGGTGGGCGTCGAAGGCAGCGAGGCGCTGGTCGAGCGCGCCCTGGCCAATGCGGCCGCCAACGGCCTGGCGGCGCGCTGCGAATTCCACGCCGCGAACCTGTTCGAAGCCACCGAAGACAGCCTGGCCGCGCTCGGGCCGCTCGACAAGCTGCTGATCGATCCGCCGCGCGAAGGCGCGATCGCCGTGGTCAAGGCGATCAGCCCGCTGCAGCGGCCGCCGCGCATCGTCTATGTGTCGTGCAACCCGGCCACGCTGGCGCGGGACGCGGCGGTGCTGGTGCATGAGAAAGGCTACGTATTGCGCGGCGCGGGTATCGCCAACATGTTCCCGCAGACCTCGCACGTGGAGTCGGTGGCCTTGTTCGAGTGCGTCTGAAGGCTTTTCATTTCGGCGCGCAACTGAAACAATCGCGCTCCGTGATTCATAATTATGGACACTGAAGGCATGGCGCCTCCTTTACCCGGCTCTTCCGGCAGTACTGATTCCGCGCGCGGCGAGCAGGCCGCCTGGCAGCGGCGCAGCATCGCGCAAGTGTGGCATCCCTGCACCCAGATGCAGCGCATGCAGGCCGTGCCGCCGCTGCCGATTGCCCGGGGCCAGGGGCCGTGGCTGTACGACTACGCCGGCGGGCGCTACTTCGACGCCAACAGCTCGTGGTGGGTGAACCTCTTCGGCCATGCCGACGCGCGCATCAACGCGGCGCTGCGCGAACAGCTCGACACCTTGCCGCACGTGATGCTGGCCGGCTGCACCCATGCGCCGGCGGTGGAACTGGCCGAGCGCCTGTCGGCGCTGACCGGCGGCGTGCTCGGCCACGCCTTCTACGCCAGCGACGGCGCTTCGGCGGTCGAGATCGCGCTGAAGATGAGCTTTCATTGCTGGCGCAACCGGGGCCGCGAAGCCAAGCGGGAATTCGTCTGCGTGCGCCACGGCTACCACGGCGAGACCATCGGCGCGCTGGCGGTGACCGACGTCGCGGTGTTTCGCGACGCCTATGCACCGCTGCTGCGGCAGGCCCACATCGTTGCCTCGCCCGACGCCCGCCAGGCCGCTCCGGGCGAAACCGCGGCGGACGTGGCCGCGCGTGCGCTGGACGAAGTGCGCGCGCTGTTCGAGGCCCGCCACGAGCACATCGCCGCCTTCATTGTCGAACCGCTGGTGCAGTGCGCCGCCGGCATGGCGATGCACGACCCGGCCTACCTGCGCGGCCTGCACGCGCTGTGCGACCGCTACGGCATCCATCTGATCGTCGACGAAATTGCTGTTGGCTGCGGCCGCAGCGGCAGCTTCTTCGCCTTCGAGCAGGCGGCCGAGGGCGAAGCGCCGCTGTGGCCGGACTTCATCTGCCTGTCGAAAGGCATCAGCGGCGGCTATCTGCCGCTGTCGCTGGTCTTGAGCCGCGACGACATCTACGAGGCCTTCCTCGACGACGAGGTGGCGCGCGGCTTCCTGCATTCGCATTCCTACACCGGCAATGCGCTCGCCTGCCGCGCGGCGCTGGCGGTGCTCGACCGCTTCGCGCAGGACGACGTACTGGCACGTAACCGGGCCAGTGCTGCCGCGCTCACTGCTGCGCTGGCGCCGCTGGCCGGTGACGAGCGCATCGAGCACCTGCGCCAGCGCGGCATGATCTGGGCCTTCGACGTGCGCGAAGAACTGGCCGGCGAGCGCTTCGCCGAACGCTTCCACCTCGCCGGACGCCGCCACGAACTGCTGATCCGCCCGATCGGCCGCACCGTTTACCTGATGCCGCCCTATGTGCTCGACGACGAACTGGCCGCATGGCTGGCGGCGCGCGTGCGGGCGACGCTCGACGAGGTGCTGGCAGATGTATTGGCTGAGAGCATCCCCACCCGGAGTAGCGATGCTGCTGGCGCATCTGACCCGGCGACGGCTTGAGCGCGAGGCCGCGGCCCTGCTGCGCCGCCGCCGCGTCGCCGCATCGCCCTGCGCGCCGCTGCAGACCGTCGACGACGGCCGGGGCGGCGTGCGCGAGCTGCTGAACTTCGGCAGCAACGACTACCTCGGCCTTGCCAGCCATCCGGACATCGCAGCCGCGCTGGCCGACGGCGCGCGGCGCTGGGGCGCGGGCAGCGGGGCGTCGCACCTCGTCACCGGGCACAGCCAGGCCCATGCCTTGCTCGAAGGCGAACTGGCGCGGCTGCTGTCGCCCTGGGTGCCGGATGCGGGGGCGCTGCTGTTCTGCAGCGGCTTCATGGCCAACCTGGCCTTGCTGACCACGCTCGGCGCCGAGCAGGCGGCGATCTTCGCCGACAAGCTCAACCACGCCTCGCTGGTCGACGGCAGCCTGCTCGCCGCCGCCCGCATGCGGCGCTATCCGCACGGCCGCCTCGACCTGCTCGACGCCATGCTGCGCGACTGCGAGCAGCCGATCCGGCTCATCGTCACCGACGCGGTGTTCAGCATGGACGGCGACATCGCGCCGCTGGCCGAACTGCTGGCGCTGGCCGAGCGCCACGACGCCTGGCTGATCGTCGACGACGCCCATGGCTTCGGCGTGCTCGGCGCGAACGGCGAGGGCGCGCTGGCGCATTGCGGCCTGCGCAGCGAGCGCCTGATCTACATGGGCACGCTGGGCAAGGCCGCGGGTGTGGCAGGGGCCTTCGTCGCTGCCCATCCGCTGGTCGTCGACGCGCTGCTGCAGGGCGGGCGCAGCTACATCTACACCACGGCGATGCCGCCCGCGCTGGCGCATGCGCTGGGCGTCAGCCTGGCGCTGATCAGCGGCGGGGAGGGCGCGGCGCGGCGCGAAAAGCTGGCCGCGCTGACCGCCGCGCTGCGCGCCCGGCTGTCCGATGTCATCGCGCGCAGGCCCGGCTGCGGCTGGCGACTGGCCGACTCCGCCACGCCCATCCAGCCGCTGATCGTCGGCGACAACGCCGCCGCGCTGGCGCTGGCCGCGGCGCTCGACGCGGCAGGCCTGTGGGTGCCGGCCATCCGCCCGCCCACCGTGCCGGCCAATACCGCGCGGCTGCGCATCACGCTGAGCGCGGCACATACGCTGAGCGACGTCGAGCGCTTGTGCGACGCACTGGCCGCATGCCGGCCCGAGGTGGACCGCCATGCGTGAGCATCTGATCCTGCTGCCGGGCTGGGGCCTGGGCAGCCTGCCGCTGGAGGGATTGGCCGAAGCGCTGCGCGGGCTCGATCCGATGCTGCGGGTGGACATCGCGCCGCTGCCTGAACTGGCCAGCGGCGATGTGCGCGGCTGGCTGCTGGAACTGGACGCGCGCCTGCCGCCGCAGGCCTGGCTGGGCGGCTGGTCGCTCGGCGGCCTGCTTGCCGGCGAACTGGCGGCGCTGCGCGGCGAACGCTGCCGTGGCCTGCTGACCCTGGCCAGCAATCCCCGCTTCGTGGCGGGCGCCGGCTGGCCACACGGCATGGACGAGGCGAGCTTCGATGCCTTCGTCGATGGCTGCCGCGCCGATCCTGCCGCCACCCTCAAGCGTTTCAGTCTGCTCTGCAGCCAGGGTTCGGCCGAGGCCCGCGGCTTGGCGCGGCAACTGCAGGCCGCGCTGCCTTGCACCGCGCCGCAGGTGCTGCTGGCCGGGCTGGCGGTGCTTGGCAATTGCGATGGGCGCGGCGCACTGCAGGCTTTCGCCGGGCCGCAACTGCATCTGCTTGGCGGTGCCGATGCCCTGGTGCCGGCCGAGGTGGCCGGCGAGCTGCTGGCATTACAGCCGGGCATCGAGGTCGGGCTGATCGAGGACGCAAGCCACGCCTTCCCGCTGGAGCGGCCCCGCGAGGTGGTGGCGGCGATCCTGGCGTTCATCGGCGAGGCCGGCAATGCCTGAGCACGCGCCCGCTACCCCGGACAAGCGCCAGGTGGCCGCTTCCTTCTCCCGTGCGGCAGGCAGCTACGACGCCGTCGCCTCGCTGCAGCGCGAAGTCGGTGCGCGGTTGCTGGTGCGCCTGCCGTCCCTGGCGTCCGCCCGCTGGCTCGATCTGGGCTGCGGCACCGGGCACTTCACCCGGCTGCTGGCGGAGCGCTTCGGTGCCGGCATGGCCCTGGACCTGGCCGAAGGCATGCTGCGCCATGCCCGGCCCCGGGGCGGAGCGCGGCATTTCATCGCCGGCGATGCCGAAGCCCTGCCGCTGCGCGACGGCAGTCTCGACCTGATCTATTCCAACCTCGCGGTGCAGTGGTGCGGCGACTTCGCCGCCGTGCTGGGCGAAGCGCAGCGGGTGCTGCAGCCGGGCGGGGTACTGGCCTTCAGCAGCCTGTGCGCTGGCACTCTGGGAGAACTGCGCAGCAGCTGGCAGGCAGTGGACGGCTTCACCCACGTCAACCGCTTCCGCGCCTTCGGCGACTACGAGGCCTTGTGCGCGGGCAGCGGCCTGCAAGTGCTGGCGCTCGAACGCCGGGCGCAGACCTTGCATTTTCCCGACCTGCGCGCGCTGACCCGTTCGCTCAAGGAGCTCGGCGCGCACAACCTCAACCCCGGCCGTCCAGGCGGGCTCACCGGTCCGGCGCGCATCCGCGCCCTGGCCGCCGCCTACGAGGGTTTGCGCACGGCCGAGGGCCTGCCGGCCACCTACCAGGTGGTCTACGCAGTGCTGTGCAAGAGCCGATGAGCGCGCTGAAAGGCTGGATGGAAAAGGCCATGAGCCAGGCCCGGCGCCATCGTCCGGACTGCAGCGCTTTCATCGAATTACCGGAGGAGCCGTAATGGCCCATGCCTGTTTCATCACCGGCACCGACACCGAGATCGGCAAGACCACCATCGCCGCCGCCGTCGTCGGCCTGCTGGGCAAGACCGGGCTGCGCGTCGCCGGGCTGAAGCCGGTCGCCGCCGGCATCAGCGTGATCGACGGCGAACGCATCAACGAAGACGTCCATGCGCTGCGTGCCGCGAGCAACGTGGCGCTGAGCGCCGACGAGATCGCACCGTTCCAGTTCGAGGCCGCCTGCGCGCCGCACGTCGCCGCCGCGCTTGAAGGCCGCAGCATCGACCGTGGCCGTATACTGGCGGCCATCCGGGCTGCGGCGGCGCGTTGCGACAGGGTGGTGGTCGAAGGCGTGGGCGGTTTTCGCGTGCCCTTCGACGACGCCGGAGGCTGGGACAGCGCCGACCTGGCGCGCGACCTGGATTTGCCGGTGCTGATGGTGGTCGGCCTGCGCCTGGGCGCGATCAACCATGCGCTGCTGACCGCCGAAGCCATCCGCGCGCGTGGGCTGCGCTTGTGCGGCTGGGTGGCCAACACCATCGATCCGGCGATGGCCCAGGCTTCCGCCACGCTCGATGCGCTGGCCGTCGGCCTGGGCAGTGCGCCTTGCCTGGGCCTGGTGCCGCGCCTGCCGGCACCGTCGCCCGAAGCCATCGCACCCTACCTGAACGTGCCTGCGTTGCACCGATTGTTCGATTCCGATTCCGTCCTCAAGGAGAACCCATGAACACTGTCGCCACCGTGTCGCCCGACGCCCTGCGCCGTACCGCGCCCCAGCCCGCCCCGGCGGCCACCGGCGCCTGGCGCGTCGAAGAGATCGAAGCCCTGTTCGCGCTGCCTTTCATGGAACTGGTGTTCCGCGCCCAGCAGGTTCATCGCCAGCATTTCGATCCGAGCGAGATCCAGCTTTCGACCCTGCTGTCGATCAAGACCGGCGGCTGCGCCGAGGACTGCGGCTACTGCTCGCAGTCGGCCCACTTCGATACCGGCCTGAAGGCCGAAAAGCTGATGCCGGTCGACGAGGTGATCGAGGCCGCGCGCGCCGCCAAGGCCCAGGGCGCCAGCCGCTTCTGCATGGGCGCCGCGTGGCGCTCGCCCAAGGCGCGCGACATGGAGCGGGTGACCACGATGGTGCGCGAAGTGAAGGCGCTCGGGATGGAAACCTGCATGACGCTGGGCATGCTGAACGCGGACCAGGCCCATTCGCTGAAGGATGCCGGCCTCGACTACTACAACCACAACCTCGACACCGCGCCGGAATACTACGGCAAGGTGATCGGCACCCGCACCTACCAGGACCGCCTCGACACTCTCGGCAACGTGCGCGGGGCCGGCATCAACGTGTGCAGCGGCGGCATCGTCGGCATGGGCGAGACGCGCGCCCACCGCGCGGCCCTCATCGCCCAGCTCGCCAACCTCGAACCGCCGCCCGAATCGGTGCCGATCAACAACCTGGTGCCCATCCCCGGCACGCCGCTGGCCGACGTCGAGCCGATCGACCCTTTCGAGTTCGTCCGCACCATCGCCGTGGCGCGCATCACCATGCCGCGCAGCTACGTCCGCCTGTCGGCCGGGCGCGAGGAAATGGACGAGGCGCTGCAGGCGATGTGCCTGATGGCCGGCGCCAACTCGATCTTCTACGGCGACCACCTGTTGACCACCCCCAACCCCGGCACCGGCCGCGACCGCAGCCTGCTCGAGCGGCTCGACATGCGCATCGAGGGGCAGAACGCCGCGTGAAACCGCCGCCCGGCCGCCCGAAGAGCGCGCGGGATGCCGGGGCGACGGGCGGCAGCGGCCCGGGGCCAGCGCCGGCCCGTCGGCCTTCGATGCCGGCGCTTCTGCAGCGACCCCGGGCCTGCCCGACGGAACGGCTGCCCGGTGCTATAATCGCGCCCTCTTGCGGAGGCGTGGCAGAGCGGTTGAATGCAACGGTCTTGAAAACCGTCAGGGGTTTACGCCCCTCGTGAGTTCGAATCTCACCGCCTCCGCCAGAATCCGATCTGGCCCCGCGTTCGACGGGGCCGAATGCGGCAGACGCCCGACCGTCGTCCAGGCCCTTGCCCCACGATATCTGCCCAAGTTTGAGCGGTGCGTACAAATGGCGCACAATGAGTGCGTTATTTCTGAGGAGAGTCCCATGAGCTCCCTTACCAAGGACACACGTCTGCACATCCGCTGCGATCAGGAGGTCCGTCACCTGCTCGACAAGGCAGCGGCCTACGAGAACATGAGCGTGTCGGAGTTCGTGCTCCGGCACGCCGTCGACCAAGCCCGCTCTGCGGTGCAGCGGCACGAAGCCATTACCCTGTCGCAGAAGGATTTTGCGGCCTTCCTGGCCGCCCTGGATGCCCCGGCTCAGCCCGCTCCGGCCTTGCAGCGGGCGTTTGCCCGCCACGCGAACCAGGTGCGCTGAGTGGAGTACCGCATTCGTCCGCTGGACAACGAGGCCGACACCGCCAGTTTCCGGTGTGGGGAGGCGGCGCTGGATCAATATCTCCATCGTCATGCCAGGCAGGACATCAAGCGTGGGGTGGGGCGGGTGTTTGTGGCAACGCCGGCCGACCAGGCCAGTGAGGTCGCAGGGTTCTACTCCCTCAGCGCTGCCAGTGTCGCTGCCGAACAGTTGCCCGATTCCCTGCGAAAAAAGCTGCCGCGTTATCCCGTTCCTGCGGCCCTGCTCGGCCGGCTTGCGGTGAGTGAAGCGGCGCAGGGGAAGGGCCTGGGTTCCATCCTGCTGGTCGATGCATGCAAGCGCGTCGTCGCCGCCAGCCAGACGCTCGCGGTGGCGGTCATCATCGTCGATGCCAAGTCGCCCGCGGCGGCGGCGTTCTACCGGCACTTCGGCTTTGTAGAACTTCCTGGCCAGCCGGGACGCTGGATGTTGCCGAGAGCCTATTTCGCCCGGGGATTCTGACTTTATTCTTGAAGCGCATATCCCGTTTTTATGCGCAAAGTGCATAAATCGGAAATATTCATCTGGCGCATATTGTCCGTGCCTACGATACGGACCGTTGATCAGCTTGCTTGCCTTCCATGTCAAATCTGACCCCGCGTTCGCCGGGGCCGACAGCCCCGAAGCCCTTTCTTTCCAGATTCAGTCTCCAGGAATCATCCCGCCGCCGGGCCGCATTCGCCCAGGAACCAGTCGCGGAAGCGGCCCAATGCCTCGTCGTCGGCCTTGTCCTCGCGGTAGGCGAGGTAATGGCGTGTCTCTTCCAGTTCCACTTCGTGTTCGACCGGCCGGACCAGCCGGCCCTGCTGGATCAGGGGCGCCACTAGGTGGTCCCAGCCCAGGGAGATGCCTTGGCCGTTGAGCGCCATCTGGATCAGCAGGTTGTAGTCGTTGGCGCTGAAGTAGTGCCGGCCGCTGCGGAGGCGGTCTTCGATGTCCAGGTGGTGGATGGCCAGCCATACGCCCCAGTCGACGTGCTCGGAGATCCCCGTGCGCTCATAGGGAGTCAGGTCGAGCAAGACGCCCTGCATCAATTCCTCGATGGTCCGTATTTCCGGATGCGCCTCCAGGTAGGCGGGCGCGCAGACCGGATAGATCCGGTCGTGGAACAGCGGCTTGCTGATGTAGCCGTCCCGTATCGATGAAAGCTTGGTGATGAAAACGTCCGGCTGGATGCCGGGGGCCATGGACAGGAAGTTCTGGGTCGACACCAAGTCGAGGTCGATGTCCGGATTGGCGCTGAAGAAGTTGGGCAGCCGGTGCGCCATCCACAGCGCCGAGAAGGCCGTTGAGCAGCACATGCTCAGGGTGCGCCGGGTGCTGCTGCCGTGGCCTTGCCGGATGCGTATCGCGGCCTGGGCGATGTTGATGAAGGACAGTTGCGCGGCATCGAAGAAGGTGGAGCCGGCCGCGGTCAGTTCGACCGAACGCCCGGTGCGCGTGAACAGCGCCGTACCCAGATGTTCTTCGAGTTCTTTGATCTGGCGGCTGATCGCGGCCTGGGTGACGCACAGCGTTTCGGCGGCGCGGGTGAAGCTCTGGTGGCGGGCTGCGACGACGAAACATCTGACTGCCCGCAGGGAGGGCATCTTGAGCAGCAACTGGCCGGGCGCTGTGCGTTTGTTCATAACATGAGGTTATCGATAGTCCGGAAAAAAGGTCGTTTGTCCAGAAATGGCTGCGTCTCTAGACTCTGCAAAAAATAAATTGATCGGAAGATAAGGCGGAGACCATGAAATGACAAGAGTGACCACGCTTCCTGCAGACGATGCCGCCTGCGGTTGGTATCACACCAGCGCGCCTCGCCGGGCAAAGGAAAGTCATTCCGGTGAAAAGAAGACCCGCTGGGCGGTGATCGGTGCCGGATTCACCGGCCTGGCGGCGGCGCGGCAATTGGCCTTGAATTTCCCGGATGAGGAAGTCGTGCTGATCGAGGCCCAGGAAGTGGGTTTCGGCACTTCGGGACGAAATGCCGGATTCGCGATCGACTTGCCGCACGACATCGGCGCCAAGGATTACATCGGCGACATCAATATTGCACAGAGCACGCTCAAGCTCAATCTGCTGGGGCAGTCCATTCTGCGCTCGCTGGTGGAGCAGCACGGCATCGATTGCCAGATGCACGCCTGCGGGAAATACCAGGGCGCCATCGAGGATCGCGGCGTGGCCGTGCTCGATGCCTATCGCAGCGGGCTGGACAAGCTCGGCCAGCCCTACGAAGTGATTGAAGGCAAGGATCTGCCGGATCACATCGGCACCTCGTTCTACCGCAAGGCGCTATTCACGCCCGGTACGATCCTGATCCAGCCCTCGGCGCTGGTGAAAGGGCTGGCCGACAGCCTGCCGTCCAATGTCACGCTGTACGAGAATACCCCCATCACCGATTTCGAATACGGCGACAAGGTGGTGCTGGGGCATCGCAACGGCCGCATCACGGCAGACAAGCTGGTGCTGGCCAACAACGCCTTCGGCATGCGCTTCGGCTTCCTGCAGCGGACGATGCTGCCGATGTTCCTGTACGCCAGCCTGACCCGGCCGCTGACCGCGGCCGAGCAGGCGCAATTGGGCGGCAAGCCGTTCTGGGGCGTGATTCCCGCCGATCCGTTCGGCAGCACGGTGCGCCGCACGCCCGACAACCGCATCCTGATGCGCAACAGCTTCAGCTTCAACCCGAATCAGCAGCCGAAGCTGCATTGCCTGGAGCGTTTCGTCCGCAATCATCGCCTTTCTTTCGAGCGGCGCTTCCCGATGCTGCCGGACGTCGATTTCGAATACACCTGGAGCGGCTCGCTGGCGCTGTCGCAGAACCACAAGGGCTTTTTCGGCCAGCTTGCGCCCAATGTGTATGGCGTGCTGTGCTGCAACGGCCTGGGCGTCACCCGCGGCACCGTGACCGGAACGCTGCTGGCCGACTGGATCGCCGGCCAGCGCAATGAACAGATCGATTTCCTGCTGGACACCTCCGGGCCGAACAAGGTGCCCCCCGAACCATTCCTGTCGATCGGCGTGAATGCCACCCTCTGGTGGGGGCAGATGAAAGCCGGCAAGGAAATGTAATCGCCTGAAGTGATCCGCGCGCGCCATTACCGATGGCGCGGCGCTCGATTGGCGGCCTGCAGATGGCGCCGGGTGGCGCTCGTCCATCCGCAGGGCAATTTCCCCGAATGGGACGTCAGGCGATCGTCCGGAAAAGGAAATGAACCGCCGGATTTGATTGATACCCAAACAAGGATGCAGGAGGCAAGATGAATCAAGCTTATTCAAAGGGAACAGGCCGCGCCGTTTCCATCGAGGATGTTCCCATCAATGGTTTCCACCAATTACTGACCGTTCGTTCGGGCGGCGGCTGGGTGATGGACGGCTACATCCTCAGCATCATCGGTGTCGCCCTGATGCAGTTGTCGGCCGAATTGAGCCTGGACAGTTTCTGGGAAGGCATGATCGCGGCCTCGGCACTGATCGGCATTTTCTTCGCGGGCTTCTTCGGCGGCTGGCTCACCGACAAGCTGGGACGGCAGAAACTGTATTTCGTCCCGCCCATCCTGTTTACGCTGTGCTCGCTGGCGCATCTGTGGGTGGATTCCGCCGTCGCCATCTTCATGCTGCGCTTCCTCATCGGCGTCGGCGTGGGCATCGAATACCCGGTGGCCAGTTCGCTGCTGGTGGAGTTCCTGCCCAGCAAGAACCGTGGCCCCCGGCTGGCGGCGCTGACGATTCTCTGGTTCGCCGGTGCGGCGCTGGCCTACATCGTCGGCAACGCCATCCTGAGTGCGGCAGGTCCGGAAGCCTGGCACTGGGTGCTGGCCAGCCCGGCGGTGCTCGGCGTGATGCTGTTCCTGGTGCGCCTGGGGACGCCGGAGTCGGCACGCTGGCTGCTCAGCAAGGGGCGCAGCGTCGAGGCCGATCGTGTCATCAAGAAGGTCTACGGCCCGACGTTCTCGCTGGCCAACATGCCGGAAGCGCCTGCCGACAAGAAGGTCTCGCTCGGTACGCTGATCCAGTCCGGCTACGGCAAGCGCCTGCTGTTCGTCGGCGTGTTCTGGGCCTGCTCGGTGATTCCGGTGTTCGCCGTGTATGCCTTCGTGCCGAAGGTGCTGGCAGCGCTGAACCTGACCGGCGACTGGGCGGCCTATGGTTCGATCGCGATCACGCTGCTGTTTGTGGTGGGTTGCATCGTCGCCACGCCGCTGGTGAACATCATCGGCCGCCGCCCGCTGCTGATCTGGAGCTTCCTGCTGTCGGCGCTGGCGCTGCTGGGACTGGGCAGCTTCTCGAACAGCGCGGAATGGGTGGTGCTGAGCTTCTTCGGCCTCTACGCCTTGTTCATCGGCGGCGCGCAGGTGCTGCAACTGGTGTATCCGAACGAGATCTTCCCGACCGACATCCGGGCTGCCGGCGTGGGCATCGGCGCGTCGATCTCGCGTATCGGTGCGGCCATCGGCACCTGGCTGGTCCCGATCTCGCTGGTGAGCATCGGCATCGGCAACACCATGTACGCCGCCGCCGCGGTGTCCGTCGTCGGCCTGGCCGTGTCGGTGTGGCTGGCGCCGGAAACCCGCGGCATGAGCCTGGAAGACGCCGCTTCGCTGAAGCGCTGAATCCCGGATTTTCCCTGAACCCCTTTCAACCTCATTCGCGTGTCGCTGCCGGAGCGGCGGCACGCTTTTCACCGGGAACACCCTTCCCACACCAATGGAGAACCATCATGAAATTCGAAGGTATCTACACCCCGGCCATCACCCCGCTGACGGCAGACGGCCAGATCGACAAGACCGCGTTCGCCGAGGTGCTGGAATCGCTGATCGAAGGTGGCGTGCACGGCATCATCATCGGCGGCTCGACCGGTGAGTACTATGCGCACTCGGTGCAGGAGCGCATCGACCTCGCCACCTACGCCAAGCAAGTGATCGGCACGCGCGTGCCGCTGATCATCGGCACCGGCGCGGTGCGCACCGAGGAGTCGGTCGGCTACGCTGCGTCGGCGAAGGAAATCGGCGCCGATGCGATCCTGGTCGGCTCGCCCCCCTACGCGCTGCCCACCGAGGCGGAGAATGCCGCGCATGCGCTGGCGATCGACAAGGCCGCGGGCCTGCCGATCATGCTCTACAACTACCCGGGCCGCATGGGCGTTTCGATGGGCCGCGAGTATTTCCGCACCGTCACGGCGGCGTCGAAGAACTTCGTCGCGATCAAGGAAAGCTCGGGCCAGGCCGGCCAGCTGCACATGCTGGCGCGCGAATTCCCCAGCATCGACATTTCTTGCGGCTGGGACGACCAGGCGCTGGAATTCTTCGCCTGGGGCGCGCGCAGCTGGGTGTGTGCCGGTTCCAACTTCGTGCCGCGCGAGCACGTCGCCCTCTACGAGGCATGCGTGGTCGAGAAGAACTTCGACAAGGGCCGCCGCATCATGTCGGCGATGCTGCCGCTGATGGATTTCCTCGAACTCGGCAAGTTCGTGCAGTCGATCAAGTACGGTTGCGAACTGGCCGGCCTGCGCCCGGGCGGCGTGCGTGCGCCGCTGCAAGGCCTCGACGACAACGAGAAGCAGGCGCTGAAGGCGGTCGTCGCCGAACTGAAGCGCGAAGTTGCCGACATCGTCGGAGGGAAAGTCTGATGGCCGATCTGCTGACTGCCACCGAATACGCCGCGATCGCCAAGCGCATCCGCTTCCCGACGCAGGCCTTCATCGATGGAAGCTTCCGCGACTCGCAGTCGGGCAAGACCTTCATCACCACCAACCCGGCCACCGGCGAAGTCCTGGCCGAAATCACCGCCTGCAATGCGCAGGACGTCGATTTCGCGGTGGCCAACGCCAAGGCCGCTTTCGACGACGGGCGCTGGCAGCACCTGTCGCCGTCCCGGCGCAAGTCGGTGCTGGTGCGCTTCGCCGACCTGCTGGAGGAGCATGCCCACGAACTGGCGGTGATGGAGAGCCTGGACAGCGGCAAGCCGGTGCGGGAATGCCAGACTGCCGACGTGCCGGAAGCGATCTACACCATCCGCTGGCACGCCGAGCTGATCGACAAGATCTACGACAACACTGCGCCCGTGGGTTCGAACACGCTTGCGCTGGTGGTGCGCGAGCCCATCGGCGTGGTCGGTCTGGTGCTGCCGTGGAACTTTCCGCTGCTGATGCTGGCGTGGAAGATCGGCCCGTCGCTGGCCGCCGGCTGCTCGATCGTGGTCAAGCCGGCCAAGGAAACCACCTTGACCGCGCTGCGCGTGGCCGAGCTTGCCCACCAGGCGGGCGTGCCCGCAGGTGTGTTCAACGTGCTGCCGGGCGGCGGCCGCGAAGTCGGCGAGCCGCTGGGCAAGCACAACGACGTCACCATGGTCAGCTTCACCGGCTCGACCGATACCGGCCGGCTGTTCCTGCAGTACGCGGCCGAGTCGAACCTGAAGCGCGTGGTGCTGGAGTGCGGCGGCAAGAACCCTGCCGTGGTGCTGAAGGACGTCGAGGATCTCGATGTGGTCGCGCAGCAGGTGGTCGCCGGCGCGTTCTGGAACATGGGCGAGAACTGCTCGGCATCGTCGCGCCTGATCGTCCATGCCGACATCAAGGACGCGCTGCTCGAACGCATGGCGGTCGCGGTCAAGGAGTGGAAGATGGGCAACCCGCTCGATCCGGAGCACCGGCTGGGTTCGCTCGTCAGCAAATCGCACTTCGACAAGGTCTGTTTCTACCTCGACCAGGCGGCGGCAGAGAAGCTGCGCGTGGTCTTCGGCGGCAGCACCCGCGAGGGCAACTTCGTCGAGCCGACGGTGGTGGACGGCGTCGGGCCGGACAGCCTGCTGTTCGTCGAGGAAATCTTCGGCCCGATCCTGTCGGTCACGACCTTCCGCGACGTCGATGAGGCGATCGCGCTGGCCAACGACTCGGTCTATGGTCTGGCGGCCTCGGTCTACACCAGCAGCCTGAACAACGCGATCCGCATCTCGCGCGCGATCCGCGCGGGCGTGGTGACCGTGAACTGCTTCGGCGAAGGTGACATCACCACGCCGTTCGGCGGTTACAAGGAGTCGGGTTTCGGCGGTCGCGACAAGTCGGTGTGGGCGCATGATCAATACACCGAGCTGAAGACCATCTGGATCGACGTGCCAGGCGCCGGCTGACGCCGGTCGTGCCCCGCCCAGCGATGGCCGGCGATGGTAGGCGTCGGCCGGCCGCGTCCGGGCGGGGCAGTCTGCTTCATAATCCCCAGCTTTTTTACGCTCCGACGCTCCGGCGGCCTGAGGGCCCGAGGGCCGTGGTTTTCACCGGGCCGAATTCGTCACACTCCCGATCATGGACAAGGCAGCATGAACAAGAACAAGGCAACGCTCATCGGCTTCATCGCGATTCTGTTGTGGGCCTCGATCGTGGGCCTGATCCGCGGCGTCAGCGAAAGCTTCGGCGCGACCGGCGGCGCGGCGCTGATCTATACCGTCGCTTCGGTGTTCCTGGTCTTCAGCGTCGGTTTCAACCGGCTGAGCAAGGTGCCGCCGAAATATCTGCTGTGGGGAAGCCTGCTGTTCGTTTCCTATGAGCTGTGCCTCGCGCTGTCCATCGGCTATGCGAACACCGGCCGGCAGGCCATCGAAGTCGGCATGGTCAACTACCTGTGGCCGACCTTCACGCTGATGTCGGCGATCCTGTTCAACAAGCAGAAGGCGAACTTCCTGGTCGTGCCGGGCTTCGTGCTGTCGATGGCGGGAATCTGCTGGGTATTGGGGGGAGACCAGGGGCTGGACATCGCCAGCATGATTGCCAACGTCCAGGACAACCCGCTGAGCTACGGGCTGGCGTTCTCGGGCGCGGTGATCTGGGCCGCCTACTGCACCGTGACCGCCCGCATCGCGCAAGGGCACAACTGCGTGACGCTGTTCTTCATCCTCGTCGCGGTGGTGCTGTGGGCCAAATACCTGCTCATCGGCGGCGGGGAGATGGAATTCAACCTGCGCTCGATCATCTACCTCGTGCTGGCCGCCTCGGCGATGGGCTTCGGCTACGCCGCCTGGAACGTCGGCATCCTGCACGGCAACGTCACGATTCTTGCCGGCGCGTCCTATTTCATCCCGGTCCTTTCCGCCGCGCTGGCCGCCGTGCTGCTGAGTGCGCCGCTTTCGATCGCGTTCTGGCAGGGCGCATCGATGGTCTGCGCGGGCTCGATCCTGTGCTGGCTGGCAACGCGCAGCAAGACTCCGGCAGCGCTTGCCGAGAAGGCGGGAGAAAGCGCCTAGCGCCCGAAGCTGCCGGCCCGGGGCTAATTCCTGGCCCGGCTCCCGGCCCGGCACATCCATTTCACAAGCATTCCGGCCGTCTGCACCGCAGCGCCCGGCCCCATGCGGGGCCGGGCGGGGGACTCCTGCGCGCCGGAATGGCAGTTGCATCAACCCTGTCGATCGACACACAAGGAGGAGAAACCATGAACGAAAAGACTGCAATGAGGACGGCGCGTGCGCCGGCCCGCCTGTCGGCCATCGGTGCCGCGGCATTTGCGGGCGTCCTGCTCGCGGCGGCCGGAGTTTCGGCGCAGGCGGCCGACGAGACCACGGCGGCCGAAGGCAAGTTCTCGATCGGCGGCGCGCTGCGCGCCCGCTACGACTACAGCTTCGACTACGAGGACGACATCAGCAAGCTCAGCTTCGACACCTTCCGCATCACCCTCAACTACGACTCGCCCACCTTCTACGGTTCGGCGCAGTACCGCTTCTACGGCAGCGCCTATCCCTACGACTACACCAGCAGGATCGGGCGCATCAACTTCCCCGAATGGGCCTGGGTTGGCTACAAGCTCGGCGACGACACCCGCGCCGTCGCCGGCATCAACCAGATCCCCTTCGGCGTGCTGCCCTACGTCAGCAGCACCTTCTACCAGACCATGGTCAACGCCATCGGCCTGGAAGACGTGCACAACCTCGGCATCAAGCTGCAGCACACCGCCGGCCCGCTGGGCGTGCAACTGGGCTTCTACCCCACCGACGGCGGCAACTGGAGCGGCACCTCGCGGGACGCCAACCGCTACTCGGTCAACGTGGTGCGCGCCGACTACTCGGTGACAGGCGGCAGCAGCAACGACGAACGCAACATGGTGGTCGGCCGGCTGGCCTACACGCTGCAGCATGGCGAGGAGGCGAACTCGGAGCTGGGCATTTCGGCCTTGCACTCGACGCTGCACAACTACGACACCGGCCGTGACGGCCGCCGCAAGGCCTATGCACTGCACTATGGCGGCAGCTACGGCGCCTTGCGCGTGCTGGCCGAAGCGGGCCGGCAGAAGATGACGCCGCGCAACCCGTCGGCGACCGGCAACGACACCATCACCTTCGGCGCCTACGACGGCTCGTTCAATGTCGCGGCGAAAGGCAACTTCTACTCGGGCGAAGTCAGCTACGCCTTGCCCGGCAGCTACGGCCCGGTCAGCGGCATCACGCCCTACCTGAACTACAGCGTGTTTACCAAGGACAAGTCCGGCTTCAAGGATTCGCAGCGCGTGATCGCGGGCGCGCATTTCAGCGCCGGTCCGCTGTACATCTATACGGAGATGCGCTGGGGCAAGAACGACCCTTATACCGGCGACTACACCAACGGCGCCGCGGCCGGCGGCGACGATCGCTGGAAGAAGGTCTTCTACGCCAATATCGGCTACTACTTCTGAGCGCTGCGGGCGCCCGGCCCGGGCTTGCCGGATGCGCAGCCCGGCTTTACCCTCCGGTGCCCCGCAAACAGGAACATGCCACGGTGAAAACATTCGCGTTGTACGTCGCAACCGCGCTGGCCGAGATCATCGGCTGCTACTTGCCCTACCTGTGGCTGAAGGGCGGAAAGCCGGCCTGGCTGCTGCTGCCCGCCGCGCTGAGCCTGGCCGCCTTCGCCTGGCTTCTTACCTTGCATGAGACTGCCGCGGGGCGTGTCTATGCGGCCTATGGCGGCGTGTATATCGGCGTCGCCATCGCCTGGCTGTGGGCCGTGGATGGCGTGCGGCCGACGTATTGGGACGTGGCGGGCGTGCTGGTCGCGCTGGCGGGCATGAGCATCATCATGTTCCAGCCGAGGTGAGGCCGTGGCGCGTCCATGCGCCGGTGCCGAGGTGCTGGCGCGGCGCCGCGCTCAGCCGCCCACCGCGACGCCGAACAGGTGCCCGATGCCGTAGGTGACGCCGGCTGCGCCCAGGCCGATCGCCAACTGGCGCAGGCCGGAGAACAACGGGTGCTTGCCGGTGAACACCGCGATGGCCGCGCCCAGCGCGAACAGGCCGGTGGCCGAGGCCAGCAGGCTGGCGAGCACGAGCTTGTCGTTGGCCACCAGGAACATCGGCAGCGCCGGGATCAGCGCGCCGACGATAAACACTGCAAAGGACGAGATCGCAGCGGCGCTCGGCGAGCCGCCGAGGTCGTCCGGGTTGATGCCCAGTTCCTCGCGCACCAGGGTGTCGAGCGCCGAATCCTTGTCGCCGATCACCCGTGCGGCGATCTGGCGCGCTTCCTCGGTGCTGAAACCCTTGGCCTGGTAGATCAGCGTCAGCTCTTCCTGCTCTTCGGCGGGCACTTCGGCCAGTTCCTCGGCCTCGCTGGCGATCTGCCTTTCCTGCAGTTCGCGCGCGCTCTGCACCGAGATCCATTCACCCATCGCCATCGAGCAGGCACCCGCCAGCATGCCGGCCAGCGCGGCGGTGAGCAGGGTCTGCGCGCTGGCGGCGGAACCGGCCACGCCCATCACCAGGCAGAAGGTCGACACCAGCCCGTCGTTGGCGCCGAGCACCATGGCGCGCAGGTTGTTGGCGGCGCCCGCGCCGTGGCGGCCTTCCAGGCGCGAGTAGACGGCGCCGTTCCAGCCCCGGCTCGAGCGGCTGGCCAGCAGCGACAGCATGCGCGCGTGGGAGCGCTCCTGCGCCGGCAGCGAGGTGCCGGCGGCCTCCTGCTGCCTGTCGTACATCGTGCGGTTGCGCGCCTCGTCGTCGGCCACCAGCGGCAGCACGCTCTGCGCGCCGAAACGCCGGCTCGCCCAGATCAGCACCCGGGTGCGCCAGCCGATGCCCTGCGGCGCCCGGCCGCCGGCCTGTTCGATGCGCCGCCGCCAGAATTCCGCATGGGTTTCCTCGACCCGCGCCAGCCGCCGATAGACCTCGGCGATTTCCGCCTGGGGTTCCGCCTCCGCCATCGCCCGGTACAAGGCCGCGCTGTCGGTTTCGTCGCGGTAATTGGCGGTGAAGCGCGCCACATCCTGTCTGCCTGCCATCGAAGACCTCGTTCCCGCCAAGACTTTCCGCCCGCCATGATGCGCCACAACGGCCGACGGACGAAAGGCGGGCAAGCCCGCGGCGCTGTCGCGGCGGCTCTCATCGAACCCGGCCGCGATGGCAGAATGCAGCCTTTGCCTGCCCGGCGTGCGCCATCCCGGTGCGCGCCGTGGCGGTGCCGCCGGCTTCATCCCCATGTCCTCGATCACCATCTCTCGCCCCGTCGCCATGCTCTGCCTGGCATCCAGCATGGCGCTCGTCGGCTCCTATGTGGCGCTGAGCAAGCCGCTGGCGGCCACCTTTCCGGTACTGCTGCTGGCCTGGCTGCGCTTTGGCATCGGCGGGGTCGCCATGCTGGGCTGGCTGAAGCGCCCGCCGGAAGAGGAAGTGATGAGCGGGCAGACCCGCCGCCTGCTGTTCCTGGAATCCTTTCTCGGCAACTTTCTGTTCACCCTTTGCATGATCACCGGCGTCAGCCTCACCAACGCCCTGACCGCCGGGGTAGTGATGGCCGCCATCCCCGCCGTGATCGCGCTGCTGAGCTGGGGCTTTCTGCACGAGCGCATCAGCCCGCGCACCTGGGGCGCCATTGGCTGCGCAGTGCTGGGCATCGCCCTGCTGGCGATGGCCGGCCACGGCGGCGAGGGTAGCGCCAGCGTCGCGGGCGGCGCCGATGACGGAAGCGGCGGCCGCGCCCTGCTGGGCAAGGCCCTGCTACTGGCGGCCGTGGTCTGCGAAGCCGCCTATTCGGTGATCGGCAAGAAGCTCACCGGCAAGCTGAGTGCCAAGCGCATCACCGCGCTGATCAATCTGTGGGGCTTCGCACTATCCACCCCGTTCGGCCTCTACTTTGCGCTGCGTTTCGACTTCGGCGCGGTCAGCCCCGGCGTGTGGGTGCTGCTGCTGTTCTACGCACTGGCCGCCTGCATGTGGACGGTATGGCTGTGGATGACCGGCCTGAAGGTCATCCCCGCCGCGCAGGGCGGGGTATTCACCGTGATGCTGCCGATTTCTGCCGCTGCGGTCGGCGTGCTGGTGCTGGATGAAACGCTCAACGGCATGCAGATGCTTGCGCTGGGCGTGGCCGTGCTGGGCATGCTGCTCGCCACGCTGCCCACGCGGTGGCTGCGGGTGAGGTGAGGGGCGAATCGGTGATCGGAGGGGCAGCAATGAGTTGGAGAAGTTCGCCAGCGGGTGGCATGTGGCCAAGTGGTGCCATTCTTGTGGCGTGACTCATCGCCAATCCGGGGGGCGCGGAGGAGAAAGACAGCTCCGGCCGACAAGCAGCCCGCTGCTCCGGCTCGGGCGCTGCCTGATCGCAGGGCAGGGGGCGACGGTGGACGAAAAGCACGGCATCGATTGCATTGCCCGCGCCGCCAATCGCGGCCACCCAACGGCGCGGCGGATGATGCCCTTCCTGTACGACCCGTCGCGGCCGCCTCTGTCTCCCGCTGAACTGGATGCCGCGCTCGATGCGATCGCGCGCCAACTGGTGCTGGCTACGCTGGATGAGACGGCGGGGCGCTGATCGGCTTCAGCTCTGAGAGATGAGCCATGTAGGGGGCTTTGTGCGCGTGTTCCGAGGAAGCATTTGGTTCAGTGTCCGAGGATGATGGGATTCATTTTGTAATTGATATAAAAAGGGTTTTCCTGTTAGATTTAACTTTCTTGTTTTTACAGGAAAACTACCATGCAGGCTCTGGACCATCAGCAGCGTCTTTTCATGGTCGAGTCGGATCAGATCTATCGTGCGTGGCTGGATGCACTGCATCATGCACGGGCCTACCGCTATGGGATGCGTTGGATTTCATCCAAGGGGCGGCAGTATCTGGTGCGTCTTCACGATGCGTTTGGTAATGGCAAATCGCTTGGCCTGCGCAATGCCGAAACCGAAGCAAGGTTTGCTGCGTTTCAGGAAGGCAAAGTGAGGGCCGAAGCACGTCTGGCATCGCTTGCCGCTCGGATGAAGGAACAGGCACGACTCAACCGGGCGCTGCGGCTGGGGCGCTTGCCGAACGTCGTGGGCGATATCCTGCTTGGGCTGGCTGCGGCGCGGACGGCGCACGATTTTTGTGTCGTCGGCACGCATGCAATCCATGGCTTTGAGGCGATGGCCGGAGTCCATTGCCGTATGGAGCTGCTGGCTTCAGGCGATGTTGACCTGCTGTACGATCCCCGCCGGCAGCTTTCCCTCGTTGCCCGCAAGCTGGACGGGCATGGCCTGCTCGGCTTGCTCAGAAAGGTGGATCCGAGCTTTGCGCCTTTGCGCGATACGCCCTTCCGGGCGGCTAACGACAAGGGGTTCATGGTCGATCTGGTGATCCCCGAGCGCGATATCCGGGAAACGGAGCAGGTAAGCTTCGGTCAGGAAGATCTTGTTGCCGTGGAAGTGCCGAATCTGCATTGGTTGGTCAATGCGCCCAAGCACGATGTCATCGCGGTGGCGGCCGATGGCCGGCCGGTAATGATGCGCGTGCCAGATCCGCGCGCCTTTGCTTTGCACAAGGCATGGCTTTCGGAGCGGCCTGACCGGGAGCCGGTCAAGAAGGTCCGTGACCGTGCCCAGGCGGTGCTGATCGCGCAGATGATCCAGTCCTGGTTGCCGGCACTGGAGTTCGATCCGGCTCAACTGCGCTATTTCAGCGCAGAAATGTTGCGTCAAGCGCAGGCTGTGCTTGGCGAGGAGCCCGGCCTGAAATTGCCTGGGATGAGTTTCTGAAGGCGAGGGTTTACTGCCTGGGTTCGGCCGTTTCCCGGTTCTGCAGTTCCCTGGGCAGCGGGAAGGTGACTTTTTCGGGTACGCCGTCGAGATTGCGCACCTGGCTGCCGCTCAGTTCCTTCAGCCGCGCGATGACTTCGGCGACGAGCACTTCGGGGGCAGAGGCGCCGGCGGTGACGCCGATGCGGCGCTTGCCTTCGACCCAGGCGGGGTCGATGCTGGCCGCGTTGTCGATGAGATAGGCCGGTACGCCGCGCAGTTGGGCGACTTCGCGCAGGCGGTTGGAGTTGGAACTGTTCTTCGAGCCGACGACGAAGACCACGTCCGCGTGCGGCGTCATGAACTTGACGGCGTCCTGGCGGTTTTGCGTGGCATAGCAGATGTCGTCCTTCTTCGGGCCGACGATGTTCGGGAAACGCTCGCGCAGCGCGGTGACGATGGCGGCGGCGTCATCCACCGACAGCGTGGTCTGCGTGACATAGGCCAGCAGGTCGGGGTCGGCCACCTGCAGGGTGGCGACGTCGGCGGGGGTTTCGACGAGGTGGATGCCGGTCTGGACCTGGCCCATGGTGCCTTCGACCTCGGGGTGGCCCTTGTGGCCGATCATGATGATTTCGCGGCCTTGCTCGCGCATGCGGCCGACTTCGATGTGGACCTTGGTGACCAGCGGGCAGGTGGCGTCGAACACGCGCAGGCCGCGCTGTTCCGCTTCCTGGCGCACCGCCTGCGATACGCCGTGGGCCGAAAAGATGACGGTGTTGCCGGTGGGGACTTCGTCCAGTTCCTCGACGAAAACGGCACCCTTGTTGCGCAGGTCGTCGACCACGAACTTGTTGTGCACCACTTCGTGGCGCACGTAGATCGGGGCGCCGTAGCGCTGCAGCGCGCGTTCGACGATCTCGATCGCGCGTTCGACCCCGGCACAGAAGCCGCGCGGGTTGGCCAGCAGGATTTCCTTGTCGCTCATGTTTCGTCTCTGTCGGGGGAGGGGCAGTACTACGACACGCCGATCACTTCCACCTCGAAGTGGATGGATTTGCCGGCGAGCGGATGGTTGAAGTCGATCAGCGCGGACTGTTCGTCGATTTCGCGCACCAGGCCGGAATAGCGCGAGCCGTCGGGCGCGGTGAATTCCATGATGCTCATGGCT
Source organism: Thauera linaloolentis 47Lol = DSM 12138 (assembly GCF_000310205.1). Classification (GTDB taxonomy): domain Bacteria; phylum Pseudomonadota; class Gammaproteobacteria; order Burkholderiales; family Rhodocyclaceae; genus Thauera; species Thauera linaloolentis. Next base: position 19,587 of record NZ_AMXE01000021.1, on the reverse strand, counting down.
TCGATCTCTTCGTCGGGCATGTGTTCGCGCTTGACGCGTTCGATCAGTTCGGTGCGATGGGGGCCAAAGGCTTGTTCGGCTTCGAGTTCGAACACGTGGCGGGTGCCGGGCACGAGGCCGACCATCAGTTGCTCCATCGCCGGCAGCATTTCGCCGGCGCCGAGCTGCAGCGTGGCCGGCGTGGCGTTGAAGGTGCTGATCAGCGGCTGGCCGCCGGGCAGCGAGATGCGGTAGTGCAGCGTGACCAGGCTGTTGGCTTCGACGATCTGGTTCAAGATGGCTTCTCCGGGGTCGGCTGGCGGCCGTGGCGGTATTGCCCCCACAGCATCAGCACCACGCCGACGGTAATGGCCGAGTCGGCCAGGTTGAACGCGGGCCAACTATAGCCCGCGTAGTGGAAATGCAGGAAGTCCACGACGGCACCGTGCACGAGGCGATCGTAGACGTTGCCGACGGCGCCGCCAATGATCATCGTGAAGGCGGTGGGCAGCAGGCGTTCGTGGCGGTGGCGCCAGGTCTCCGCCAGCAGCCAGCCGCAGATGACCGTGGCCAGCCCGGTGAAGAACCAGCGCTGCCAGCCGCCGTGGTCGGCCAGAAAACTGAAGGCCGCGCCGGGGTTGAACACCAGCACCAGGTCGAAGAAGCCGGTGACCGGGACGATCTGGCCGTGGTGCAGGCTGCCCAGCACCCATTGCTTGCTGAACTGATCGAGCACGGCGACGGCAGCGGCCAGCGCGACCCAGGGCAGCATGGCGGCAAGCCCCGGGCGAGGAGAGGTCTTCGGCATGGCGGGCAGGATGTCAGGCATGGCTGCGGGTTTCGCCGTCGCCGAACAGGTTGCCGATGCAGCGCGTGCACAACGTGGGGTGCTCGGCGTGGCTGCCGACCGATTCCACGTAATGCCAGCAGCGTTCGCACTTCTGCGCCGCGCTCGGCGTGGCGACGATGCGTTCATCCTCGACGGTGGCGGCTTCGCCCAGCGTGGCGGCCGAGGTCATGGTGACGAAGCGCAGGTCGTCGCCGAGGCTGGCCATGGCGGCAAACTTGTCGGCGGTCAGCGCCAGGGCGAGTTCGGCCTGCAGCGACGAACCGACCTTGCCTTCGGTGCGCAGTGCCTCGATGACCTTGAGGCTGTCGGCGCGCACCGCGCGGATCGTTTCCCAGCGGGCGACCAGGCCGGCTTCGCCTTCCTGCGCGGGCAGGGCGTGGAAGGTGTGCAGCATGACGCTGTCGGCGTCTTCGCCGTTCTTGGGCGGGTTGAGGATGGCCCAGGCTTCTTCGGCGGTGAAGGACAGGATCGGCGCCATGAGCTTCAGCAGGGTCTGCGTGACATGCCACAGCGCGGTCTGCGCGGCGCGGCGCGGCAGGCTGTCCACGGCGGTGGTGTACAGGCGGTCCTTGAGGATGTCGAGGTAGAAGGCGCCGAGGTCTTCGGCGCAGAACACCTGCAGCGCCTGCACGATGCGGTGGAATTCCATCTTCGCGTAGTCGGCCTCGGCCTGCTGCGCGAGGCGGCGGGTGAAGGCGAGCGCGTAGCGGTCGATGTCCATCCACTCGTCGAGCGGAACGGCCTGGGTGGCGATGTCGAAGTCGGCGGTGTTGGCGAGCAGGAAGCGCAGCGTGTTCCGGATGCGGCGATAGACTTCGATGACGCGGTCGAGGATTTCCTTGGAGATCGACAGTTCGCCGGAATAGTCGGTCGAGGCCACCCACAGGCGCAGGACTTCGGCGCCGAGCTTGCCGGTGACTTCCTGCGGCACGACGACGTTGCCCAGCGACTTGCTCATCTTGCGGCCCTGGCCGTCGACCGCGAAGCCGTGAGTCAGCAGGCTGCGATAGGGCGCGTGGCCGTCGATGGCGCAGCCGGTCAGCAGCGAGGAGTGGAACCAGCCGCGGTGCTGGTCCGAGCCTTCGAGATACATGTCGGCGCGCGGGCCTTCGGGGTGGCCGTCGTCGTGCGAGCCGCGCAGCACGTGCTTGTGCGTGGTGCCGGAGTCGAACCAGACGTCGAGCGTGTCGCTGATCTTGTCGTACTGGGCGGCCTCGGCGCCGAGCAGTTCGGACGCGTCGAGCCTGAACCAGGCTTCGATGCCTTCCTGTTCCACGCGCCTGGCGACCTCTTCCATCAGTTCGATGGTGCGCGGGTGCAGTTCGCCGGTTTCCTTGTGCAGGAAGAAGGGAATCGGCACGCCCCAGTTGCGCTGGCGCGAGATGCACCAGTCGGGCCGGTTGGCGATCATCGCGTGCAGGCGGGCCTGGCCCCAGCCGGGGTAGAACTTGGTGGCCTCGACGGCGCGCAGCGCGCGCTCGCGCAGCGTGGAGCCGTCGGTCGCGGCCCGGTCCATGCCGACGAACCATTGCGCGGTGGCGCGGTAGACCAGCGGCGTCTTGTGGCGCCAGCAGTGCATGTAGCTGTGCGTGATCTTGCCGTTGGCCAGCAGCGCGTCGGCCTCGGACAGCTTGTCGATGATGGCGGCGCCGGCCTTCCAGATGTTCATGCCGCCGAAGAAGGGCAGGTCGGGCACGTACTCGCCGCCGCCCATGACGATGGACAGGATGTCCTCGTTGCTGCGGCCGTAGGCGCGCCAGGCGTTGAAGTCGTCCACGCCATGGGCGGGCGCCGAATGCACGATGCCGGTGCCGGCATCGACGCCGACGTAGTCGGCCAGATACACCGGCGAGACGCGGTCGTAGAAGGGGTGGCGGAACTCGATGCGGTCGAGCGCCGCGCCCTTGGCGGTGGCGATCACGGCGCCTTCGCGCTGGTAGCGCTGGAGGGCGGATTCGGCCAGGTCCTTCGCGAGCACCAGCAGGCGGTCGCCGACGTCGACGAGGACGTAGTCGAGTTCGGGATGGGCGTTGAGCGCCTGGTTGGCGGGAATGGTCCACGGCGTGGTGGTCCAGATCACCGCCGCGGCGGGCTTGTCGAGCTTCGCCAGGCCGAAGGCGGCAGCCAGCCTGCCGGCATCGGCCGCCGGAAAGGCGACGTCGATGGCGGGCGATTGCTTGTCGGCGTATTCGACTTCGGCCTCGGCCAGCGCCGAACCGCAGTCGAAGCACCAGTTGACCGGCTTGAGGCCCTTGAACACGTAGCCGTTCTTCGTCATCTCGGCCAGCGCGCGGATCTCGTTGGCTTCGTTGGCGAAGTTCATCGTCAGGTAGGGATCGTCCCAGTCGCCCAGCACGCCGAGGCGGATGAATTCCTTCTTCTGGATCTCGACTTGCTCGGCGGCGTAGGCGCGGCACAGTTCGCGCACCTTGCCGGCGGGCAGGTTCTTGCCGTGGGTGACTTCGATCTTGTGCTCGATCGGCAGGCCGTGACAGTCCCAGCCCGGCACATAGGGCGCGTCGAAGCCGGCGAGCGTCTTCGAGCGCACGATGATGTCCTTGAGGATCTTGTTCAGCGCGTGGCCGATGTGCAGGTTGCCGTTGGCGTAGGGCGGACCGTCGTGCAGCACGAACTTTGGCCGGCCGGCACTGGCCTTGCGGATGCGCTGGTAGAGCTTGCGCTGTTGCCAGTCGGCAATCCAGCCGGGCTCGCGCTTGGGCAGGTCGCCACGCATCGGGAAGGGAGTGTCGGGCAGGTTGAGCGTCTTGCGGTAGTCGGCCATGGTGGAAACGTCGGTCTCGTGGGGTCTTTTGGGGGGCTGCGGCTCAGGCTTGGAGACGGTCGGGGTTGTCGGCAAACCATTGGCGCGCGGTGTCGGCGTCGAGCGCGATCTGGGCGCGCAGTGCGTCGAAGGATTCGAACTTCCGTTCGGCGCGCAGCTTGTGCAGGAAATGAACGCGGATGTGGGCGCCGTAGCAGCTCTGCGTCCAGTCGAAGAGGTGGGCTTCCAGCCGTGCGCGGCCGTTCGACGTGGCGGTCGGGCGCACGCCGATGTTGGCCACGCCCGCGATGCGCTGCGCCGCCAGCCCTTCGACGCTGACCGCATAGACGCCGGTGAGCGCCGGGTGGCGGTGCTTCATCTGGATGTTCGCGGTCGGGAAGCCGATCTGGCGGCCGATCTTGTCGCCGTGGCTGACGCGCCCGGCGATGCTGTAGGGGCGGCCCAGCAGGCGCGCGGCGTGCGCCAGGTCGTCCGCGGCGAGGGCATCGCGCACCGCCGAACTGGACACGCGTTCGCCCGCCACGCTGAGGGTGGGCATGGATTCGACGGTGAAGCCATGCTGCGTGCCCGCTGCCTGCAGCATGGCGAAGTCGCCCTGGCGGCGGGCGCCGAAGCAGAAGTCGTCGCCGATGAACAGGTGGCGCACGTTCAGTCCGCGCACCAGCGTGTCGTCGATGAAGGCCTGGGCCGGCTGGGTGGCGAAGCGGGCGTCGAAGCGGCAGACGTGGGTGCGGTCGACGCCGGCGGCGTCGAGCAGCAGCAGCTTTTCACGCAGCGAGGCAAGGCGCGCGGGGGCGTCGGCGGGGCTGAAATATTCGCGCGGATGCGGTTCGAAGGTGAGCACGACCGCCGGCAGGCCGAGCGAACGCGCCTTGCCGGTGAGCAGCTTGAGCAGAGCCTGGTGGCCGAGATGGACGCCATCGAAGTTGCCGATGGTGAGCACCGTGGCGGCATCGGCATGCTCGGGAATTCCGCGAAAAACCCGCATAAGCGCCTGAAAAAAGCCGCAATTATAACGGCAAAGGGTGGCCTTGCGGGCGGCGGGCCGTGCCCCGCCTCGGCCCTGCCGGCGCGGCGGTGCTCAGCCCAGTTGCGCGACGCGGGCCGGGCCGGCGGGCGGATTGGCCTCGAAATAGCGCTTGATGCCGCGCAGCAAGGCGTTGGCCATCTTGTCCTGGTAGGCCTCGTCGTTGAGCCGGCGCTCTTCCTGCGGGTTGCTGATGAAGGCGGTCTCGACGAGCACGGAGGGAATGTCGGGTGCTTTCAGCACCGCGAAGCCGGCCTGTTCGACGTCGGACTTGTGCAGGCGATTGATGCCGCCGATCTCGCCGAGCATGGCGCGGCCGAGCTTGAGGCTGTCGTTGATCGTCGCGGTCTGCGACAGATCGAGCAGGGTGCGGGCGATGTGGCCGTCCTGGCGCGCGAGGTTCACGCCGCCGACCAGGTCGGCATCGTTTTCCTTTTGTGCCAGCCAGCGCGCCGCGGTGCTGGTGGCACCGCGTTCGGACAGCACGTACACCGAGCTGCCGTTGGCCTCGGGCTTGACGAAGGCGTCGGCGTGGATGGACACGAACAGGTCGGCGCGCACGCGGCGCGCACGCGTGACGCGCTGCCCGAGCGGGACGAAATAGTCGCCGTCGCGGGTGAGCACGGCGCGCATGTTGGACTCGGCGTCGATCTTGCGCTTGAGGCGGCGCGCGATGGACAGGGTGACGTTCTTCTCGTAGCTGCCTGCGCGGCCGATAGCGCCGGGGTCTTCGCCGCCGTGGCCGGGGTCGAGCACGACCGTGAACAGGCGCTTGACGTTCGGCTCGGCGCGGCGGGCCGTGCTGCGTTCCTCGGGGGCCGGGCGGGTGTTGGCGGTGCTGGCCTGGGCGCTGCTTTGCGCGGTGTCGCCAGCGGCGGCGTCCAGCGGCGAATCCTTCATGATCAGCGCCAGCAGCGGGTCGTGCTCTTCGGTGGGGTGCAGGTCGAGCACCAGGCGGTGGCCGTAGTCGCCGACCGGCGCCAGCGTGAATACCTGCGGGTTGATCGGCGCCTTGAGTTCGACCACCACGCGCACCACGCCGGGGCGGTTCTGCCCGGCGCGGATCAGGCGGATGTAGGGGTCGGAGTCCAGCACCTTGGAGGGCAGGGACTGCAGCACGCTGTTCAACTGCACGCCTTCGAGGTCGACGACGAGGCGGTCCGGGCCTTGTACCAGCATGTGGTTGTAGCGCAGGGTGCCGGAGCCTTCGAGGGTGATGCGGGTGTATTCCTGCGAGGGCCAGACGCGCACCGCGAGCAGGCTCGCCTGTGCCGCGAAACCGACCGGGCTGACCATCAGCGCCAGGGTGGCGCCGGCGAACTTCAGCAGGCCGCGGCGGCCGATGCCGCCCGCGTTCAGTCCGGGTTCGGCGCCGGGTGCGCGCCCCGCAATGCTCTTACCAGTTCGATCACGCATGTCCGCCCCGCATCCGTCGTTCCGTCGATCTCTGCAAACCGCCCTGTGTCCCTCGCATCGAGCCGGATTTCGACATCGGGCAACGGCAAATAGGGAAGGGCCTTGTCCGGCCATTCCACGATGCACACGCCCTGATTGGCGAAGTATTCGTCCAGCCCCGCGTCGAGGTACTCTTCAGGCGAATTGAAGCGATAAAAATCAAAGTGATATAAGTTTAATCTAGAAACGACGTAAGGTTCAATCAAGGTGTAAGTGGGGCTTTTCACCTTGCCTTCGTGACCGAGCGCACGCAGCAGCCCGCGGGTCAGCGTGGTCTTGCCCATGCCGAGGTTGCCCTGCAGCCAGATCTTCAGCCCCGGACGCAGGGCGCCGGCCAGGGCAGCGCCGATGGCTTCGGTGTCCGCTTCGGACGGCAAGTGCGCACGCAGGCGGGCGCCGTTATCATCGGCGGCGTTGAGCAACTCGATCATGGAATCCTCTCGTTGATGGCGGCATGTTGATGATGGCAAACGGCTTGGCGGGCGAGGCGGATGCCCTCGTCGATGGGGCGGCGCTGCTCGCGCGCATTCGCCAGTGGGCTGCCGAGCTGGGCTTCGGGGCCATCGGTGTTGCCGGCGTCGACCTCGGCGGCGCCGAGCCCGGGCTCGCCGCCTGGCTGGAGGCCGGTTTTCACGGCGAGATGGATTATATGTTGCGCCACGGCATGAAGCGCGCGCGGCCGGCGGAACTGGTGCCGGGCACCTTGCGCGTGATCAGCGCACGGCTCGACTACTGGCCCGACGCGGCCGGCGCCGAGGCCAACCTGGCCGATGGCGCGCGCGCCTACGTGTCGCGCTACGCCCTGGGGCGCGATTACCACAAGGTGCTGCGCAACCGCCTGCAGAAGCTGGCCGAGCGCATCGCGGCCGAGACTCCCCACGCCTTTCGCGTGTTCACCGACTCCGCGCCGGTACTGGAGGTCGAGCTGGCCAGCCGCAACGGCCTGGGCTGGCGCGGCAAGCACACCTTGCTGCTCGATCGCGGCGCGGGGTCGTACTTTTTCCTCGGCGAGATCTTCACCGACCTGCCCTTGCCGCTCGATGCGCCGGTCGATGCGCATTGCGGCCGCTGCACCGCCTGTATCGACGCCTGTCCGACCGGCGCCATCGTCGCGCCCTACAGCGTCGATGCACGGCGCTGCATCTCCTACCTGACGATCGAGCTGAAGGACGCGATTCCCGAGGCGTTGCGGCCGATGCTGGGCAACCGTATCTACGGTTGCGACGATTGCCAGCTCGTGTGCCCGTGGAACCGTTTCGCCCGGCTGACGAAAGAGCCGGACTTCGCGCCGCGCCACGGGCTGGACAGCGCCGGCCTGGCAGCGCTGTTCGCCTGGAGCGAGGTGGATTTCGCCGAACGCACCGCGGGCAGCGCCATCCACCGCATCGGCCACGAGCGCTGGCTGCGCAACATCGCCGTGGCCCTGGGCAACGCGCCGACGACGGCGGAGGTGCTGGCCGCGCTGCAGTCCCGCGCAGACCACCCTTCGGCCCTCGTGCGCGAGCACGTCGTCTGGGCGCTCGCGCGGCATGGAAGGCAGCCGGCCGGCTAGAATCGCCTTCCGCGCAATTGCGCATCAAGCCCTGACGGACAGCCATGGAAGACCGCCTCGAATCCCTCGAAACCAAGATGATGTCGGCCGAGGATCAGCTCGACGAGTTGAATCGCACCGTGTGGCGGCAGCAGCAGGAGCTCGACCTGCTGCGCGGGCAGGTGCGCCAGCTGGCGCAGCAGCTCAAGACCCTCCAGCCCGGCGCGCCCGGCCGGCCGGAGGACGAGATCCCGCCGCACTGGTGAGGCCTGGCCTCAGATCAGCGCGCCGGTCAGGCGCGCCAGGGTATCGCCGAAGGCGCTGGTCAGGATCACCACGATCGGCATGCCGTAGCAGAAGGCGTACATCGCGCGGCGGATGCGGCGCGTGGCGGTGGGCAGTTCGAGATAGTGGTCGCAGACGATGCGAACCTTGATCCCCATCACCAGCGCGACCAGCGCGGTGACGCCCAGGCCGGCGTCCGGCCGCCCACCCAGCGCCGCGCCGCCCACGCTCAGCAGCACGAGCCCCAGCCAGGCCAGGTCGAGCTTGCGGATTTCGCTCATGTCGTGGTCTCCGTATTCAGCGCAGCACGTAGAACAGCGGGAAGATCATCAGCCAGATGATGTCGGTGGTGTGCCAGTACACCGCGAAGGATTCGAGGCCGGCATATTCTTCGGCCGAATAGGACCCGGTCGCGGTGCGCAGCATCACCCAGATCATGCCGAGCAGGCCCCAGAACACGTGGATCAGGTGGTTGAAGCTCAGGTAGTAGTAGGTGACGATGAACACGCCCGCGTCGCCGTCGAGGCCGTGGGCGAGGTTCCAGCGTATTTCGAACAGCTTGATGACCGGGTAGCCGAGGCCGAACACGAAGGCGCCGATCAGCCAGCGCAGGCAGGCGCTTTGCCGGCTGGCGCGCATGGCGTGCACCGCGCGCGCCACGCACCAGCCGCTGGTCAGCAGCATCAGCGTGTAGCCGGTGCCGGCCAGCAGCGACAGCCGCTCCGGGCCGGCGCGGAAGATTTCCGGATGGTGGGCGCGGGCGATGAAATACACGGCGAACATCAGCGCGAATTCGGTGACTTCGCAGAAGATGCCCACCCACATCGCCTTGCTGCCGGGGATGCGGCCTGCGGCGGGTGGGGAATCCGGCACGGTGATGGCGTATGACATGGCGGGACGCGAGGCTCGGGGAGGATCGGATTTTCCTCCGGCCGCGGGGGCGCCGCCTTGACGCAGGGTAATTCGCGGCGGCCGATGCGATACTTGCCGCCTGCGAATCACCAAGGAAGCGGGAAAGCATGAAACTGAACAAGATCGCCCTGGGCGCCATCGGCGCTGCGCTGCTGCTGCCGTCCGGCGTCCACGCCGAAACCGTGGGTGCCGTCGATACGGCCTTCAAGCTCATCGGGCGCAACCACCAGATCGTGGTCGAAGCCTTCGACGACCCCAGGGTGAAAGGTGTGTCGTGCTACGTGTCGCGCGCCCGCACGGGGGGCATCAAGGGTTCGCTGGGGCTGGCGGAGGATACCTCCGACGCGTCGGTCGCCTGCCGCCAGGTGGGTGAGATCAGCCTGTCCGAGGCGCTCAAGCCGCAGGAGGAGGTGTTTTCCGAGCGCTCCTCGATCCTGTTCAAGAAAGTGCGCATCGTGCGCATGGCCGACGCCAAGCGCAACACGCTGGTGTATCTGGTCTACAGCGACAAGCTCATCGACGGCAGCCCGCAGAACAACGTCACCGCCGTGCCGCTGCCGGCCAGCGTGCAGCTCAAGCTGCGCTGACGGACATCAGGCGGCGGCGACTTCCTGCAGGCTGCACTTGGCGACGCCGAAGCGCGTCTTTACCAGCAGGGGATAGCGTGCGCCGCTGAAGCGGCCGTAATGGCCGATGTTGTAGCCGACGACACGGCCGGCCACATGGCCGAGCAGGACCTCGCATCCGACACGATAGCCCGCGTGGATCGCGCGGCAGACCGCGACTTCGACGCCGTCCGGGCGCACGGGGTCGTGGGATGGGTGGCCTGAGCCTTTCACGACCGTAAGAGGGTGGGCGCACATGATGACCTCTCTGTCTCGATGCTTGAAGCGTGGCGCGCTTTTTCGTGCTTTCCGCCTGGTCCCGATCTTAAGCCCGGCCCTGCCCGGGCGTACGTGAGGCGTGTCACGGCGGGCATGTTCCGGGGAAGGCCGGTGGATGAGGGCTGAGCGGGATTTTTACATTTTCATGACAATCACTCGGGTAGTCTGGCGCGTCCGTGTTCCCCGCCAACGTCTTCGCCCCGAGGAAGCCCCATCGTGTTCGTCTCCGACCGCCGCCAGCGCGCCCTGTACTGGTTCCTGACCTGGATCGTCCTTGCCCTGCACCTGGGCCGTTTTTTCGATTTCGCCGCGCCGTCGGGGCTGTTCGTCTACCAGCTCGCGCTCGTCGGCAGCTACGCCTTCCTGTTCCTGTTGCCGGTCGTGTTCGTAGCGTGGCTCGCCGGGCGCGCGGCTGGCGGCCCGGGGCAGGGGGCGGCGGCTCGCCTCGCGGCGGTGCTCGCGGTGGTGCTGGCGGGCGCCGTGCAGATCGCCCTGTACGGCGACCACTTGGTATGGCGGCTGTACGGTTTCCATCTAAACGGCTTCGTGTGGAACATCCTCACCACGCCGGGAGGCATCGCCGCGCTCGGTTCGTCGGCGTCGACCGAGCGTGACGTCGCGCTGCTCGCGGCCGGCATCTTCGCCCTGCAGACGCTGATCTTCTTCGCCGCGCGTGCATTGGCGCGCGGGCCGCTGCCCGCGCCAAGGCTGGTGTGGGTGCTGCCGCTGTTCCTGGCCGTGACCGTCGGCGAACGCCTGGGCTATGCCGTGAGCCATTTCTACGGCTACACGCCCTTGCTCGAGAACGCCCAGCGTGTGCCTTTCTACCAGCCGCTGACGATGCGCGGGGTGTTCGAGAAGCAGCTGGGCTGGGAGCGCCCGCAGCGGCTCGAAGTGGCCACCGCCAGGCTCGAAGGCGCGCTGCGCTATCCGCAGGCGAAGCTGCGCATCGAACCGCCGGCGAAGCCGTTGAATGTCGTCTGGCTGGTGGCCGAGTCGTGGCGCGCTGACACGCTCGATGCGCGCGTGATGCCGCAGATGCATGCGCTGGCCGGGCGCGCGCAGCACTTCACCCGGCATTTCTCCGGCGGCAACGGCACCCGCATCGGCGTCTTCAGCCAGTTCTACAGCCTGCCGGCCAATCTGTGGTTTCCGGTGCTCGACGCGCGCGTCGGCAGCCCGCTGATCCAGACCCTGCGCAAGCAGGACTACCAGATGCGGCTGTTCACCAGCGCGCGCTTCACCTACCCGGAGTTCGACAAGACCGTGTTCGTCGATGTGCCGCGCGAACAGATGGTCGAGGACGCAGAAGGCGAGACCTGGATGCGCGACCGCCGCAACGTCGAGCGCCTGATCGAGTTTGTCGACCGGCGCGATCCCGCGCGCCCGTTCATGGCCTTCCTGTTCTTCGAGTCGCCGCACGCCAACTACAACTTTCCGCCCGACTCGGTGATCGAGACCGGCTATCTCGAAGATTTCAGCTATGCCGACATGGAACTGGAGCGCGACATCGGCGCCATCCACAAGCGCTACGTCAACGCGGTGCATCACCTCGACAGCCAGCTCGGCAAGCTGATGGCGCATCTCGAACGCCGTGGCCTGCTCGACGATACGCTGGTGCTCATCACCGGCGACCACGGCGAGGAATTCATGGAAAAGGGCCGCTGGGGCCACAACTCGACTTTCGTCGACGAGCAGTTGCGTGTGCCGCTGCTGCTGTGGGTGCCGGGCCGGGCGCCCCAGCGCGTCGATGCCCGCACCAGCCATGCAGATCTGCTGCCCACGATCATGCCCTTGCTCGGCGTCGCCAACCCGCCGTCCGACTACGCCATCGGCCACAGCCTGTTCGAACCCCAGCCGAAGCGCCTGCTGCTGGCCGGCGACTGGGACCGCCTGGCCTTCCTCGGCGAGGACTACAAGCTGGTGCTGCCTTTCTCCAGCGGTAGCTTCACGGCGATGCAGGTCAGCGGTGCGGACGACCGCGCGCTGGCCAACGAATCTGCGGTGATGCGCGCGCAATTGCCGACGATCCAGGGAGAAATGGGGCGCTTGAGGCGTTTCCTGGGCCATTGAGGGCCATGCTGCGGTCCGTGACTGCAGCGGCAGCGTAGCCTCAGCCCGCCAGCCAGCGCCCCAGCGCGGCGACCTCGGCCGGGATGGGCTGCGTTGTTCCGCCGTCGAGCGAGATGCGTTCGATCAGGCGCGTCAGCACCGCCTCCAGCGGCAGCGTCGGGCCGAAATGCAGCGCTTCGCCATGCCTGAAGATGGCCAGCGTGGGGAAGCTGTCGAGATCGATGTCGCCGACGATCTCGGCATCGTCCTCGATGTCCGCCCAAGCCGTCAGCATGTCCGGATGGGCAGCGGCGATGCGTTCCAGAAGCGGCTGGAATTCGCGGCAGGTGCCGCACCACTCCGCGCACAGCGCGACGACGACCAGCGGGCCGTCGGCGAGGCGGGGATGGCTGAGGAGGGTCTTGAGCGGAAGCAGCGTGGACATCAGGGGGTCGCGTGCGCGGTCTCGTGTGCGGGCCGGGCGGCGGCCGGCCTGTTCGGGAAGAAGTTCAGCGTCTGCACCGCCACGGTGTCGCGCATTCTGGCGATGTGCGGCTTCATCGCGCCGACCACGTGCATTTCGCAGCGTTTGCAGTCGAAGCGCAGCGTCAGCGTCTCGTTGCCGTTGACCAGTTGCATCGGTTCGGGGCGGATGCCTTTCACCTCCTTCGGGCACAGGTTGAAGCTGTAGCGCAGGCAGTGCTTGGTGATCATCAGCGAAACCTCGTCGGTGCGCTGGTTTTCCTCGAAGGCCGCGTCGATGAGCTGCACGCCGTGGCGGGCATAGAAGGCGCGTGCCCTGTCGTTGAGGACGTTGGCCAGGTAGCTCAGCGCGTCCTGCGGATAGGGCGCCGGCGGTTCGACCGGCGCGGCGCGCGGTGGGCGCGCATGGGCGGCGATCCGCGCCGCCTCCAGCCGTTCGACCGCGTTGCGGCGCAGCGTGTTGAGCTGGCCGGAGGGCAGGAAGGGCGGCGCGGGCAGGTCGAGCACGAGGTGATCGAGCGTGAAGAGGGTGTTGCCCAGCTTGCCGATGTGCTCGCGCAGCGCGGCCTGGGCGCGTTCGGCATGTTGCGCTGGCTCGAAGGCGGCGGCGAGCGTGGCACAGGCGCTGATGCCGTCCTCGTCGGTGAGCGTCAGTGCGAAGCCGCCGCCGTTGGCCAGGGCCAGGTGCGCGTCGATGCGGATGCGGCGCTCGGACGATTTCTTCTCCAGCGCGCGTTCGAACACATGGTCGTGGTTGCGGAACACCGAGGTGCCGGGCACGAGCTCGGGCGGCAGCGCCTCGGACGGAAAGACGCGGTCGATGCCTTCGCCGCCGCCGTCGGGCTCGGAGCGGTTGACGCGCAGGCCGGTCAGTTCGCCCTTCGGGCCGTACCAGGTCAGGCCATCGGCGTTGTGGATGGGCGCGCTGCGCTCGATGTCGAAGAATCTGCGGCCCTTGGTGTCGATCTTCGTCACCCGGCCGATCGGCTCGCCGACGAACTTGGGCGACTCGAAGGCCTCGATGCCGTGCCGGCGTTCGTTGGCAAAGTAGTCGGTGTAGCCGCGGTTGAAGGTCTTGTCGGCCTGCGGGGTGAACAGGAAGGTGGTGCGCCCGCTGGAGGCGCGGCGGTAGGCCGGGCCGTCCGCGTCCGGGTGCTCGATGATCTCGTCGAGCAGCATGCGATAGTGCGCGGTGATGTTCTTGACGTAGGACAGGTCCTTGTAGCGCCCCTCGATCTTGAACGAGCTGACGCCGGCCGCCGCCAGCGCGCGCAGGTTGGCGCTCTGGTTGTTGTCCTTCATCGACAGCATGTGCTGCTGGCTGGCGATGGTGTTGCCGTCCTTGTCCTTGAGGTCGTAGGGCAGGCGGCAGGCCTGCGAGCATTCGCCGCGGTTGGCGCTGCGGCCGGTGTGGGCGTGGCTGATGTAGCACTGGCCGGAGAAGGCCACGCATAGCGCGCCGTGCACGAAGTATTCGAGCTGACAGGAGGTGGCGGCGGCGATCTTGCGCACTTCGGCCAGCGACAGTTCGCGCGCCAGCACGATCTGCGAGAAGCCGACGTCCTGCAGGAAGCGCGCCTTGCTGGCGTCGCGGATGTCGGTCTGCGTGCTGGCGTGGAGCTGGATGGGCGGCAGGTCGAGTTCGAGCAGGCCCATGTCCTGCACGATCAGCGCATCCACGCCCGCATCGTAGAGCTGCCGGATCAGCCTGCGCGCCGGTTCCAGTTCATCGTCGAACAGGATGGTGTTGGTGGCGACGAAGACCTCGGCGTGGTAGCGGTGGGCATGCGCAACCAGGCGCGCGATGTCCTCGACCGTGTTGTCGGCCGCCGAGCGGGCGCCGAAGGCGGGGCCGCCGATGTACACCGCGTCCGCGCCGTGGTTGATGGCCTCGATGCCGAAATCGGCGGTCTTGGCCGGGGCGAGGAGTTCAAGGGTATGGCGAGGATTCATGGCGCGGCTCGTCGGCGCTGGGCACGCAAACGCTTGATTGGAAAGGCCGCGATGATAGCAACTGGCCAGGAGGCTGACGAGCGGCAAGGTGTGGCGAAGTACGTTTCATGGCAGCGGCAGGGCCCCGGTCAGGCGCTTTGGGCCGTCCTGCGCCCGAGCATGGCGGCCGGGATCAGCACGAACAGGCCGACCGCGTCGGCCACCCAGTCCCACGGGTCGCCGACGCGGTAGCCGGTCTGGCTCTGGGCGATTTCCATCGCCGCGCCATAGAGCAGCAGGCCGGCGGCGATCCGCAGCGGATGTCGCGGCCAGCCTGCCACCGCCAGCAGCGCAAGCGCGGCGAACAGTACCGCGTGCTCGATCTTGTCCTGCCACGACACGACCTTGACGATGTCGGGCTCGGGCATCAGGGCGAGATAGAAGGCGGCGACGAGCGCGGCGAGGAAGGCGAAACGGCAAGTCGTGCGAACGGATGAGGGCATGGGCAGTCGGACGGAGGTCGGTGGGGTTCGGATCGAATGGAGCGCGTTGCGGCGCATGTTGGCATCGAGCGGAAGGAGGCTGGGGAATGAGAGGATTGCGTGGTCTGATGTCGTTGGTGGCGCTGGCTACCGGTGTGTTGGTGTGGGGGCCTGCGGCCGCGGCGGACGTGGTGCTGCGCACCGAATCCGGCCAGGCCAGGCTGGTCGAGGTGGCGCGCGGCCTGGATACGCCGTGGGCCATGGCCTTCCTGCCCGACGGGCGCCTGCTGCTGACCGAGCGGCCCGGCCGCATGCGCCTGGTGGCCGCGGACGGCACGGTCTCGGAACCGCTGGCAGGCGTTCCGGAGGTGCATGCCCGCGGGCAGGGCGGCTTGCTGGACGTGGCCTTGAGCCCGCATTTTGCAACAGACCGGACGATCGTGTTTTCGTTCGCCCAGCCGACCGCTTCCGGTGCGCGTACCGCGGTCGCCCGTGCGCGCCTGGATGCCGAGGCGCTGAGGCTGGACGACGTGACGGTGATCTTCAGCCAGAACGAAGATCCGTCGGGCAACCACCACTGGGGTTCGCGGCTGGTGTTCGACCGTGAGGGGCGGCTCTTCGTCACGCTCGGCGACCGCTTCCATTCGCGCGACCGTGCGCAGGCGCTGGACAGCCACCTGGGCAAGATCGTGCGCATTGGCCTGGACGGCAGCGTGCCCGGCGACAATCCCTTCGTCCGGCAGGCGGACGGCGATGCGAAGGCGCAGCCCGAGATCTGGTCCTACGGCCACCGCAACGTGCAGGGCGCGGCGCTCGATCCGCTGACCGGCGAGCTGTGGGCGCACGAGCATGGACCGCAGGGCGGCGACGAGCTGAACCGGGTGCTGCCGGGACGCAACTACGGCTGGCCGGTGATCACCTTCGGGCGCGAATACGTGATCGGCACCCGCATCGGCGAAGGCACGGCCCGAGCCGACGTCGAGCCGCCGCTCAAGCAATGGACGCCGTCGATCGCACCGTCGGGCATGGCCTTCTACACCGGCGACGCGTTTCCGCAGTGGAAGGGCAACCTGTTCGTCGGCGCGCTGAAGTTCCAGCTGTTGGCACGCTTGGTGCTGGAAGGCGGCAAGGTCGTGCATGAAGAGCGCCTGGACATCGGCAAGCGTATCCGTGACGTGCGCCAGGGGCCGGATGGCCGCTTGTGGCTGCTGGACGAAAGCGATGGGCGGGTGCTGCGCCTGGATCCCGCCTGAGCGCGGGACGGATTCAGCCCGCCTGCCTGATCGCCAGCACCGCCTGGTTGCGCAGCGTGCGCAGCAGGGCCAGTTCCTGGCCGCCGATCTCGATCTCGCCGGCGTTGTCCTTGTCGGCGTAGATCAGCGCCACGGCGCGATTGTTGATCATCAGCGGAAACAGCACGAAAGTGTGCGAAGGCATCGATTTCCGGTACCAGGCGGGCACGCGGGCGGCGATCCCGGGGTCGTCGATGTCCGAGATCAGGATGTCGACGCCCTTTGCCGCGGCGACGCCGAAGACGTCGTCGGGCTGCGCGGAGAGGCCGAAGCGGATGTTCTTTGCCAGTTCGGCGGCGCCGGGGCCGAAGCCGAAGCGGCCGCTCATCGTGTTGCCGTGCGCATCGCGTATGCACAGCAGCACGTGCTTGAAGCCCATCGCGCGATACATCGTCTCGAGGATGATGCGCAGCACGTCGTTGAGCTTGAAGTCCTCGACCAGCGTGTTGCTGATGTCCTGGATGCCGGAACTGAGCACCGCCTGCGCGTCGGCGGGCTTTTGCCCGGCCGGCCCGGATTCGCCGATGAGCCCTTGTTCGAGCAGGGCGCTGGCCGGCAGAGTGCCGGGTGCCTGTGCGCCGGCGGGCTGCCCGTTCCTGGCCGCCCAGGCGGCGAGCTGGCGGCCGAGTCCCGTCTCGCCCGCGCCGAGCCTGATCGCCTGGGCAAAGGACTCGGCCTCGCCGACCGCTGCCTGCATGAGCTCGCGCACGGTGTCGGCATCGAGCGGCACCGCGTCGGCGAAGCGGCCGGCAATCGCCTGCAATGCCTGGTCCTGCTCGGCGGGTACCAGGCGGGTGATGGCGTCGCAGCATGCATTGGCGCAGGCGGACAGCGCGCGCAGGCGCTCCGCCGCGGTGGCCGGCTTGCGCACCGCGCCTTCGGGCGGCCTGCGCATGCTGTCGAGGATGAGCGCGGGAAAGCCCCAGCTGCGTGCGATGCCGATGCCGAGATCCTCGAAGCTGACGCCTAGTACCCGCTGCGCGGCGACGTCCTCGCTGCAGTCGAACTGCTTCATCGCCAGGCGGATGTCCTCGCTTTCTTCCGCAAAATAGAACTGCGACAGCAGCCGCCCCAGGTTGTGGAAGGTCGCGCAGATGAAAGCCTGCTCGAGGTCGTGCGTGCGCAGCCGGGCGGCGAGCCCCCGCGCGAACAGGCCGGCGAGGTAGGTGTGCAGGAACGCCTCGCGCAGTTGCCTGGCCTGGGGCCCGTTCTGCAGGTGCTCGAACAGCAGCATGGTGATCGCCATGTCGCGCACGGTATCGAAGCCGAGCACGATCACGGCGCGCGATACGGTGCTGACCTGGCCCCCGGCCGCGGGCCGGTAATGGGCCGAGTTGACCAGGCGCAGCAGTTTGTTGGTCAGGGAAAAGTCGCGCAGGATCAGGTTCGACAGCGTGCCGATCGTCTCGGCCTCGTCGGTGGCGATGCGGTTGATCGCCGCCACCGATTCGGACAGCGCGGGGAAATCGCGGCGGTGGCGCATGCGCCGCAGCAGGAAGTCGAGCGCACCGTTGCGCGATGTCTGGTGGGCCGCCTCGTGGCGCAGTGCGCCGCCGTCGTCCGCGGGTGGAGGGGCGATGGCTGGCGCATCGCCATCCCGCGCGTGCCGGCCGCCGGAGTCCTCGATCTGGTTTTTCATGGCTGATCCGGGTGCGAGAGGGGCCTTTGCCGTCCTGCCTGGCGCCTGCGCGGGCCCGATATGAATACCCCACGTTATTACAGGCGTGTGACGGCGTCCAGCATGCTGTGCAATCGGGGACACCGCAATCGGAAAGAGGCGGTTTTCGTGTAATCATCGCGCTCCCCTTCCAATTCAACCCTCCCCATTCAATTCGGACGTGATCGATGGAAAGCCCGTTCAAAGGTAAGACCGGCCTGCGCAGGGTATGGAATGCCTTTCACTATTCACTCGATGGGCTGCGCGCAGCCTATCGGCATGAGGACGCGTTCCGCCAGGAAATGCTGCTGGCGCTGCTAATGATTCCGCTGGCGGTCTGGCTGGGGGAAGGCGCACTGGAGCGCGCGCTGATGATCGGCAGCGTGTTGCTGGTGCTGATCGTCGAACTGTTGAACTCCGCCATCGAGGCCACGGTGGACCGCATTTCGCTGGAGCGGCACCGGCTGGCCAAGCGTGCCAAGGACATCGGCAGCGCCGCAGTGCTGATCGCCCTGATCAACGTCGCCGTGGTCTGGGGGCTGGTGCTGTTCGACTGAAAGGCGGAGCCGGCGGACGGGCCGGAAATGAAACCGGGCGCATTGCGCCCGGTCGTAGATGCTGAAGGCGGCTTCGCAGGCTCAGGCGGACTTCGGGCCCCAGCTGCGGACCGGCCCGGTGTCGATGTGCACGAAGTCCGACTCGGGATAATAGCCGACACCGCCGGCGCCCAGCGCCAGGGCCGCATCGCGCAGGTGTGCCGTGTCGCAGCCGACCAGGCGGATGTCGAGCGCCTTGCCGTCCATGTGCAGGCTGCGCTTGGCCACGCCGCCGCTGCCGGTGCGGCGCAGCATGCTGTTGGTTTTGGGCGAGCGGTAACCCGAGATGATTTCGAAGGTGCCCCCGCCGCAGGTCACGGTCAGCGCGTGCAGGATGTCGTAGAGTCGGGGGTCCATGCGGGCGGCCTCGCCGGTACGGAAATCACGAAGCAGCCAGCTCAGGCGCTGCAGCGAGGGTTCGACGTAGCCGTGGCGGTTGCGGTACAAGGCGTCGAGGTGCTCGTCGGTATGCGTGTGGCGGAAGGCCAGATGGCGGTCCGTGGCCGCATGAGCGGATGCGAACGGCAGGGCCAGCGGCAGGGCGGACAGCCCCTTCAGGAACAGGCGGCGCCGGGCGGCGGCGTGGTGGCGGGAGCTCACGATCATGAATATTCTTCAGCCCATACAAGCACTTAAAGGCGGCATCCTACCTGAACTCGGGATCGATTTGCGCAAATCAGTTGTAACGGCCGGGGCCGTCCTGATGCTCGCGGCAGCGGCCTGTCCGCCGCTGGCCCTGGCGCTCGGCGCCGAGCCTGAGGGCGGAATGGGCGCGGTGGGCGGAGGCGTCGTGGACGCCTTGCCGGGCCTGATTGAGAGCCGCCTGGCCACGTCGATGCGTACCGCCGACGATGCCACCTTGCTGTTCTACCGGCTGCGGGACTTCCGCCCTGCATGGACGCGGGCGGAGCAGTTGGACGGACTGCTCGAGGCGGTGGCTTCGGCGGGCGACCATGGCCTCGATTCGGCGGACTTCGCGCTGGAGGCGCTGCGTGCCCAAGCGCTGGAGGCGCGGGCGGGCCTGCCGGTCGAGCGCGTGGCCGAGCGCGAACTGCTGTTCACCGACATGCTGGCACGTCTGGCGCAGCAGTTGCGCCACGGCAAGGTGGACCCGCGCCGCCTGTACCGGGACTGGAATTTCTCGATGCCGGCCACGGCCGTGGAACAGGCCGGACGGCTCGCGCAGTTGCTGGACGACGGCCAGACCGTCGGGCCGGGCCTGGCGGCGGCCGTGCAGGCGCAGGCGCCGGACGTGGACCTGTACCGGCAGTTGCAGCTCGCGCTGAAGCAGTACCGCGTTGCCGCGGAGGCGGGCGACTGGCCCAAGGTGGCCGCCGGCCCGACGCTGCGGCCGGGCGAACGCGGCGCGCGCGTGGCCGAGGTGCGCG
>NZ_AMXE01000020.1 GCF_000310205.1 Thauera linaloolentis 47Lol = DSM 12138 | reverse complement strand
CGCTCGCGGCACGCCTCGCCGGGGCCTGAGCCCGGCGGGCCAGCGCGTGCTCAGGCCCCGCCGGCCTGGACCGCGCCCGCATACACGCACCAGCGGCCGCCTCCGGCGCGCTTGGCCGCGTAGAGCGCCTGATCGGCGCGGCTCTCGAGCCCGGCGCGGTCGCTGCCGTGCATCGGCGACAGCGCGATGCCCACCGAACCGGCCACCTGTGCCCGGCCCTGCTGCAGCATGAACGGCTCTGCCAGCGCGGCGCAAATGCGCTGCGCCACCTCCCGGGCATCCTCGACGCCGCCTGCGTCGGGCAGGATCGCCGCGAACTCGTCCCCGCCGAAGCGCGCCACCGTATCGGATTCGCGGACACAGCCCAGGATCCGCGCGCCGGCCTCGACCAGCAAGGCATCGCCCGCCGGATGGCCCAGGCTGTCATTGACCGCCTTGAAGCGGTCGAGATCGATGAACAGCACCGCGAACTGCCCGCCGTTCCGGTGCGCGCTCGCCAGCGCGGCGTCGAGCCGGTCCTGGAACAGGGCGCGATTGGGCAGGCCCGTCAGCGCATCGTGGTCGGCACGGTACTGCATGCGCTGCTCGGCCTCCTTGCGCAAGGTGATGTCGGTCAGCGTCGCGACGAAGGCAGCTGCCTCCCCGGGCAGGCTGGCGCGCGTGATGGACATCCATTGCACGTAGGCGTCGCCGCTCTTGCGCCGGTTCCAGACCTCGCCCTGCCAGCGGCCCGTGTCCGCCAGCATGCGCCGTATCGCGTCGAAGAAGGCCTGGTCGTGGCGCCCCGCGCCCAGCAGTTCCAGCCCGCGGCCGCGCACCTCGTCCTCTTCGTAGCCGGTGATCCTAGTGAAAGCCGGGTTCACCTGCAGCACGCGCATCTCGTCATCGATCAACATGATGCCCTCGGCCGTGCTGTCGAACACCGCCCGGTAGCGCGCCTCGCTGGCGGCAAGCCGGCGCTGGTCGCGCAAACGCTGCGCGATCTCGCGCGCCAGCCCGGCGTTGCTCGCCGCCAGTTCGCCCGTTCGCTGCGCGATGAGGCGCTCCTGCTCCGCATTGATGCGGGCGATCGAACCCACGTGCCGCCGCGCGGCGGCCAGCAGGTAATGGATCGAGCCCGCCGAAAGCACGAACGCCAGCAGGAACAGGCCCGCCACGCGCTGACGCTGGGCGTCGCGCAATGCGAGCAGGGGCCCAGCCGGCATCGTCACGGAGATGCCTCCATGGACGTCTCCGACGCGGTACTCGTTGCCGGCGTGGCATGGCAGGCAGGACTCGGCCACCCTCAAGGGCGCCATGTAGCGATGGACCGGGCCGCGCTCTTCATCGACCAATGCCAGCCGCTCCGGCACCCCGCTCTCGAAGGCTTCGAGTGCCTCGGCCTCCCACGCGTCGGGTTGGTTGGCCGGACGGACCGGCCTCAGGCTGGTGATGTGCAGGCGCACGCCATCGGTCCGCTCCGAAATCTCCGCGATCTGGCGTGTCATGAAGGCCGGATTGACCATCGTCAGGGGACGTCCGTCCGAGGTGATGAGATCGCGCCGCGGATGGACCAGATAAGGGTTCGGCTGCATTTCGTCCGTCACCGGGACGTATACGCCGCCATGGTGCGTATTCCACTCGCGTGTGATTTCGACCAAGCGGAACACGGTCTGACCGCGCTCCCGCGCGGCGGCCATGAAGGCTTCGTCGACACGCAGCAATTCGGCCCACAGCAAGCCGCCGAAGATCAGCGAGGCCATCAGATAGACGAATACGAGGCCTCGCCGATGCCGGACGGCATCGTCCCGGGCGACCGCAAGCAAGGGCTCGAACGTCATGCCACCACTCTAGTGGAGAACGCCCTGCAAGTCGAACCGGCGGAGGGGCCTGCGGCGGCGGGAATCCCCACCGCAGGCAAGGCACTCAGGCCAGCAGCGGGTCGAGGCGTGCGACCCCGTCGTCATCATCGGCCATCTCTCCGATGAAGCCCCCGCTCTGCCGCGCCCACAGCCGCGCATACAGCCCACCGCGTGCCAGCAGGCCGTGGTGGTCGCCCTCCTCGACGATGCGCCCTTGGTCCATGACCACCAGGCGGTCCATCGCGGCGATGGTCGACAAGCGGTGGGCGATCGCCACCACGGTCTTGCCCTCCATTAGGCGGTAGAGGCTGGCCTGGATGGCTGCCTCGACTTCGGAGTCGAGCGCGCTGGTCGCCTCGTCGAGCAGCAGGATGGGCGCGTCCTTGAGCATCACCCGCGCGATGGCGATGCGCTGGCGCTGGCCGCCGGACAGCTTCACGCCGCGCTCGCCGACATGGGCATCATAGCCGCTGCGTCCCTTCGGGTCGGTGAGACCTAGGATGAACGCATGCGCCTCGGCGCGCCGCGCCGCCGAAACCATGTCGTCTTCGCCGGCGTCCGGGCGGCCGTACAGGATGTTGTCGCGCACCGAGCGGTGCAGCAGCGAGGTGTCCTGCGTCACCATGCCGATCTGCGCGCGCAGACTATCCTGCGTCACCGTGGCGATGTCCTGCCCGTCGATCAGGATGCGGCCCTGCTCGACATCATAGAAACGCAGCAGCAGGTTCACCAGCGTCGACTTGCCGGCGCCCGAGCGCCCGACCACGCCGATCTTCTCGCCGGGGCGGATCGTCAGCGAAAGCCCGTCGATGACGCGCCCTGCATCCGGCTCCTTGGCGCCGTAGGCGAAACCCAGTTGCTCGAAGCGGATCTCGCCCCTGTCCACCACCAGCGGCCTGGCATCCGGGCGGTCGACGACGGCATGCGGGCGCGACAGGGTGTTGATGCCGTCCTGCACCGTGCCGACGTTCTCGAACAGCGACGCCATTTCCCACATCACCCAGTGCGACATGCCGTTCAGGCGCAATGCCATCGCCGTGGCCGCCGCCACCGCGCCGACGCCGATTTCGCCCTGGCTCCACAGCCACAGCGCCATGCCGCCGGTCGACAGGATCAGCAGCATCGACAGGCTGTGGTTGACGATCTCGATGCAGCTCACCAGCCGCATCTGCGCATGCACGGTGTGCAGGAACTCCTGCATCGCGCCGCGCGCGTAGCCGGCCTCACGGCCGGCGTGGGAGAACAGCTTCACCGTGGCGATGTTGGTATAGGCATCGGTGATGCGGCCGGTCATCAGCGAGCGCGCATCCGCCTGCGTGCGCGCCACCTTCGACAGGCGCGGCACGAACCAGCGCAGCGACACCGCGTACAGCCCCAGCCAGCCAAGGAAAGGCAGCAGCATCCACAGGTCGAAGCTCGCCACCACGGCGGTCAGGGTGACGAAGTAGATGACGACGAAGACCAGGATGTCGGTCATGATCAGGCAGGTGTCGCGCACCGCGAGCGCGGTCTGCATGACCTTGGCCGACACGCGGCCGGCGAACTCGTCCTGATAGAAGCTCATGCTCTGGCCGAGCATCAGGCTGTGGAATTTCCAGCGCAGGCGCATCGGGAAATTGCCCGCCAGCGCCTGATGCTTGAGCAGGGTCTGCACCGCCACCAGCACGATGCTGCCGAGCACGATCGCCGCCAGCAACAGCAGCTTGCCGCCCTCGTCGGCCCATAGCCGCGCCGGCTCGACCGCCGCCAGCCAGTCCACGACCTTGCCCAGCATTGCGAACAGCAAGGCCTCGAAGGCGCCGATGGTCGCCGTCAGCAGCATCATGCCCAGGATGAAGGGGCGCATGCCCTCCGTTCCGGCCCACAGGAAGGCGAAGAAGCGCTTCGGCGCGGGCCGTGGCGGCATCTCCGGATAGGGGTCGACACGGCGCTCGAACCAGTTGAAAAGCAAGGGGATACTCCGTCAGGAATGGGCAGGCGGGCCCGAAAAGGCAAATCGCGGACTCTGACAGCGGACGCTTGCGCAAGTGCCCCGCAAAGCAGAATGCCCCGCACCAGGCGGGGCATTCTACGACAGCACGGAGAACGGGATCAGGCCGGCGCGCTGCTGCGGATCAGGTGATCGAAGGCCGACAGCGCCGCCTTGGAGCCTTCACCCATGGCGATGATGATCTGCTTGTAAGGCACGGTCGTGCAGTCACCCGCCGCGAACACGCCCGGCACCGAGGTCTGGCCCTTGGCATCGACGACGATCTCGCCGAAACGGCTCAGTTCGACCGTGCCCTTCAGGAAGTCCGTGTTGGGCAGCAGGCCGATCTGCACGAAGACGCCTTCCAGCTCGATGCGATGCGGCTCGCCCGAGGCGCGATCCTTGTACACCAGGCCGTTGACCTTGTCGGCGCCGGTGACCTCGGTGGTCTGCGCGCTCTTGACCACCTTGACGTTGGACAGGCTGTAGAGCTTCTTCTGCAGCACGGCGTCGGCCCGCAGCTCATCGGCGAACTCCAGCAAGGTGACGTGGCCGACGATGCCGGCCAGGTCGATCGCTGCCTCGACGCCCGAGTTGCCGCCGCCGATGACCGCCACGCGCTTGCCCTTGAACAGCGGGCCGTCGCAGTGCGGGCAATAGGCCACGCCCTTGCCGCGGAATTCCTGCTCGCCGGGCACGTTCATCTCGCGCCAACGCGCGCCGGTAGCGACGATCACGGTCTTGGCCTGCAGCGCCGCGCCGTTCTCGAGCTGAACCTCGGCCAGCGTGCCGCCGTCCGCGCTGCCCGGCACGAGCCTGGCCGCGCGCTGCAGATTCATGACGTCGACCTCGTACTGCTTGACGTGCTCTTCGAGCGCCATCACCAGCTTCGGCCCCTCGGTTTCCTTCACCGAGATGAAATTCTCGATCGCCAGCGTGTCCATGACCTGGCCGCCGAAGCGCTCGGCGACGATGCCGGTGCGGATGCCCTTGCGTGCGGCATAGATCGCCGCCGCCGCACCGGCCGGGCCGCCGCCGACGATCAGCACGTCGAACGGCGCCTTGGCCGATAGCTTCTTCGCCTCGCGCGCCGCGGCGCCGGTGTCGATCTTGGCGAGGATTTCACCCAGCTCCATGCGGCCCGCGCCGAATTCCTGGCCGTTCAGGTACACCGTGGGCACGGCCATGATCTGGCGCTTTTCCACTTCGTCCTGGAACAGCGCGCCGTCGATCATGGTATGGCGGATGTTGGGATTGAGGATCGCCAGCAGGTTCAGCGCCTGCACCACGTCCGGGCAGTTGTGGCAGGACAGCGAGATGTAGGTCTCGAAATCGAACTCGCCTTCGAGCGCCTTGATCTGCTCGATCACGTCGGCCTCGACCTTGGGCGGATAGCCCGCGGATTGCAGCAGGGCGAGGATCAGCGAGGTGAATTCATGGCCCATCGGCAGGCCGGCGAAGCGCACGCGTGCCTCCCCGCCCCTGGGGCCGACCGAGAAGGAAGGTTTGCGTTCGTCGTCGTCGCGCCGCTCGATCAGGGTGATCAGGTTGGACTGCTCGGCGACATCCTTGAGCAGTTCCTGCATTTCACGCGACTTTTCGCCATCGTCCAGCGACGCCACGATCTCGATCGGCTGCGTCACCCTTTCCAGATAGGCTTTCAATTGCGTCTTGATGTTGGCGTCCAGCATGATGGCTTCTTCCTTCAAAAATACGGCCACCGCGGTTTACGGTGGTCCTGATACGACACAGCCGGCACATGGCCGGCTGCGGAGCGAGCAGCCCGGGCCGGATCAGGCCCGGACGGTGCGGCGGCTGACTTAGATCTTGCCGACCAGGTCGATCGACGGTGCCAGCGTCTTTTCGCCTTCCTTCCACTTCGCCGGGCACACTTCGTTCGGGTGGGCGGCGGTGTATTGGGCGGCCTTCAGCTTGCGCACGGTTTCGGTCACGTCACGGGCGATTTCGTTGGAATGCACTTCCATCGTCTTGATGATGCCGTCCGGGTTGATGACGAAGGTGCCGCGCAGCGCCAGGCCTTCTTCCGGGATATGCACGTCGAAAGCGTTGGTCAGCTGGTGGGTGGGGTCGCCGACCAGCGCGAACTTGGCCTTGCCCACGGCTTGCGAAGTTTCGTGCCACACCTTGTGCGAAAAGTGGGTGTCGGTGGTGACGATGTAGACCTCGGCGCCAGCCTTCTCGAACTCGGCGTAGTGGTCGGCCGCATCCTCGATTTCGGTCGGGCAGTTGAAGGTGAACGCGGCCGGCATGAAGATCAGCACGGACCACTTGCCCTTCAGGTCGGCATCGGTGACTTCGATGAACTTGCCGTTCTTGTAGGCCTGGGCCTTGAAAGGCTTGACTTCGGTGTTGATCAGCGACATCTGTAGTCCTCCAGCGGGGTTGATGGAACAGGGTGTTGAAACTTGATGGAACGAAGTTTAGACCGCTTCGATGAATTGCTCTAATTGATAATCGAGATACTATCGATTGAATGTTGCTATCAGGAGGTCACCAAGAAACGGCTGCCCCCCATCATGCACCGGCATGCGGCTGGCAAGCTGCCCTGACCGGCGATTCATTTAATCTGGGGATGAACGGCCGAAAAATCAAGCGCCGGCGAGATGCCGGCGTACCGAGATGACGGCGCCGAGCCAGCCGAGGAAGGCCGCGAACGCGACGATCGCGGCCGACGCACGCCAGTCCGGGCCGCCGAGCACGAACACGGCGCCGTAGGTTTCCGCTAGGCGGGCAACCGGCTGCCCCAGCGCCTGCACACCCGCCCACACCGTGCCCAGCGCCACCAGGCCGCCGAGCGCGCCTTGCAACCCGCCGAACCAGTAAAACGGCCTGCGGATGAAAGGGTCGGTCGCGCCGAGCAGGCGGCTCACCTCGATTTCCTGGCGCTGGGTCAGGATCTGCAGGCGGATGGTGTTGAACGTGACGATGACGAGCGCGAAGCCCAGCAGCCCCGCCAGCATCAGCACGGCCAGGCGCCCCAGTTCCAGCAGGGCGTGCAGGCGCGCGACCCAGGCCGAATCGAGCTGCACATGGGCCACTCGCGGCCAGGTGCCGATGTCCGCCGCCATGCGTTCGAACAGTTCGGGGTCTTCGCCACGCGGCGTCAGCACGAAAGCGTCGGGCAGCGGATTGTCGCCTAGCCCTCCCAGCACATCGCCCAGCCCGCTGGCTGCGAGCTGCTTCAGCGCCTCGTCGCGCGCCACGAAGCGGTAGCTGGCAAGTTGGGGCAAGGCCTTCAGCCGCGCCTCGAGCGCATCGGCGTCGGCCTTCTGCGCCTGCGTATCGAGAAAGACGCTGATCTCCGGCGTCCCCGACACACCGCGCGCGAGCGAGGCGAGATTGTCCAGCAGCAGATAACCGCCGCCCGGCAGCGACAGCGCGATCCCCACCACCAGCGCCGACAGCAGCGTGCCGACGGGCTGGCCGAACAGGCGGCGCAGCGCATGGGCGATGGCGCGCGCATGCAGATAGAACCAGTTGCTCATCGGACTACTCTCCGGTCGCTGGTGCGACCACCTCCCCATGGGAGGAGCGCGCCGCCTTCGGGCGGCCGGGCAACGGCGCTCATGGCGCCACCTCGTACGCGGCCCAGCCGCCGGCGGAATGCGTATCTTCCGCCAGCACGCCTTTCGCCAGCACCACCCGGCGCGGGCGGCTGGCCGCGAACAGCGCGGCGTCGTGGGTGCTGACCAACACCGTGACGCCCGCCTCGTTGAAGGACAGGAACAGCTCGGCGATGTCGGCCGCATAGGCCGGATCGAGGTGGGCGGTCGGCTCGTCGGCGATCAGGATGGACGGCCGATTGACGATCGCACGCGCGATCGCCACCCGCTGCTGCTCGCCGCCCGACAGCCCGGCCGGCACCTCCTTGCCGCGCCCGTCCAGGCCGACCCGGTCGAGCGCCGCCGCCACCCGCCTAGCCGCGTCGCGCGGCGGATGGCCGGTGATCACCAGCGGCAGCATCACGTTGTCGAACACGCTGCGGTCGAACAGCAGCCGGCTTTCCTGCAGCACCAGGCCGAGGTTGCGGCGCAGGTAGGGGATCGCCGCCTTCGGCAGGTGGGACACGTCCTGGCCATTGATCAGCACACGCCCCGCACTCGGCCGCTCGATGACGGGAATCAGCTTCAGCAAGGTGCTCTTGCCGGCGCCGGAATGGCCCGACAGCACCACCAGCTCGCCATGGCGGATCTCGAAACTGACGCCGGCTAGCGCCGTGTAGCCGCCCGCATAGCGTTTGGCCACGTCCTCGAAGACGATCATGCGCGCGGGTCCGCTTCGTTGCGAGCTGCCCCGCTCCTGCCTGCGCCCGCGGCGGGCTCGAACAGCGCATCGACGAACTCCCGCGCCTTGAACGGCTGCAGGTCGTCGATGCCCTCGCCGACGCCGATGAAACGCAGCGGCTTCGGGCACTGGCGCGCGATCGCCGCCAGCACGCCGCCCTTGGCGGTGCCGTCGAGCTTGGTCACGACCAGGCCGGTGACGCCGATCGCCTTGTCGAAGGCCTTCACCTGCGCCAGCGCGTTCTGGCCGATGTTGGCATCGAGCACCAGCAGTACCTCGTGCGGAGCGGACGGATCTGCCTTGGCGATCACGCGCCGCACCTTGGCGATTTCTTCCATCAGGTGGAGCTGCGTCGGCAGGCGGCCGGCGGTGTCCGCCAGCACGACGTCGATGTTGCGCGCGCGCGCCGCATTGATCGCATCGAAGATGACGGCCGCGGCATCGCCGCCGTCCTGCGCCACCACGGTGACATTGTTGCGCTCGCCCCAGGTCATCAACTGCTCGCGCGCCGCCGCGCGGAAGGTGTCGCCCGCCGCCAGCAGCACGCTCTTGCCCTGCGCCTGGAAATACTTGGCCAGCTTGCCGATGGAAGTCGTCTTGCCCGAGCCGTTGACCCCGGCGATCATGATCACGAAAGGCCGGTGGGTGGCGGCGTCGAGCGGCTGTTCGAGCGGCGCGATGATGGCGTGCAGCCCGTCGGCGAGCGCTTTCTGCAGTTGATCGGCCGTCTCCAGCCGATCGCGCTTCCAGCGCAGGCGCAGCTCGTCGATCAGGTGCTGGGTGGCCTCGACGCCGCAATCGGCCATCAACAACGTGGATTCGAGCTCTTCGAGCAGGTCCTCGTCGATCTTGCGCCGGCCGAACAGGCTCGCCAGGCCGCCGCCCAGTTGCTGGCGGGTTCGCGACAAGCCGGCCTTGAGGCGATCGCTCCAGGAGCGCCTGGCCGGCGCCTCGGCCGGCACCGGCACGACGGCTTCGATGGATTCGACGGGCTCGGCGGCGTCCGCGGGCCCGGCCGCTTCGGCCCGGCCGGAGGTCTCGGAAGAACCCTCCGGCGTCACGTCGCCGGATGTAGCCGGAACCGCGGCAGTTGCGGGGACGGATGCGGGATCGGGGGGCTCGACGGACTCCGAAGCGGCCTCTGGAGCCTCTGGAGCCTCCGGGACCTGCTCCGGCGCGGATGCCTGAAGCCCGGCGGCAGGCGCTTCTTCAACGGCGACGCCCTGCGCCGCCGCGGGAGCTGCATCGGATACGGTCTTTTCGGCGACATCCTCGGCATCGGGCTGGCCAACCTCGGCCTGCTCGGCCTTGCCGAACTTCTTCTTCAGGAAACCAAACATGACACGCTCGGGTCAGAGGGGACGTTTCGCGCCGGCGCGGCCCCACGCCAGCCGTGGGCACCCGCTACCGATCACGTTAAGATGCGGCTCCCCGTCCGACCGGTGCACGGTGCACCGACCCTCGCGGAGCGCCGCGAATTCTAACAGATGCAGGACATACCCATGTTTCTCCACACGTTTGCCCGCGCCCTCCTCCTCGGCAGCGCCATCGCGGCCCCGCTGCTCGCGCCGGCCACCGCGACCGCCAACCCCTTCGAAACCACGCTCACCAACGGCATGAAGGTCATCGTCAAGGAAGACCGCCGCGCGCCGTCGGCAGTGCACATGGTGTGGTACCGCAGCGGCTCGATGGACGAACCCGAAGGCGTGTCCGGCGTCGCCCACGTGCTCGAGCACATGATGTTCAAGGGCACCAGGAACGTCGGCCCCGGCGAGTTCAACAAGCGCGTGGCCGCCGTCGGCGGACGCGACAACGCCTTCACCGGCAAGGACTACACCGCCTATTTCCAGCAGGTTCCGCCGGACCGGCTGGGCGAGATGATGGCGCTCGAAGCCGACCGCATGCAGCACCTGGTGCTGGACGACGAAGCCTTCCGCCGCGAGCTCGAAGTCGTCAAGGAGGAGCGCCGCCTGCGCACCGACGACCAGCCGCGCGCGCTGGTCTATGAACAGTTGATGGCCACCGCGTTCAAGGCCCACCCCTACCGCCGCCCCGTGATCGGCTGGATGCCCGACCTCGAGGCCATGCAGCCCGACGATGCGCGCGACTGGTACCGCCGCTGGTATACCCCTGCCAACGCCTACCTGGTGGTGGTGGGCGACGTCGATCACCGCCGCGTGTTCCGCGACGCCGAGCGCCATTACGGCCCGATCGCCGCGCGCACGCTGCCCGCCCGCCGCATCACGCCCGAACCGGCCCAGCAGGGGCCGCGCCAGGCCGTGGTGAAAGCGCCGGCCGAGCTGCCCTACCTGAGCATGGCCTGGCACGTGCCCGCGCTGCGCGACCCGGCGCAGGACCGCGACGCCTACGCGCTGCAAGTGCTGTCCGCGGTGCTCGACGGCTACGACGGCGCCCGCCTCACCCGCCGCCTGGTGCGCGACAGCGGCCTGGCGCTCTCCGCCGGCGCCGGCTACGACGGCAGCGGCCGCGGCCCCGCGCTGTTCTACCTCGACGGCGTTCCCGCCCCCGGCCATTCGGTCGATGAACTCGAAACCGCGCTGCGCGCCGAACTGCAGCGCATCCGCGACGACGGCGTGAGCGAGGCCGAACTCGCCCGCGTCAAGACCCAGGCCGTGGCCAGCCGCGTCTACAAGCGCGACTCGCTGATGGGGCAGGCGATGGAGATTGGCTACCTCGAATCCGCCGGCCTGTCATGGCGCGACGAAGAACGCCTGCTCGACGGCCTGCGCAGCGTCACGGCGGAAGAAGTGCAGGGCGTCGCACGGCGCTACTTCGCCGACGACAGCCTGAACATCGCCCGCCTCGACCCCCAGCCGCCCCAGGCGCCGCGCCCGCGCTCGCCCCTCGCCCCGGCGCACCACTGAACGCCCTCGCGAACCGACGGAACCCGCTGACATGACCACGACCTCCCGCCTCCTCACCCCCGTTGTCGCCGGCCTGGCGCTGCTCGCCCAGTTCGCCGCCGGCCCCGCGCTGGCCGGCCCGAAGATCGAACAATGGACCGCCCCGACCGGCGCCCGCGTGCTCTACGTGGAAAGCCGCGCCCTGCCGCTGGTCGACATCCAGATCGATTTCGCCGCCGGCTCGGCCTACGAACCGGCCGGCAAGACCGGCCTCGCCAGCCTCACGCGCAGCCTGCTCGATGCCGGCACCACCGAACTGGACGAACAGCAGATCGCCGAGCGCATCGCCGACATCGGCGCTCAGATCGGCGGCGGCACCGACAGCGACCGCGCCAGCCTGTCGATCCGCAGCCTGTCTTCGGCGCCGGAACGCGACGCCGCGGTGGAGCTCGGCGCCGGCCTGCTCGCGCAGCCGGGCTTTCCCGCCGACATCCTCGAACGCGAACGCCGGCGCGCCATCGCCGGCCTGCGCGAGGCCCTGACCAAGCCGGCGACACTGGCCGCACGCCGCTTCAACGAAGCGCTGTACGCCGGCCACCCGTATGGCGGCAGCGTCACGCCCGAATCGCTGGAGTCGATCACGCGCGACGACCTGGTCGACTTCCATCGCACCCATTTCGGCGCGCAGCGCGCCTCGGTCGCCATCGTTGGCGACGTCGATCGCGCCACCGCCGAACGCATCGCCATCCGCCTGACCGAACACCTGCCGCCCGCCGAGGCCCCGGCGGCACTGCCCTCGCCGGCGATGACGCAAGCCGCCGTGCTGCGCATCGCCAATCCCTCGGCCCAGGCGCACATCCTCGTCGGCCAGCCCGGCATGGCGCGCGAGGACGCCGACTATTTCCCGCTGCTGGTGGGCAACTACGTGCTCGGCGGCGGCGGCTTCGTGTCGCGGCTGACCAAGGAAGTGCGCGAGAAACGTGGCTTCGCCTACAGCGTGTACAGCTACTTCTCCCCTCAGCAGGTGGCCGGCCCGTTCCAGATCGGGCTGCAGACGCGCGGCAACCAGGCCGACGAGGCGCTCGGCGTGGTACGCGACACGCTGGACGGTTTCATCGCCGAAGGCCCCAGCGCGGAGGAATTGCAGGCCGCCAAGGACAACCTGATCAACGGTTTCGGCCTGCGCCTGGACTCGAACGCCAAGATCCTCGGCTACGTGTCGATGATCGGCTTCTACCGCCTGCCGCTCGACTGGCTCGACAGCTATCCGCAGCATGTCGCGGCGGTCGACGCCGGCCAGGTCCGCGATGCCTTCGCCCGCCGCGTCCGCAGCGACCAGCTCATCACCGTCATCGCCGGCGGCGACGGCGACACGGCCGAGACCGCGCCTTCGCCCGCCCCCGCAGAAGCCGCCCGATGAGCCGTGTGCGCATCGTCGGCGGGCAATGGCGCTCGCGCCTGCTGGAAGTGGCCGACGCCCGGGGCCTGCGCCCCACGCCCGATCGCGTGCGGGAAACCCTGTTCAACTGGCTGGGCCAGGACCTCGATGGCGAGCATTGCCTCGATCTATTCGCCGGCAGCGGCATCCTCGGCTTCGAGGCCGCCTCGCGCGGTGCCGGGGCGGTCGTGCTGGTCGAGCGCGACGCCCGCGCGGCCGATGCACTGCACAAGTCCGCAAAAACCCTACAGGCGTCGCAAGTAGAGATCGTGTGCGGCGATGCGGTAAGATTCGCGCAAACCACGCAGCGGAAGTTCGGCGGCGTGTTTCTCGACCCGCCCTACAGGCAGGGCTGGATCGAGCGTGTACATCCATGGCTGGACAGTCTGTTGAACCCCGGCGGATGGATCTACGTCGAGTCCGAGGCCACGGTGGCGAATCTGGGCGACTGGCAGACGGTCAAACAAGGCCGCGCCGGAATGGTCCACTACCATCTGATGCGCAGGAGCCAGGAATGAAGGAAGCGGTGGCGGTCTATCCGGGGACGTTCGATCCCTTCACCCGCGGGCATGCCGATCTCGTGCGCCGGGCGTCGGTGCTGTTCGATCGCGTCATCGTCGCCGTTGCACGCAGCAACAGCAAGGGACCGATCTTCTCGCTCGACGAACGGGTGGACATCGCACGCGAGGCGATCGCCGCCTATCCTAACGTCACGGTCACCGGCTTCGACTGTCTGCTGATGGACTTCCTCAAGCAGCAGGATGCGCGCGTGATCCTGCGCGGACTGCGCGCGGTATCGGACTTCGAGTACGAATTCCAGATGGCGGGAATGAACCGCAAGCTTCACCCGGATGTCGAAACGGTATTCCTGACGCCCGCAGAAGAGTACATGTTCATCTCGGCCACGATGGTGCGTGAAATCGCCCGCCTCGGCGGCGATGTGAGCAAGTTCGTGCAGCCCTCGGTGCTGGCACGGCTGCAGGAAAAATTGAAATCAAGGCAATAGCAAGGAAGCGAACACCATGGCTCTGATGATTACCGACGAGTGCATCAACTGCGACGTCTGCGAACCGGAATGCCCCAACGGCGCCATCTCCCAGGGCGACGAAACCTACGTCATCGACCCGAACAAATGCACCGAGTGCGTCGGCCACTTCGACGAACCGCAATGCCAGCAGGTCTGCCCGGTCGACTGTATTCCACTGGACCCGGACCGACCGGAGACAAAGGAACAACTCATGGAAAAATACAATACGCTGACCGGCCAGGGCTGAGCCTGCCGACAGACGGCGAGGCCGCCCGCGGCATTGCGCTGCGGGCGGCCTCGCGCATTTCCGGCGCGGGCAGGGGCCTCAGGCCGCTTCGCGCACCTCGGCGCCTTCGGGCCGGCCGCCCTCTCCGAGGGTGTCGGCAATCTCGCGCTGCAGGGCATCGAGCTGCGCCAGCATCACCAGCACGCCGTCCTCGCCCTGCTTCAGCTCTTCCACCCGGTCTTCCAGCGTGTCCGTCGCCTGGTGGATGCGCTTGACGCTTTCGAGCCGGCGCTTGAGCTGGATCTGGTACTCGCGCACCTGGGTTTCGAGCGGCGACATCACCGCGCGCAGCCACTGCTCGACATCGCGGTTTGCAACCTCGAAGGTGCGCCTCGCCTGCACGGCGACGGTTTCGAAGAACTTCTGCGTGAGCACGTGCTTTTCCGTCGTCACCAGCGTCAGCGTGGTGTTGAGCTGGCGGTTGAAGGCCGCCTCCAGGCGGTCGATCTCCTTTTCATAGCGCAGGGTCGAGAAGGTTTCGGGCGGCGTCAGCTTGAGCCCGTGTTCGACGCTGAAGCGCTTGTACATCGCATCGAGCATCCGGGAGATCTCGCCGATTTCCCCCGTCGACCGCTGCAGGTTCTCGCGCAGATGCAGGAAGAAACCTTCCATCGCATCGCGCAGGCCCTTGGTGAAGGTCGATTCCAGCATCGCCTCGCGCGTGCGGCGGGTTTCGTCGCGCAGCGCATCCATGCCGATGCTGGCGAGCAGGCTGTTGGTCAGGTTCGAGAACACGGAACGCACCGCGTAGTACTTCTGCAGCCCCTGCTCGAAGTCGTCCTTCTCGCTGCGGATCTTGCGCATCATGTATTCGATGACGCTCTGGTTCTTGCCGCGAAGGTCGGTCAGTTCCTGCAGTTGCTCGCGCAGGCCCGCCAGGCGCGCTTCGAGCAGCCCGCGCGTCTGCGCCACAACGTCGCCGGTCTCGGCCAGGGTATCGTCGCGCACGATGTCCTGCTTGGCGGGCAGCAGGTCGCCGGTCAAGGCCTGTTCCAGGGCCGGCATGCGGCTGCGCACGAGCAGGCCCACGTCGCCGGTGATGCGCGCCACCAGGCCTTTTTGCGCCGAGACGGGGAACACGGCATCGCCTTCGATCGCCAGCGTTTCCGCTACCGACCTCACCTGCCTGTCGATCTCCGCATCGATCTGCGTCTCGTCGCGCAGGCCGTCCCACAGGCCATCGATCTTGTTCAGCACCACGAGGCGGCCGCGCTGGCGCGCCCCGCCGCCCTGCACGTAGTCGCGCCACACGGCGAGGTCACTCTGCGTGACGCCGGTGTCGGCGGCCAGGATGAACAGCACCGCATGCGCGCTCGGCAACATCGACAGCGTCAGTTCGGGTTCGGCGCCGATCGCGTTCAGCCCCGGGGTATCGAGCACGACGAGGCCCTGTTCGAGCAGCGGATGCGGGAACTGGATCAGTGCGTGGCGCCAGCATGGAATCTCGATCAAGCCGTCGGCGCCCGGCTTGAGCCCCTCCTCGCCATCGGGGTCGATGGCGAAACCGAGACGCCCGGCTTCGTCCTGCGACACGCGCTCGGTCTCTCCCACGCGCGCGAGCGCCGCCTGCAGGCTGGCGACATCCAGGCTCTGCAGCGACACCGCCTGCCATTCCTCGGGATAGCGCTTCAGTTCGCTCACCGGCGCCTGGCGCTCGCGCGTGCGGATGGGCAGCAGGCGCAGCTCCGGCTGTACGCCCTTGCTCCACTGCAGCTCGGTCGGGCACATCGTCGTGCGCCCCGCGCTGGAGGGCAGGATGCGATCACCGTAATCGGCAAAGAAGATCGCATTGATCAGTTCCGATTTGCCCCGCGAGAATTCGGCGACGAATGCCACCGTGAGCTTGTCGTCGCGCAGACGCTCCAGCAGGTAGTGCAGGCGCAGGTCGCACTGGGCATCGCCGACTTCGTTGCGCGCCAGCCACGCACGCAGGCGCGTCACGGACTCGGCGGCGGAGGCACGCCATTTGGCGTAGGCGGAAAACTGGTCGATCAGTTGGGTCATCGGGTCGCTCATCGGGATGACGGGGGCGCACGCCCGCGAAGGCGGTTTACATAGCGTCAGCATAACGGCGAACGCGCGCAGCTGCCATCGGGAAGTGTGGGCACCGGCCCGGCGGCAGACGCAATCCGACGAGCGCGCACGCCTCAGCCGCGGCGCTGGCAGCGCGGGCAGAAATACGCCGCGCGCTGGCCGCTGACGATCCTCTCGACCGCGGCGCCGCACTGCCGGCAGGCTTCGCCGTCGCGGCCATACACGAAATACTGCTGCTGGAAGTACCCAGGACGGCCATCGCCGCCGACGAAATCGCGCAGTGTGCTGCCCCCCGCGGCGATGGAATCGGTCAAGGTATCGCGCAGCGACTGCACCAGGCGCGCACAGCGCCGCGGGCCGAGCGCTCCGGCAGGCTCCAGCGGATGGATGCGCGCCCGGAACAGGCTTTCCGACGCATAGATGTTGCCCACGCCGACGACGCGGCGGCTGTCCATCAGCACATGCTTGATCGGCGCCCGCAGGCCGCGCGTGATCTTGTACAGCCAGCCGGCGTCGAAAGCGTCGCCGAGCGGCTCCGGCCCCAGCCGCGCCAGCAGCGGATGCCGCGCGGCGTCGCCCGCCTGCCACACCACCATTCCGAAACGGCGCGGATCCCGCAGGCGCAGTGCCTGCGCGCCGAAGACCAGATCGACATGGTCATGCGCGCCGTGCGGCGCATCGGCCGCGACCACGCGCAGGCTGCCCGACATGCCGAGATGCACGATCAGCGTGCCGTGGCCGAAATCCAGCAACAGGTACTTCGCCCGCCGCGACACCGCGCACAGCCTGCGGCCGACGATCTCGTCGGCGAGATCGGGCGGCACCGGCAGGCGCAGGCGCGCATTGCGCACGACCAGGCCGCTCAGCATGCGGCCTTCGACATGGGGGCGTACGCCACGGCAGGTGGTTTCGACTTCGGGCAGTTCGGGCATCGGCGCTATCGGAATGG
This sequence comes from Thauera linaloolentis 47Lol = DSM 12138, assembly GCF_000310205.1. Lineage (GTDB taxonomy): Bacteria > Pseudomonadota > Gammaproteobacteria > Burkholderiales > Rhodocyclaceae > Thauera > Thauera linaloolentis. The sequence goes on along the minus strand of NZ_AMXE01000020.1, from coordinate 32,427 downwards.
GAAACAATGTCGTGACGCCCCTCGGCCACCCGTCTTGCGGGCAGGGCGTCGATCTGCATACCATGGTGCGAACCGAATTCTAGAGCAGTGCTCCAACTTGTGCCGGCGCCCTGCAGCGGGAGCACCGGCTTCGGACGGCGCCGTACGGCCGCAGCCTGGCCGGCGACGCCTTGTCGCATGCATCCCATCGCCTTCCATGGCACCATTTCCCCTGCGCAAACCGCTGCAGCCCGCCGGACCACCAATATGAACTCTCGCCCCTCCCGCATCCTCCGCATCCTGTGCCTGGCCATCGGCCTGGGCGCCACCGCCGGCATCGCCGGCGCGGCAGACAGGGACGACGTGGGCGGCCCGCTGCCGGCTCAGGAACTGACGCCGCGCACGGTCTATCAACTCCTGCTCGCCGAGATCGCCGGCGCGCGCGGCCAGATCGGGCTGTCGGCACAGCTCTACGTCGATCTGGCACGCGCCACACGCGACCCGCGCGTCGCCCGCCGCGCCACCGAAATCGCGATGTACTCGCGCAACCCCCAGATGGCCGGCGAAGCGGCGCGGCTGTGGATGGAAACCGCCCCCGACTCCGAGGAAGCCCGCCGCGTGTTCGCCGGCGTGGGCCGCGGTGCGGGCAACCTCGAACAGGTGCAGGTCCAGCTCGCGCGGGCACTGGCGCAATCCAACGAGCGCATCGGGCAGAACCTGCTCGGCCTGAACCGGGCGCTCGCGGGGATTCCCGACAAGGACGCCGCGCGGCACATCGTGCTGCGGCTGACCGACCCCTATCTCGACCTGCCCGAAGCCCATGTCGCGCGCGCGCAGGCGGCCATGCTCGCAGAAGAGCCGATGCAGGCGCTGGGCGCGGTCGATGCGGCCCTGCACCTGAAGCCAGGCTGGGAGCCCGCCATTCAACTGAAGGCCCAGATCCTTCAGCACACCGGCGCATCGGCCGAGGCGGTGCGCCAGCTCGAGGCCGAAGTCGCGCGCAACCCCGACAGCCCCTCGCTGCGTCTCGCCTACGCCCGCGCACTGGTCAGCGCACAGCGCTTTGCCGATGCACGCAACGAATTCAGCCGCCTGCTCGCCGCCACCCCTGACGACGCCGAACTGCTCTACGCGATCGGCCTGCTGTCGATGCAGCTCGACGACGGTGCCACGGCCGAATCGCACTACCTGCGCGCCCTCGAAGCCGGCTACCCGCAGCCCGACCTGATCCGCCTGCAACTCGGCCAGCTTGCCGAGCAGCGCGGCGAAGGCGCGCTGGCGCGCAAGTGGTTCGGCGAAATCAGCGACGAGCACCACCAGGCCGAGGCGATGATCCGCAGCGCGCAGAGCCTGGCGCGCGAGGGCGCGGTCGACGAAGCGCGCGCGCTGCTCAAGGCGCAAAGCGGCAGCGACGAGGACAAGCGCCGCTACCTGCTCGCGGAGGCCCAGATCCTGCGAGAGGCAGAGCGCACGGGCGACGCCCTCGCCGTACTGGACGCGGCCCTGCTCGCCACCCCGGACGACACCGATCTGCTGTACGAAACCGCGATGCTCGCCGAGCGCCTGAACCGGATCGACCTGATGGAGACCCGCCTGCGCCGCGTGATCGAGCTCAAACCCGACCACGCCCATGCCCGCAACGCGCTGGGCTACTCGCTGGCCGACCGCGGCCTGCGCCTGGACGAGGCCGAAGCGCTGATCGCGCACGCGCTCGAACTCTCGCCCGACGACGCCTTCATCCTCGACAGCATGGGCTGGGTACGCTTCCGCCGCGGCGACGCGGCCGGGGCGCTGATCCACCTCGAACGCGCCTACACGATCCGCAAGGACGCCGAAATCGCCGCCCACCTCGGCGAAGTGCTCTGGACGCTGGAACGGCGCGAAGACGCCAAGCGCCTCTTCGAGGAAGCACGCCAGGCCCACCCCGACAACAGCCTGCTGGCCGACACCGTCCGCCGCCTGAGCGGGCAATGAACGCACTCCAGCCGCGGCTCCTGTCCGCCGCTTTCTCGGTAGCGGCACTCACCCTGTCCGCCTGCGCGCCGCTACCGGCCAGCGCGCCCGCGGACATTGCCGTTCGCGGCTTCTCGAACGCATTCGAGCTGCAAGGGCGCATTTCCGCCAGCAACGGCAATCAGGCCGCCAGCGGCCACATCGAATGGACGCACGACCGCGGCACGGACCGTTTCACGCTACTCACCCCGCTCGGGCAGATCGCGGCCCGGCTCGATGCCGACGCCCTCGGCGCGCGGCTGGTGACTGCCGAGGGCGAGTCGCTGACTGCAGACAGCGCGGCAGCGCTGCTGCCACGCGTGCTCGGCGTCGAGGTCCCGGCCGAGCGCCTCAGCCGCTGGGCGCAAGCCGCGCCGGCGGCCGAAGCCGAGATCCGCAACCTCGACGCGGCCGGCCGGCCGGCCGTCGTCATCGACCAGGGCTGGCGCATCGAATATCCGGAATACGCCGGCACCGCCGGCGACGCGCCGCCGGCACGCCTCGACATCTCCCGCGGCGATGCCCGCATTCGCCTCGTCATCGATTCATGGACCACGCTGCCCTGACCCCGCCGGACACATCCGACCCGCAACGCCTGCCTGGCTGCCCGGCTCCCTCCAAGCTCAACCTGTTCCTGCACGTCGTCGGCCGCCGCGCCGACGGCTACCACCTGCTGCAGACGGCCTTCCGCCTGCTCGACTGGGGCGACACGCTCGATTTCACCCTGCGCGGGGACGGCGAAATCCACCGCACGACCGAAGTTCCCGGCGTTCCCGCCGAGCAGGACCTGGTCATGCGCGCCGCTCGCCTGCTGCAGGCACACACCGGCTGCCGCCTCGGCGCCGACATCGCACTGCACAAGGTCTTGCCGATGGGCGGCGGCATCGGCGGCGGCAGCTCGGATGCCGCCACCACGCTGATCGCGCTCAACCGCCTGTGGGGCACCGGCCTGGGCCGTGCCGAACTGCAGGCACTCGGCCTGCAGCTCGGCGCCGACGTCCCCGTCTTCATCTTCGGCCGCGACGCCTTCGCCGAAGGCGTGGGCGAGGCACTGCAGCCGATGGCGCTTGCGCCAGCCTGGTACGTGCTTGTCTCGCCGGGCGTGGCAGTCCCCACCGCTGAAATTTTTTGCGCGAAAGACTTGACGAGAGATACACCCCCCATCAGAATGGCGGACTTCGCAGCATGCACCACGCGAAACGACCTGCAGCCAGTGGCCTGCAAGCTGTATCCGGAAGTGCAAAGCGCGGTCGACTGGCTGATGCAACACGCACCGGCCCGGATGACAGGATCTGGCGCATGCGTCTTTGCCGAAGCCCCTTCGGCGCAGGACGCGGAACGCATCGCAGCAAGCTGTCCGCAACGGTGGTCGGCATGGAAAGTGCGAAGCGCCTCTCGCCATCCACTGTACGAATGGCTAGAATAGCGGCCGCTTCGTTACAGGCTGTATCACGGTCGATACGCAAGGCAAGCGAAACAGGTTTATTGGGGAGTCGCCAAGTCGGTTAAGGCACCGGATTTTGATTCCGGCATTCGAGGGTTCGAATCCTTCCTCCCCAGCCATACAACGACGGGCAGACCACGGGTCTGCCCGAGTCGTTTTTACGCGCAGATTCTTACGGCATCGGAGTAGCGGTCATGCCCCACGGCAGCCTGATGGTCTTCACCAGCAACGCCAACCCCAAGCTTGGCGCCGACGTGACACGACGTCTGGGTATCTCCCTCGGTTCGGCCACCGTCGGCCGGTTTTCGGATGGCGAAGTCAACATCGAGCTGCTCGAGAACGTGCGCGGCAAGGACGTCTTCGTCCTGCAGCCCACCTGCTCGCCGACCAACGAGAACCTGATGGAGCTGCTGGTGCTGGTCGACGCGCTCAAGCGCGCCTCCGCCGGCCGCATCACCGCCGCCATCCCCTACTTCGGCTATGCCCGCCAGGACCGCCGCCCGCGTTCCGCGCGCGTGCCGATCACGGCCAAGGTCGTCGCCAACATGCTGCAGGCCGCCGGCGTCCAGCGCCTGCTGACGATGGACCTGCACGCCGACCAGATCCAGGGTTTCTTCGACATCCCGGTCGACAACGTCTATGCCGCCCCGGTGCTGCTGAACGACCTCGACAAGCAGAAGTACGACGACCTGCTGGTCGTGTCGCCCGACGTCGGCGGCGTGGTGCGCGCCCGCGCCTTCGCCAAGCGCATGGAATGCGACCTGGCGATCATCGACAAGCGCCGCCCGAAGGCCAACGTGTCCGAAGTCATGAACATCATCGGCGAGGTCGAAGGCCGCACCTGCGTGATCATGGACGACATCGTCGACACCGCCGGCACGCTGTGCAAGGCCGCCACCGCGCTCAAGGAGCACGGCGCCAAGCGCGTGCTGTCGTATTGCACGCACGCCGTACTGTCGGGCGCCGCGGTCTCGCGCATCAACGATTCGGCACTGGACGAACTGGTCGTCACCGACACCATCCCGCTGCGCGACGACGCCAGGGCCAGCGCCCGCATCCGCCAGGTTTCGGTGGCCTCGCTGCTGGCCGACACGATTTTGCGCATCAGCAACGAAGAGTCCGTCTCCTCGCTGTTCATGGAATGAGCTTTCGCCCGCGCCTTCGCACGAAGGCGCGGGTTTTCAACGTTTTCGCCTGGTCGCGGGCGAAGACACATCACCAGGAGCAACACATGCAAATCCAATTCAAGGCCACCAAGCGTGACGCCCAAGGTACGGGTGCGAGCCGCCGCCTGCGTCGTGCCGGCCAGCTGCCGGGCATCATCTACGGCGGCGGCGAAGCCCTGCCGATCTCGCTCGACCACAACGAGCTGTACCACCTGCTGAAGAAGGAAGTGTTCCACTCGTCCGTGCTGAGCATCGACGTCGACGGCAAGAAGGAAACCGCCGTCCTGCGCGACACCCAGTGGCACGCCTTCAAGCCGCAAGTCCTGCACATCGACTTCCAGCGCATCGACGCCGACCAGAAGATGCATCTGAAGGTGCCGCTGCACTTCTCCGGCGACGAAGTCAGCCCCGCCGTGAAGCTGGGCGGCTGCATCATCTCGCACGTCCTCAACGAAATCGGCATCCAGTGCCTGCCGAAGGACCTGCCGGAATTCGTCGAAGTCGACCTGTCGGCGCTGGAGGCCGGCCAGTCGGTGCACGCCTCCCAGGTCAAGCTGCCGGCCGGTGTCGAACTGGTCCAGCACGGCGAAGGCGACCCGGTGATCGCCAGCGCGCTGAAGGTTCGCGGCGCCGCCGAAGCCGAGGGTGAAGGCGAAGCGGCCTGAGCCACTTCCCCGTCACGCCCGATTTGCCGCCCCCACGGATGCTGGAGACCGGATACCGATGAGCGCAACGCCTTCGCGCCCCCTGCGCCTCATCGTCGGTCTCGGCAATCCGGGCGGTGAATACGCTGAAACCCGGCATAACGCCGGGTTTTGGTTTTGTGAGCGGCTCGCCGACACGCTCGGCGTACGCTTCTCGCACGAATCCCGCTTCCACGGCCTGGTCGCCAATGCGCGCGACGCCGGCGCATGGCTGCTGATGCCGCAGACCTTCATGAACCGCTCGGGCCAGGCCATCGGCGCCCTCGCGCGTTTCTACCGTATCGAACCCGCGGAAATCCTCGTCGTCCATGACGAGTTGGACATCCCCCCCGGCCAGTTGCGCCTGAAGTTCGGCGGCGGCCTCGGCGGCCACAACGGCCTCAAGGACACCTCCGCCCACCTCGGCACCCATGATTACTGGCGCCTGCGCATCGGCATCGGCCATCCCGGCGACCGCAACGAAGTGGTGAATTTCGTCCTCAAGCCGGCACGGCGCGAGGAACAGCAACTGATCGACGAGTCCATCGACAAGGCGCTCGCCGCCTGGCCGCTGCTTGCCAAGGGCGAACTCAACACCGCCACCACCCGGCTCAACGCCCGGCCGGCGCCGCCAAAAGCGCCCAAACCTCCAAAATCCCCCAAGACGGCGACGCCTTCCCAGGCACCGGACGACGCCGGCGCCTGAGATGCAGCCCCCGTAGAAGCGGCTTCAGCCGCGAACGGGGCCTGATTGTTGCCCATACGTTGTTTTCGCGGCTGAAGCTCCTACGAAACGGGCGGGGCCGCCCCGGCATCAATACCCGACCGCAGCCAACGCCTTCAGCGGCCCCACCCGCCGGATCGACTCGATCTGCTCCGGCTGGCGGATATACAAGGTGCCGCCGAAGCACACCGCACTCATCGAAATGCCCTCGAAGCACTCCTCGCTGCGCGGCAGCATCAGCAGCCAGCCGTCGCTCGCCAGCAGGTTGCACGGCGGCAGCAAGCCGTCCGCCCCCGGCTGCAGGTCCAGCGTCTCGCAGGCCAGGCGGTAGGCCGCATGCAGGCTGTCCGCCGCCACTTCCACCGGAACGCCCTCGCCGCAGCACACGCGCACGAAGCAATGCTTCATCGGCAGCGCCGGGTGCTGGGCCACACCCTGCTCGGGCAGTCCGGCCGGGAGGCCAGGCGCGAAGAGGCGCAGACTGGCATTGCCCTCGGCCGGCGGCATCCACTGCACATGCTTGTGGCGCTGGCTCGCGCCCGCCGCGGCGCCACCGTTGTACAGCCCGATCCCGCCGGCCTCGGCCATGATCGTGGCCAGCGCGGCGAAATCGCCGCGCGCCAGCGGCAGCAACTGCTCCTCGAACGCGCGCCGCGCCAGCACCAAGTGGCGCTCGCTCAGCGGGAACTTGTTCAGGATCACGACGTGCTCGTCGCCGAGCGGGCCGACGGTCAGTTCCGGATCGGGATTCAGGAAGGGATTGAAGTTCGGGTCGCGCGGCCCGCCCGGAATCGCCACCTGGGACGCTCCGGCAGCCTTGGCGGCATCCTTCACCGCCAGCGACGACACCCAGCGCACGATGAAGCGCATGCCGCCGTCTTCCATCTCGGTCTGCTCCGCCTGCACCGGCTGCAAGGCCCCCGACGTCAGCGCGCCCGCGCTGCGCGCATCGATCGCCTCGATCCATTTGCTCACCATCTCCGCTCCTCCATGATTTGTTTTGTGGCAATGCAAGCCAGACATTGTAGGCGCAGCCCGGCCGTTTTGTAGCCATCGCCCGGCTTTGGATGCCCTCCCCCATCGCGGTACAATTCGTGGTTTTCCACACCGGATCAAGGCAATAGCCCGCTCACGCGATGCCTGCCCCGGAACGACAAGGATTCACATGAGCCTGAAATGCGGAATCGTCGGACTGCCCAACGTCGGCAAGTCGACCCTCTTCAACGCCCTCACCAAGGCCGGCATCCAGGCCGAGAACTACCCCTTCTGCACCATCGAGCCCAACGTCGGCATCGTCGAAGTGCCCGATCCGCGCCTCGTCCAGTTGTCCGAAATCGTCAAGCCGCAGCGGGTGCAGCCGGCCATCGTCGAATTCGTCGACATCGCCGGCCTGGTGGCGGGCGCCTCCAAGGGAGAAGGCCTGGGCAACCAGTTCCTGGCCAACATCCGCGAAACCGACGCCATCGTGCACGTGGTGCGCTGCTTCGCCGACGACAACGTGATCCACGTCTCGGGCAGCGTCGACCCGATCCGCGACATCGAAGTCATCGACACCGAACTCGCGCTGGCCGACCTCGCCACCGTCGAAAAGGCCGTCGCCCGCTACAAGCGCCCCGCCGCCTCGGGCGACAAGGAAGCCAAGGCTCTGGTCGCGGTGCTGGAAAAGAGCTTCGCCCAGCTCGATGCCGGCAAGCCGGTGCGCGCGCTCGATCTCGCCAAGGAAGAGTGGGCCAGCCTCAAGCCCTTCTGCCTGATCACCGCCAAGCCGGTGCTGTACGCCGCCAACGTCTCCGAGGACGGCTTCGAGGGCAACCCGCATCTGGACGCCGTGCGCGCCCACGCCGCCGCCGAAGGCGCCCAGGTGGTCGCGCTGTGCGCCGCCATCGAAGCCGAAATCGCCGACCTCGACGATGGCGACAAGAAAGAATTCCTCGAGACCATGGGCCTCGAAGAACCCGGCCTCGACCGCCTGATCCGCGCCGGCTACACGCTGCTCGGCCTGCAGACCTATTTCACCGCCGGCGTGAAGGAAGTGCGCGCCTGGACCATCCATGCCGGCGACACTGCCCCCCAGGCCGCCGGCGTCATCCACACCGACTTCGAACGCGGCTTCATCCGCGCCCAGACCATCGCCTTCGAGGATTTCATCCAGTACAAGGGCGAAGCCGGCGCCAAGGAAGCCGGCAAGATGCGCGCGGAAGGGAAGGAGTACGTGGTCAAAGATGGGGACGTGCTGAATTTCTTGTTCAACGTCTGACTTTCTCCTGCCCCAGTGACAGCCGGGTAGCACTCGGCTGGCTGAACAGCACGGCGGGCAGCGCCAATGGGGTAGTTTTCCGTGGAACTACCCCATTCCGAACCCACGACTACCCCATTTGGCGGTGGAATCACCCCAGAAGCCACCTTGGAAACATAGGGAACTGGCCCCAATGCGGTTCAGTCAACGCGCGCCTCGTCACGGTAAGGGCGGCTTTAGCCGCGAATCAGGCCGTGTTCGCGCGGCTGGCGCCGCTCCTACAGAAACAAGCCGCGCTTATCTGAACGGTATTGGAGCTAGCCCGGAGACGGGTCTGGAACGCCAAGAAGCCTTGTTCCAGCACCTGCAACGGCATTCTCAAACCAGCGTCCGGGATTGATGCACCCTCTTGTGCTGATACGGTATTTCCCTGACAAGCACGGGAGCAACGCTGGATCAGGTGCTGCAGAACATCGGGCTGGGCGAGTGCGGCCGATCGCGTCACCGGTGAAATCACACCACCAGTCGCCCCACCGTAGCCTTACCGAAGCCGCAACTCGCGGCGCAGCACCTTGCCGGTGGTCGTGCTCGGCAGCTCGTCGAGATACTCGATCAGGCGCGGGTACTCGTGTCCGGCGAGCCGCGAGCGGACGTGCTCCTTCAACTGCCGGGTCAGTTCGTCGCCGCCGGCGAACCCGTCGTTGAGGACGACGAAGGCCTTCACCAGTTCGGTCCGCTCGGGATCGGGAATGCCGATCACTGCGGCCTGCCGTACCGCCGGGTGGCCGAGCAGGCAATCCTCGATCGGTCCCGGGCCAATCCGGTAGCCGGCGCTGGTGATGATGTCGTCGTCGCGCCCGATGAAGCGGATGAAGCCGTCGGCGTCCATCTCGCCCTGGTCGCCCGTCAGCAGGAAGTCGCCGGCGAACTTGTCGCGGGTCGCCGCCGGGTTGTTCCAGTAACCGAGGAAGGACACCGGGTTCGGCTGGCGGACGCCGATCAGCCCGGCTTCACCGATCGGCTTCACCGCCCCGCACGCATCGACGATGCGCACGTCGTGCCCCGGCACCGCCTTGCCCATCCAGCCGGGTTTGGCCGGAAACAGGCGGCTGCTCGACGACACCACCATGTTGCATTCAGTCTGTCCATAGAATTCGTTGATGTTCACGCCGAGGACGGCGCGCCCCCAGTCGAGCAGTTCGGTGCCCAGGCTTTCCCCGCCGCTCGCGACCGAGCGCAGCGCCAGGCCGTAGTCATGATCGCCGCGCGTGCCGGCACGCAGGAGCTTCAGTGCGGTCGGCGGCAGCATGGCGTTGCGCACGCCGTGGCGGGCCATCAATGCCATCGCCTCGGCGGCGTCGAACTTCTCGAAACGGCGCGCAAGCACGGGAATGCCGTGGTGCCAGGCGGGCATCAGCACATCCAGCAGCCCGCCGATCCACGACCAGTCGGCCGGCGTCCACATCAGGTCGCCGGGCTGGCCGAGACCGTCGTGCGACATCTCGACGCCGGGGAGATGCCCCAGCAGCACGCGCTGCGCGTGCAGCGCGCCCTTCGATTTTCCGGTCGTGCCGGAGGTGTAGATGATCAGTGCCGGATCGTCCGCGGACGTGTCGGCAATCGGCGCATGCGCCGCGGCGCTGCGCCGAAGCGCGTGGAAGTCCTCGGCGCCCTCGGCGGCGCCATCGACACAGAACACGCGCTCGAGATGTGGCAGCCGGGCACGGACCCGGTTCAGCTTGGCGATCGACTGGCGGTCGCCGATGAACACTTCGGCCTCGCTGTCGGACAAGCGGTGTTCGATCGCTTCCTCGCCGAACAGCGGAAACAGCGGCACCGCGATGGCTGCCGACTTGTAGATGGCGACGTGGCAATAGGCCGTCTCGGGGCGCTGCGGCACCATCAAGGCCACCCGGGTCCCGACGGTGACGCCGGCATCGCGCAGCAGGTTCGCCGTCTGATTGGATAGCGCCTCGATGTCCTGGAATGAATAGCGCTCGATGGTCTTTCCATCGTCGTGCACCAGTGCCAGGCGATCCGGGCCGGCCGCCCACTTCGTGCATGCGTCGAAACCCATGTTGTAGCGGGCGGGAATCACCCGCGCCGACATCGCACGCTTGTCAATGGAATCGTCCGCCTCGCTGCTTGCGAGTTTCTCCATTTCATCTCCACGCAGTAAGATAGGCGCGGCAAGGCGCCAATAAGAATAGGCGGAAAGATTCAACGGCAATAGCCCGAAAAATGAATCTTTCCACGCCGCCAGACAATGAATCACGCTAGCAAGAAGCCCACGGCCAAGGAAGATACAGTCGCGGGAAACAGTTACCCACGCCACCCCCACCCAATGACGCCATGAAACAGAAGAACGCCGCGGAGAAGATCGCCCAGGACATTTCGAAGCAGATCCTGTCCGGCTCGCTCAAGAAAGGCGACAAGCTGCCGTCGCTGCGGATCTACGCGCGGCTCTATTCGCATTCGCTGAATACGGTCATCGCCGCATTCGAGCTGCTGACGCAGTGGCAATTGGTCCAGGCCCACCGGGGCAAGGGCTTTTTCGTGATCGGCAGCCCCAGACAGGCCCACGATGGCGACGAAGCGTCGCCGCAGGCGTACCAGCGGGCCATCGACACCATCTGGCTTATGCGCCAGCAATTGCTGCAGGCCCCGGGCGAATCGAACCTCAGCATCGCCTTGCCGCCGCCGCACTGGCTGTCGGAGATGCGCATCGACAAGTTCCACCGCCAGATCACGCGCAACGGCATCGCCGGGTTGTTCCGCTACGGCAGCCGCTACGGCAATCCGAACCTGCGCTCCCACATCAACCGCAAGCTGGCCGCCCATTCGATCGGCGCATCCGAACGCCAGATCATGACGACGCACGGCGGCAACCACGGGCTCGACCTGATCATTCGGCGCTATGTATCGGCCGGCGATCCGGTTTTCGTCGAAGAGCCCGGCTATTACCCGCTATTCGGCAAGCTCCAGTTGCAGGGCGCACGGATGATCGCCATTCCGCGCCTTGCCGACGGCCCGGACGTCGAAATGCTCGAGCACAAGCTGCGTACCGAACGCGCCCGCCTTTTCTTCGTCCAGTCGTCGGGGCAGAACCCCACCGGCTCGGACATCAGCGAAGAAAAGGCACGGCGAATCGCGAAACTCGCCGCCATGTACAACCTGCTGGTCGTCGAAGACGATGCCGTCGCCGACATCAAGATCAATTCCGCCCCGAAGATATCAGCGGTGGACAATCTCAGGAATACGCTTTACGTCGGCAGTTTCTCCAAATCGCTTTCCGCATCATTGCGCGCCGGCTTCATCGCCGGCGACGTCAACCGGATCGAGGAACTGGCCGACATCAAGATGCTGCTGCATGTCAGCGGCTGCGAATACAGCGAACGGATTCTCGACGTGATGCTCAGCGAGGGGCATTTCCTGCGCCACGTCGTCCGCCTCCAGGAACATGCCCGCAGCGCCACCCGGGACGGAATCCGGATACTGAAGGATCTCGGCGCCGAACTGTTCTGCGAGCCCGAACAGACGCTCTATCTGTGGGCGCGCTTCCCGGGCATCGAAGACATGAACGCCTTGACGCTGCGCCTGTTGCCCAAGGGGGTCGTTCTCGCCCCCGGCTCGATCTTCATGCTGAACCCCCGCTCGAAGTCGCCCTGGACCCGCTTGAACGTCGGCTACCTGCAGGACCCGCTGTTCATCGAGAGCATGAAGGCCTGCCTGTAAGGCGGCCGGGCGGCACGGACGGTATCCGCGCCGCCCGGTGCCGTCACCCCCGCGCGACGTGGATGACGTGGCGGTCGGTGAACTCGTGGATGCCTTCGAGGCCAAATTCGACCCCCAGTCCCGACTGCTTGCGTCCGCCGAACGGGACATTCGGCGCCAGCGCGAAGTGGGTGTTCACCCACGTCGTGCCGCTTTCCAGCCGTGCGGCGATCCGTGCCGCGTGCTCGATGTCCTTGCCCCACACCGAGCCGCCCAGCCCGTACTGCGTATCGTTGGCGCGGCGTACCGCTTCGTCGATCGACGAATACCTCAGGATCGAGCGGATCGGGCCGAAGGTCTCTTCGCTGACCAGTAGGCTCGATTCATCGATGTCCCGCACCACCGTCGGCGGCACGAAATAGCCTTTGCCCTGCGCCGGCTCGCCGCCCGCGATCACCGTGCCGTCGCGCCGGGCGACGTCGAGCGAGCGCAGGACCGCTTCGTACTGGCGCCGGTTCTGGATCGGGCCGTACTCGGTCTTCTCGTCCAGCCCGTGGCCCACGACCGCCGACCTGGCGAGTTTCGCGAACACGTCGCAGAAGCGGTCGTACAACGCATCCGGCACGTAGATGCGCTTGATGTTGATGCAGACCTGCCCCGAATTCATGAAGGCCCAGGTAAAGATGCCCCGGGCCGCCGAATCGACGTCGGCATCGTCGAGCACGATCGCGGCATCGTTGCCGCCGAGTTCCAGCACGATGCGCTTGAGCGTCGGCGCACCGCTGGCCATCACCTGCCGCCCGGCCGCCGTCGACCCGGTGAACGACACCTTGCCGATGTCGGGGTGGCTCGACAGGCGCGGACCGAGGCTGCCGTCATCACCGACGACATTGACCACGCCCGGCGGCAGGATGCCGTGCAGGATCTCGCCCAGCAGCATCGCGTTCAACGGGCTGGTCGGCGCCGGCTTGACGACGACGGTGTTGCCGGTCAGCAGGGCCGGCACCAGCTTGTACACGGTCTGGAAGAACGGGAAGTTCCACGGGATGATGGCCGCCACGACGCCGATCGGCTTGTAGCGGACCTCGACGTAGGCCTGTTCATCGTCCTGCAGCACCTCCGGCTTCAGTTCCACAGCCGCCACCTGGCGCGCCCACATCAGCGACAGATCCACGTCCGCGCGGGCAGCCGCGATCGGCTTGCCGACTTCCAGCGTGATGATCCGCGCGATCTCCTCGCGCCGCGCCTCGATGGCGTCGGCGATGCGATGCACCAGCGCGGCGCGCTCGGCAGGCGCCACGTCCTTCCACGCGCCGAACGCCGCCTTGGCCGCCGCGACCGCCTTTTCGAGCTGGCTCACGTCGGCCGCCGGGGCATGGGCAAAGACCTCTTCGGTCGCCGGATCGATGACCGGGATCGTCGTCGCGCCGGCAACCAGCTCGCCGTCGATCAGCATCGCGTAATGCCGGGCGCTGCCGGCCTGGGCGGCCAGCGCGGGATTCAGATCGTTTTTCATGCTTTCGTCTCCTTCGAGTTTCCTTCCTTCTTGTCGGACCGGCGGCCCGCCGTCAGAGCGCCCACACCAGCCGCAGATTGAGCGAGTTGCCGGCGGGCCGGTTCTTGCCATCCACCGTGTGCAGCAAGTGGAACGCCGCGCTGCCCTTCTTGAAATGGAACATCACCCCACCCATGACGTCGGTCTCGCTGTTGGCGGGGTTGATCACCGACGCCTTCTGGTATTCGTAGGCGACGCCCACATACGGTTCCACGAGCGGCGAGACACGATAGCCGAACAAGTGCTCGGTCGACCACGACTTCCCGGCCTTGGCGTCCGCCTTGTTCGACGTGCCGGGGAAGTTCCAGATCACGTCGCCGGTGTAGTTGAACTTGCCCAGTTGCACGTCGACGAAAACCGAGTTGGTGAACTTCCAGCTGTCGCCGCCGCCCACGTCGCTGTCGCCGACCGGGAGTTGGAACAGGAAGTCGGTGCCGACGGTGACCTTTTCCGACAGCTTGTACCAGATGTAGGGCGCGACGATGGGGTCGCCCACCCCGCTCGCCGAGGTCCTCGCCGTACGGTTGCGTGAGCCGCTCACCGGCACGATCAGCTCCCAGGCGTAGCCGAAGTTCGGATCGCTCTCCAGGGTCCAGCCGCGCGAATACTTCAACAGCGAGACCATCGTCTCCGTGCGGTCGGAACGCTGCTTGTCGCCCTTGGCATCGAAAGCCTGGTCGCCCCGCTCCAGGTAGCCATAGACGAGAAACACGTCGAATCCATCGGGGACATTGGACGGCAGCGCATATTCATGCGGCGCGATGAAGCTGCGGCCGGTGGCCGCCTCGCTGTCCCCCGCCGCCAGCATTCCGGCAACGCCGGCCACGCAGGCCAGCCCCAGCAGCAGCCCGGTCGACGGACGCTCTTGACGTTCTGTGTTCATTTTTTCACCTCGTGAGGAAGCCACCCCCTCCGCAAGACGCGGAGGCGGTGCCTGTGTAGTCGGTCATGCGTTCAGGGGTTGGCTTTGGCGGCCGGATTGCCGGATGCGCGCGCGGCCTGCTCGGCCGCCTCGTCCGCCTTGAGCTGGATGGCGCGGTCAACCAGCCAGGCGCGCAGCGCCTCCACGTCGTCGCGGCTCATGCGGTCGGCGAAGCTCACCATGCCGCGGCTTTCGCGGATGCCGTCATACACCACCGCCGCGAACGACGCCTTGTCCAGCAGCAGCGGCGAGCGGCGCAGGTCGGGCACGACCTCGTCATTGGTGTAGGTGCCGTAGCCGTGGCAGGCCACGCAGTTACCGTAGAAGGCCGCGCCCCGGGCGACCATCTCGGGCGGGAAGGTCTCCGCCGGCACCTGTGCCGGCCGGTGCGCGCGCTCGTAGGGCGGCAGGGCGCCGCTGCCGTCGAGCTTGAACACCAGCACCCGTCCGATACCCGCGCGGGGATTCTTCATGTGCGGGATCTGCAGGCCGGCCGAACCGCCCAGGCCGGACAGCACGGCAACGTACTGGGTGCCGTCGATCTCGTAGCTCATCGCGCCGGCGATGATGCCGATGCGGCCGTCGTAGCTCCACACTTCCTTGCCGGTATCGGCCTCGTAGGCATGGAAGATGCCGTCCGGCGTGCCCTGGAACACCAGGTTGCCGGCCGTGGCGAGCGTGCCGCCCGCGCCGATGGAGGGATACGGCACCCGCCAGACTTCCTTCTGCGCCTGCGGGTCCCAGGCGATCAGGTCGCCGCGGAAGCTCTGGGTGACGCTCAGGCGGTCGGCCTCATCGCGCGGCGCCAGCGTCGGGTGCCCGGAAATGTTGGCCAGGTTCCAGGCGCCGTTGAGCGGGTTGTACTTGAAGTCCGGGTCGTGCTTGTAGCCGAACGAACCCTGCTGCGCCGGGATGTACACCAGGCCGGTGTCCGGGCTGTATGCCATCGGCGGCCAGTTGTGCGCGCCGAACGCGCCCGGAATCGCAAGAAAGTCGTTGCCGTGCTTCGAATAGCGCGCCGCCGGGTACTCGATGGGGCGCCCCGTCTCGAGGTCGATGCCCGCGGCCCAGTTCACCGGCATGAAGTTCTTCGCCGAAACGAGCTTGCCGTTGCTGCGGTCGAGCACGTAGAAGAAACCGTTCTTCGGCGCCTGCATCGCCACCTTGGTCTTCTTGCCATCGACCTCCAGCTCGGTCAGCACGATGGGCTGGGTCGCGGTGAAGTCCCATTCCTCGGCCGGTGTCGACTGGTAGTGCCACTTGTACTCGCCGGAATTGGCATCGACCGCGACGATGGACGAGATGAACAGGTTGTCGCCCTCGCCACCCGAACGCGCCACGTGGCTCCACGGCGTGCCGTTGCCGGTGCCGATCAGGACCTGGTCGTAGTCCTTGTCGTAGACGATGGAATCCCACGCGGTGCCGCCACCGCCGGTCTGCTTCCACCAGCCGTCGCCCCAGGTCTTGAAGCCGATTTCGCGGTGGATCCTGTCCGAGGCCGCACCGTCGGGCTTTCCTTCCGGGTTGGGGGTGATGTAGAAGCGCCAGTCCAGCTTGCCGCTCTCGGCGTCATACGCCGACACGTAGCCGCGCACGCCGAACTCGGCCCCGCCGTTGCCGATGAACACCTTGCCGTTGGCCACCCGCGGCGCACCGGTGATGGTGTAGCTGCGCGTCACGTCGGTGGTCTGCGTCTCCCACACCGGCTTGCCGCTCTTGGCGTCGAGCGCAATCAGGCGCCCGTCGTAGGTGCCCACGTAGATCTTGCCCTTCCACGCCGCCACGCCGCGGTTGACCACGTCGCAGCAGCCATCCGGCGCCTTCTTGCCCGGCACCTCGGGATCGAAGAACCACAACTGCTCGCCGGTGGCGGCATCGTAGGCGTACACCTTCGACCATGCCGTGCTGGTGTACAGCACGCCGTCGATCACCAGCGGCGTCGCCTGCTGGCCGCGGTTGGTGTCGAATTCGCCGTACCAGGCCAACCCGAGCCGCGACACGTTGGACGTGTCGATCCGCTTCAGCGGGCTGTAATGCTGTTCGTCCGACGTGCCGCCGCGGGTAATCCAGTTGCCCGGATCGGCGGCCGCGTTGACGAGCCGCTTCTGGTCGACCGCCGCCACGGATTTGTTTCCGGCGGCGGCAGCAGCATGGAATGGAAAGGCGGCAATGGCGACACAGCTTGCAATGCCCAGGCACGCCTTCCGCCAGGAAAACCGATTCGATGACGTTATGAATACCACCACATCCTCCTGATTCTATTTTTTCTGTTTTATTCAAAACACGGAAAGTACGGCGTCCTGCCCATTGCCATCCATCCGTTGTCTCCTGCCTGGTCACACACTCATTCGGGGCAATCGGCGCACCGCGTCCTCGAATCACGCCCGTGCCTTCCGATTATTTCAATCTCCCCATTGCCATCCGAAAAAAAGAGCCGCTGATGGAAACACTTCGCATCCACCAGGCGGCCATTCCGAAAATACGGAGAAGAGGGAGTTCGCCCGTTGAGTGGAGGCGATCTTAGGACAGAACTGCAGTGCAACATGACGGCCCGCAGATACAGTTTCGGACAACAGTCACCCCGGCGCACCCACCCCGGATCGCAATTGATTTCGGTATCGGAGCGGCGGGTGGGACGGTGCGGCGCACGGGATTCGGCCCGGCTGGACACTGGCGGCCGCAATTGAGGATTGCACCCCGACGTAAAAAGCCGCGCATCGATATCTGAATTGACTTTCCCGATGTGCCGATCATAAGCAATCATCCCGACAATGGGCTCCGGCCTTCGGCCCTATTGAATATCCGGGCCGGGGACGAATTGCATCGCGCATCGCCGTCGCCATTCGCCGCGCCGCGGAAACCCGCGGCGCTTTCCCGCGGTGGCGCTGCGCTACATCGCGGTCATCAAGGTGGCGCGAGGATCTCGACGCCCGCATCAAGCGCCTGGCACGCCTGCGCAACATGCTCGACAGTTGCATCGGCTGCGGCTACCCGTCGCTGAACGAATGCCCGCTACGCAATCCGGAGGACACGCTGGGAGGCGAGGGGCCCGGGCCGCGGCCGCTGGAACGCCCCTGGCGGCGGCCGGCGCATGCAAGACTCCCCTGCCCCTCAGCGCCCCGCCAGCATCCTCAGCACGTCCCGCACCACCCGCCAGCGGCTGAGCACGAGGGCCGAGAAGATCAGCGTACAGCCGAAGAACTGCAGCGCGCCCATGCGCTCGCCGAACCACCACGCGGCGGCAAGCGCGGTCCACATCGGCTCCAGCATCAGGATGACTGCGGCGTGGCTGGGCGTGGTCAGGCTCTGCCCATGGAGCTGGGCGAAAAAACGCAGCGTGGTGGCGAACAGGGCGCTGCCCAGCAGCCAGCCCAGCACCGGCGCCTGCACCGCGCCGGGCCAGGTTTCCAGCGCGGCCGACAACGGCAGCATCAGCACCCCGACCGTCGTCACCTGCACGGTGCTCAGCGCCAGCGCCGGAACGTCGTGCACGACACGGCCGTTGAGGTTGATCAGCACCGCGAAGACCGCCGCCGCCGCAACGAAGAACCACTGCCCGGGCTCGACGCGGAAGCCGTGCTCCAGCGACAGGCAGGCGAAGCCCACCAGCGCCAGCGGCATCGACACCCAGACCATGCGCGGCGGCCGCTCGCCGAAGAACAGGCGGCCGACCAGGGGAACGAGCACGACCCCCAGGCTGGCGATGAACGCCCCCTCGCCGATGTGCCTGGCATGCTGCAGGCCGCTGATCCAGAACGCCATCGCCAGTGCGAACAGGGCGCCGACCATCAGCGCGCCCCGCCAGCCCCTGCGCCCGAGCACGCGCAGCTGCGGCCAGCCGAACACGGCCAGCGCCACGCCCGCCAGCAGGAAACGGCTACCGACGAACAGCAGGGGCGGCAGCCCGGCGAGCGCTTCCTTGGAGAAGATCCAGCCCGCCGCGGCCGCCAGCGTGGCCAGCAACAGGAACAGATCCGCCTCCAGCGGATGGCGTGCGGCGGTCACGGACGGCGCACGCTCAGGTGCCGCCCGGCGGGCGGGCGAGCTTGCGCTGCAGCGTGCGGCGGTGCATCTGCAACGCCCTCGCGGTCGCCGAGATGTTGCCGTCGTGCCCGGCGAGCACGCGCTGGATGTGCTCCCATTCGAGGCGGTCGACCGACATCGGCGCCTCGGGCGCACGTTCGTCGATGACGACGTCCTCGGCCTGCAAGGCCTTGATGATGGCATCCACGTCGGCCGGCTTGGCCAGGTACTGGACGGCGCCGAGCTTCACCGCATCCACGGCGGTGGCGATGCTGGCATAGCCGGTCAGCACCAGGATGCGCGCGCCGGGACTGGCGTCGAGCAGCGGGCGGATGAGCTTGAGGCCGGATTCGCCGCCGATGTTGAGGTCGAGCACGATGAACTCGGGCGAATGATCCTGCGCCAGTTCGAGCGCGCCTTCACAGTCGGTGGCGCCATAGGTGTCGAAGCCGCGCTGCGCGAGCGCGCGCGCCAGCACGCGATTGAAGGCGGGGTCGTCATCGACGACGAGCAGGGTCGGGGCGTGTTCGGAATTCATGCGGCAGGCTGATGCAGCGGGACGGCGGAGCGCGCAATGTTGCCACCTCCCGGACACGAAAGGAAATCCGACCCCGCGCCGGACCGATACGGCACCGCGCGATGGAGGACCCGCCCACGCAAAACCCCGGTCAATGCAGGCCCAGGCCATCCGCAGAAGCCCCCATGCACGCACCGGACGCGAGGCTCCATCTGTATAAACACTGCATGAGCGCTTGCACAAATTATATTTGTCGCAATATAATTTATACGAACACGCATTCACCTCCCGGCGAATCCTTCGTGATTCTTCGCCCGATCCGCGGCCGGCAGCCGGTCAGGTCGGGTTCATTCAACGGCCTGAGCGTCGCTTGAGTTCCTTTGCAGGCCCTTCGGGGCCGGCCGGCAGGCGACGCCCGCCGGCTTGGTGTGCCGCTCGCCATCCGATGGCAAACGCCGCACCACCGACAAACAACCCATGGCATGAACGACACGGACCGACGTAAGCCGAGCATTTCCCGTCCCCTTCATTTCCGGCCCGCACGCCCCGACGACGGCGCCGCCCTGTGGCGGCTGGTCGGAGCCACGGGCGCGCTGGAACTCAATTCAGCCTATTTCTACCTCCTGTTCGCAGCCGATTTCGGCGACACCTGCCTGGTCGCCGAACACGACGGCCGCATGGTCGGCGCCGTCGTCGGCTACCACCCGCCGCGCCAGACCGACACGGCCTTCGTATGGCAAATCGGCGTCCTGCCGGAACACCGCGGCCAGGGCCTGGGGCTGAAGCTGCTGCAGGAATGGAGCGCGCTGCCGGCCAATCGCGGCTGCAGGTGGGTCACCGCCACCGTCGCCGACGACAACACGGCTTCACAGGCGCTGTTCCGCCGCTTCGCCCGCGACTGCGGCACGGACTGCGCAGTCTCGCCGCTGTTCACAGCGGACATGTTCCCCTGTCCGCACCCTGCGGAACCCCTGTACCGCATCGGTCCGCTCGACGGCTCGGCGCCCTGAGCCTCTGCGCCGGGGACGGCGCTCGCCAAGCGCTTTGCCAACGCCATCAGTCGGTGCCACCGGCTGATGTCACCACTCGACCATTACAAGGAGGAGTCTGATGAACGTCTTCGAACGACACGAATCCGAGGTCCGCGGCTATTGCCGCAATTTCCCCGCAGTATTCACCACGGCCAAAGGCGCCTGGATGACCGACCAGCGTGGCCGGCGCTATCTCGATTTCTTCTGCGGCGCCGGCGTGCTCAACTACGGCCACAACCCCGAACCCATCAAACGCGCGCTGACCGACTACCTGGCGGCCGACGGCATCACCCATACGCTCGACATGTACAGCACGGCGAAGGCGCGCTTCATCGAACGCTTCCACGATTTGATCCTGGCGCCGCGCGGCCTGTCGTACAAGCTCCAGTTCCCCGGCCCCACCGGCACGAACGCGGTCGAGGCCGCCTTGAAGCTTGCGCGCAAGGTCACCGGCCGCGAACAGGTGGTGAGCTTCACCAACGCCTTCCACGGCATGACGCTGGGCTCGCTGGCAGTGACCGGCAACGGCTTCAAGCGCGCCGGCGCCGGCGTGCCGCTGTCGCACGCCTCCTCCGTCCCCTTCGACGGCTATCTCGGCAGCGACGTCGATACCCTCGACTACTTCGAGGCGATGCTGCTCGACAACGGCAGCGGCATGGAAGTGCCGGCAGCGGTCATCGTCGAGACGGTACAGGCGGAAGGCGGCGTCAACGTCGCCAGCGCCGAATGGCTGCGCCGCCTGCGCCGGATCACCCGGAACAACGGCATCGTCCTCATCGTCGATGACATCCAGGTCGGCTGCGGACGCGTCGGCGGCTTCTTCAGCTTCGAAGAAGCCGGCATCGAACCCGACATCGTGACGCTGTCGAAGTCGCTGTCCGGCTACGGCCTGCCACTCGCGCTGGTGCTGATCCGGCCGGACCTCGACCAATGGGCGCCGGGCGAGCACAACGGCACCTTCCGCGGCCACTGCCCCGCCTTCGTCACCGCAACCGCGGCGCTGGAACACTACTGGCAGGACGACCGCCTGAACCGCGCGGTGGAGCACAAGGGTGAACGGGTGCACAAGCACCTGCAACGCATGCTGAAGTCGCACGGTGTCGAAGGCGCGGTGCGCGGCCGCGGCCTGATCCAGGGGGTCGAGTTCGGCGACCCCGGACTTGCCGGCCGCGTCTCCCAGGCTTGCTTCGAGCGTGGACTGATCATCGAGACCGCCGGCATCGACGGCCAGGTTCTGAAGCTGCTGCCCAGCCTGACCATGGACGAGGCAACGCTGACGAAAGGGCTGGACACGATAGACGCCGCGCTCGCCGCCACGCTCGCCGCAGAAATCGGCCAGGTCGCCTGAGGCGCCGCATCACCTTTTCCACCCCAAGCACATCGAGGGCTCGAATCATGATCGTGAAACATCTCGACGACATCATCGGCACCGCGGCCGACGTCGACACCGAAGGCTGGACCAGCCGCCGCCTCATCTACAAGCAGGATGGCATGGGCTACTCGGTCAACGACACCATCATCAAGGCCGGCGCCGAACTCGAGATGGAATACCGCAACCATCTCGAAACCGTCTATTGCATCGACGGCGAGGGCGAGATCACCGATCTCGCCACCGGCCTCACCCACCCCATCCGGCCGGGCACGCTGTACGCCCTCGACGCCCACGACCGCCACATCCTGCGCGCCAATAAGGGCGTGAACATGCGCATGGTGTGCGTCTTCAACCCGCCGCTGACCGGGCGCGAGGTGCATGACGCAGGCGGCGCCTACGTCCTGGCCGACTGAAGAGGAGCACGTCATGACGACGACACTGCCACCACGGGCGGCGCATGCCCGGCCGCGCGACGACGACCGCTATCCGTCCCGCTTCTGGCCGGAGCCGCGCATCGCCGACCGCCAGGACCCGGTGGTCCATGGCCACGCCGGCGACGGCCCGCTGAGCGAAACCGAGCTGCGCTTCTACCGCGACAACGGCTATCTGACTTTCGACCAGTTGATCGGCGCCGACGAGCTCGGCGCCTGCCTCGGCGAGCTCGACGCGCTGCGCCGCGACGAAACCGTCAGGCACGCCGCGGAAGCCATCATCGAACCCGGCAGCGGCGAGCTGCGCTCGCTGTTCGAAGTCCACAGACGCAGCGCCGTGCTGCGCCGGCTGTGCGCCTATCCCCGGCTGGTGGCGATCGCCCGCCAGTTGCTCGGCAGCGAGGTCTATCTGCACCAGTCGCGCATCAACTACAAGAGCGGCTTTCGCGGCAAGGAGTTCTACTGGCACTCAGACTTCGAGACCTGGCACATGGAGGACGGCATTCCGGCGATGCGGATGGTGAGCTGCTCGGTGAGCCTGACGCCCAACACGCCGCACAACGGGCCACTGATGATCATTCCCGGCTCGCACCAGCGCTACATCTCGTGCGTCGGCGCGACGCCGCAGGCGCACTACCTCGCCTCGCTCAGACGCCAGGAAGTGGGCGTGCCCGACGACGCCAGCCTGATGCGGCTGGTCGAAGAGTTCGGCATCGTCGCGCCCACCGGCCCGGCCGGCTCGGTGACCTTCTTCGACTGCAACGTGATGCACGGCTCGAACTCCAACATCACGCCGCTGCCGCGCAGCAACGTCTTCTTCGTCTACAACAGCGTGCACAACACGCCGGCCGCGCCTTTCTGCGGCCTGCCGCCACGCCCCTCCTTCATCGCCGAACGCCGGGACTTCACGCCACTCCCGCCGCACGCCGCGCCGTGAGGCAGCAGCGGGGACGCACCGGACTCATGCGCCAGCGGGACGCAGCGGGACGGCAATGCGTGCAATGGTGCCGCCACCGGGGCGCGAGAGGAAATCCAGCTGGCCGCCGTGATGCTCGACCGCCGCATGCGCCAGCATCAGCCCGACCCCCATGCCTTCGGCGTGGCTGCCGAGCGGCGCATGGCGCGCCGCCGCGAGCCGCCCTTCCGCGATGCCCGAGCCGCTGTCCAGCACGTCGATCCGCAGCATTCCGCCGTCGTCCAGCGCTGCGCGCACCTCCACCGCTGTGCCGGCGCGGCCCGCCGCCGCGTTGGCATTGGCCGCATTGTCGATGAGATTCTGCAGCGCCTCGGCCAGGCTCGCGTCGGCAACGAGACTGTGCGCCGACAGCTCGGGGGAGATCTCCAGGCGCAAGCCGGCTTCCGGGCGCAGGCGCTGCCAGCGCGCCGCCGCGGCGCGCAGCCATGGCCCGGCGAATTCTGCCCCGCCGCCTTCGGCGCGCTGCTGACCGGCCTCGCGCGTCAGGCTGTTGAGTATCTCGCGGCAATGATCGAGCTGCTCCCGCATCAGGCCGAGGTCTTCGCGCATTTCGCCGTCCAGGCCGTCCCGCCGCGCCAGTTCGTCCGCCAGGATGCGGAGCGTGCCGAGCGGCGTGCCCAGCCGGTGCGCCGCGCCAGCCGCAAGGCTGCCAAGGGCGACGACGTGGGCGTCGCGGGCGCGCGCGGAGCGGGCCTCGGCAAGCGCCGCCGCACCTTTCGCCAGCTCGGCATTGAGCCGGGCGATGAACCACACCACGGTCACCGCGGCGAGCGCGAAGCTGATCGACATGCCGGCGAGGTGCCAGTGCATCGCCGCGGCGGCATCGGCGAGACGCACCGGATGATGAAACTCCCACAACACCGCATAGACGCCGATCGCGGCCGCCGCCAGCGCCCAGGCCTGGCGCGCGGGCAGGATCGAGGCGCCCACCGCCACGACCGGCAGCAGCAACGAGATCGCCGGATTGGTGACGCCGCCGCCGTAGAACAGGAAAGCTCCCCAGCCCAGCAGGTCGAGCAGCAGCTGCACGAAGGCGCCGCCACGCCCGTCGAGCCAGCGCGCCAGGCCGGCCAGCAGGGCCAGGTTCACCGCCGCCAGGACCAGCGCCACCGCCAGCAGGGGCTGCGCGGGATGCCCAGGAGCAAGCACGGGAAACACGAGCACGGCCATCGCCACCATGGCGGCGACCGACAGCCAGCGAAATTGCAGCAGGCGGGCCGGATCCGTGCGCAGCGCGGCGATCTCCGGCTCGGTGGGCATGCCGCCCCCGCCCGTACGGGAAGCGCCCACCAAGCCTGCGGGGTCGGACTGCGATGCGCTGGAACCGCCGCGAAGAAGATTCATCCTGATGAAATCCCATACGGACACGGCCGCTTCCGATGCCGACGGAAAGGACGGTCCTTAACCCAGATCAAGGTTTGCCCCCGCAGCCGGGCCTAGAGTGCACCTGCGACAAAACGCCACAGGACATTTTGTCACAGGCATCCGCCCAGCCCGCGCAAGACGCACGCGTTCCGGATGACTGGACGAACGCCGATCAAGCCAGAACGGGAGCGACATGATCATGAACGAAGATGTGAAGATGAACCAGGCCGACGCGATGCCCGACCCGAACCGCCGCAAGTTCCTCAACACCGCCGCCTTCGCCGGCCTGGCCGGCGCGGGCCTGTCGGTGGGCCTGTCGGCATGCAACAAGGAATCCGCCCCGGCGGCCGCGCCCGCGGCCGTATCCGCGGCTGCCCCCGCGGCAGCGCACAACTCGGTGCACTTGAAGCCGGGCGAACTCGACACCTACTACGGCTTCTGGAGCGGCGGCCACACCGGCGACTTCCGCGTGCTGGGTCTGCCTTCCGGGCGCGAACTGCACCGCGTGCCCTGCTTCGTCCCCGACGCGCTCGTGGGCTGGGGCGTCACCAACGAATCGAAGGCGGTCATGGGCACCAAGCCCGACGGCAGCCTGCGCTACACCGTCGGCGACACCCACCACACCCACGCCTCGTACAAGGACGGCAACTACGACGGCCGCTATGCGTGGATCAACGACAAGATCAACAGCCGCATCGCCCGCATCCGGCTCGACTACCTGATCTGCGACAAGATCACCGAGTTGCCCAACGTGCAGGGCTTCCACGGCATCTTCCCGGACAAGCGCGACCCGGTCGATCCCGCGATCAACTACACCACCCGCGTGTTCTGCGGCGCCGAGTTCCACACTCCGCTGCCGAACGACGGCCGTGACGCCGATGCGCCGGAACAATACCGCGCGCTCTTCAGCTGCATCGATGCCGAAACCATGGACGTGCGCTGGCAGGTCCTGATCGACGGCAACTGCGACCTCGTCGCCACTTCGTACGACGGCAAGCTCGCCGCCTCGAACCAGTACAACACCGAGGGCGGCTACCACTATGAAGGCATGATGTCGGCCGAACGCGACGCCTGCATCTTCTTCAACGTCGGCCGCATCGAGCAGGCGGTCAAGGACGGCAAGTTCAAGACCTTCGGCACCTCCAAGGTGCCGGTCGTCGATGGCAC
The DNA here is from genome assembly GCF_000310205.1 of Thauera linaloolentis 47Lol = DSM 12138. Taxonomy (GTDB): domain Bacteria; phylum Pseudomonadota; class Gammaproteobacteria; order Burkholderiales; family Rhodocyclaceae; genus Thauera; species Thauera linaloolentis. Next base: position 7,130 of record NZ_AMXE01000020.1, on the reverse strand, counting down.
CAAGGCCGCCAACGCCGACCCCGCGACCGCGCTGGTCGCCTACGTGTCGGTTCCGAAGAACCCGCACGGCGTCAACGCCAGCCCGGACGGCAAGTACTTCATCTGCGCCGGCAAGCTGTCGCCGACCGCCACCGTGATCGAGCTGGCCAAGGTGCTCGAATGGTTCGACGGCAAGCTGGACGACCTGGACAAGGCCATCGTCGCCGAAGTCGAGATCGGCCTCGGCCCGCTGCACACGGCCTTCGACGGCCGCGGCAATGCCTACACCACGCTGTTCCTCGACAGCCAGATCGTGAAGTGGAACGTGGAGGCGGCCATCAAGTTCCACGGCGGCGACACCAACGCCCAGTACGTGGTCGACCGCCTCGACGTGCATTACCAGCCCGGCCACATCAACGCCTCGCAGTCCGAGACCATGTTCGCCGACGGCAAGTGGCTGTGCGTGGGGTGCAAGTTCTCGAAGGACCGCTTCCTGCCGGTCGGCCCGCTGCACGCCGAAACCGAGCAGCTGGTCGACATCTCGGGCGACAAGATGGTGCTGATGGCTGACCACCCGGTCCGCCCCGAGCCGCACGACTTCATCATCTTCAAGCGCGACCTGCTGCAGCCCAAGCAGGTGTACGACATCAACGACTTCCCGAACGCGGTCAAGGATGCGAAGGAGGCCGGCGTGTTCCGCGACGGCAACAAGGTCACGGTCAAGATCACCTCGCTGGCGCCGGCCTTCGAGCCGCGCGAGTTCAAGCTCAAGCTGGGCGACGAAGTCACCGTCATCCTGACCAACCTGGACAAGATCGAAGACTTGACGCACGGCTTCGCGATTCCGAAGTACAACGTCAACTTCATCGTCAATCCGCAGGAAACCAAGTCGGTGACCTTCAAGGCCGACAAGCCGGGCGTGTTCTGGTGCTACTGCACCCACTTCTGCCATGCGCTGCACCTCGAAATGCGCAGCCGCATGATCGTCGAGGCATGACACCGGCACGCTAGCAGGCCGCATAGCAACAGGGGGCGCCAAGCCCCCTGTTGCTTTTCCAGACGCGCCGCGGCACGCCTTCTCCGACGAATTGATCCGGGACAAATACACCCTGTTCCGGCTTTCCTAGACTCCATCGCAATTTCCTAATGGAGCGCATCATGAAGCCCCTCTCCGCCCTGCGGGGCATCGCAATGGCGGCCCTTCTCGCTGCCGTCGCCCTCCTCCCTCCGCCCGCCGGCGCGCAAAGCGCGTACGAGGCCAAGCTGCCGCCCGAGGTCAATACCGCGCCGGCGCTGTGCGACTACGTCCCCTGTACCGACGTGCTGCCCGGCGCGACGAGTTTCTCCGAACGCAAGGGCCAGCCGTCCTACGTCGAGGGCTACGCGGAGGAAAACGGCACGCGCAAGCTGGTCGGCTACGTCGTGCTGTCGACCGACGTCACCGACACCCCGGCCTACTCCGGCAAGCCGGTGATCACGCTGATCGGCCTCACGCCGCAGGGCCACTTCGCCGGCATCAAGATCCTCAAGCACTCCGAGCCGATCCTGCTGCTGGGCATTCCCGAGTCCGCGCTGGTCAAGTTCAACGACCAGTACCTGGGCAAGTTCGTCGGCGACAACATCGAGATCGGCCGCTCGCGCCCGGAAGAAGACATCATCGGCCTGGATGCGATCTCGGGCGCCACGGTGACGGTCATCGCGCAGAACCAGGTGATGATGATGTCCGGCGCCTCGGTCGGCCGCCAGGTCGGCATCCTGGAAGCGGCCGTGCGCCCGCAGGCCGAGTTCGCCGACCGCGGCCGTGCACTCGACTGGGCCACGATGGTCAGCGAAGGCGTGGTGCAGCGCCTGGCGGTGATGCCCGAGCAAGTCGGCCTGGCGCGCAGCAGCGAACCCTTCATCGAGCTGTGGTACGGCTACCTGAACCACCCCGAGGTCGGCCGCGCGATCATGGGCGAAACCGGCTGGCGCACGCTGATGAGCCGGCTGGCCGAAGGCGAGCACGCGCTGTTCGTGATCCGTACCGGCGGCAACGAATCCTTCAAGGGTTCGGGCTTCGTACGCGGCGGCATCTACGATCGCATCCAGATCCGCCAGGGCCAGGACGCCTTCACCTTCCGCGACCTCGACTACCTCAACCTGTACGGCATCTCGGCGCCCGGCGCCCCGGCCTTCAACGAATCGGGCATATTCATCGTGCGCTCGCCCGCCTTCTCCGGCGCCTTCCCGTGGAAGTTCATCTTCCTCGGCAACCGCGTCGACCGCGAGACGGGCGCGCGCACCTTCGTGAACTTCGACCGTGAATACTGGCTGCCCGCGGCCTACCTCGACGGCGGCCGCCCGGAGGTGAAGAAGCCCGACGCCCCCTGGGTGCGGGTGTGGAAGACGCGCGCGCTGGAAATCGGCCTGTTCGCCGCGCTGCTCGTGGCCGTGGCCGTGGTCTATGCCAAGCGCGACGCGCTGACGCGCCGCTCGACGCGCAAGAACAAGTGGCCGGTCAACGCCTTCAAATACACTTTCTGGGTGATCAGCATCGGCTTCGTCGGCTTCGGCCTGCTCGCACAGCCCTCGATCACGCAGGTGCTGACCTGGTTCCATTCGCTGCTGTTTCAGTGGAAATGGGAGCTGTTCCTGACCGATCCCTTCATCTTCCTGTTCTGGATCTTCATCATCCTCACCACTTTCGTGTGGGGCCGGGGACTCTTCTGCGGCTGGATGTGCCCCTTTGGCTCGCTGTCCGAGCTGATCCACAAGGTGGGAGAAACGATCGGCCTCAAGCGCTTCCAGTTCGAGCTGCCGATGAAGTGGCACAACCGCCTGAAGTGGATCAAGTACGCGGTGTTCTTCATTCTGCTCACAGTATCGGTGTTCTCGATGGGCTTGGCCGAGATGCTGGCCGAGGTGGAGCCGTTCAAGACCACCTTCCTCGTCGGCATGTTCAACCGCGCCTGGCCCTACACCTTGTTCGTGGCGGTGCTGCTCGGCCTGTCGATCTTCATGGAGCGGCCGTTCTGCAAGTACCTGTGCCCACTCGGCGCCTCGCTGGCGATGCCTTCGACCTTCCGCTGGTTCGGCCTCAAGCGCAAGCAGGAATGCAGCACCTGCAAGGCCTGCGCAGTAGGTTGCGGTTCGCTGGCGATCGACGAGCACGGCCGCATCGACCATCGCGAATGCATGCACTGCCTCGACTGCATGATCCTCTATACCGACGAGAACACCTGCCCGCCGCTGGCGCAGGAGCGCAAGCGCCGCACCAAGGCCGGCCTGACGCTGACGCCGATCGGCAAGGACGGCTACTACATCCCGATCCAGCCGGCGCCAGCCGCCCAAGGCCTGAGCGCCGTCACGTCGACGAGGAGCGCATCATGATCGACCCCCGCAGCATGACCGAGCCGGTGAAGCCGCCATACCCCGGCGGCGTCCTGGCGCACATCGGCGCCGAGATCTGGGACCACCTGTGGCCCTGGAGCCGCAGCGGCTTCCAGCGCCAGCGCACGATCCAGGCCGCCAGCCTGGCGATCGCGCTCGCCGCCACCCTCGTCTGGGTGCTGGCGGCACTGGGCAACGACCTTGCCCCCAACACGATCATCGGCTGGTGGTTCGGCTGGAGCGTGTTCGAAGTCGTGGTCCGCCTCGGCTCCAAACCCTACGTCAAGGAAGGTCCATGGTGGAGCCAGCGCTACCGCAAGGCGAGCGTGATGGACATGATCTGCTACGTCGGCTTCAAGAACCTGCTGATTGGCGCAACGCTGTTCATCGCCCTCAAGAGTCTCGGCCTGCTGGTGCTCTGAGTCTTCCTCCGCACGATCACCGTCCGTCCCCGCGGGCGGTGATCGTTTGCGACGCAGCCGGCGCGGCCGCGGCCGCCAAGGGGCAGGTCCCCACTTTGCCAAGATCAAGGCACACTGAGACATTGCGTCGCATAATCGCCCCACGCTCAAGCACCGACGGATCAATGCCTCTGCCCGCCCGCCTCTTTCGCCTTGCTGCAGCTCTTGCCTTGCTGGCCACACTCGCCCTGCCGGCCGCGGCCACGGTGTGGCGGGTGAAGGCGGGTGAATCCATCCAGGCCGCCATCGACCGCGCCGCGCCGGGCGACACCATCGAAGTCGAACGCGCGCGCTACGTCGAGAACCTGCTGATCACCCGGCCGCTGACGCTGCGCGGCATCGACCGGCCGACGATCTCGGGCGGCCTGCGCGGCGATACCATCCGCATCAAGGCCGAGAACGTCACCATCGAAGGGCTGATCATCGCCGACTCCGGCGCGAGCCTGCGCGAACAGAATGCCGGCATCTACGTCTGGCCGGGCTCGCACCATGCCGTGGTGCGCAACTGCGACTTCGCCTACACCCTGTTCGGACTGTGGATCGAGCAGTCGAACGATGTCCTCATCGAGGGCAACCTGATCACCGGCAAGCGCGAACTGCAATCGTCCCAGCGCGGCAACGGCATCCAGCTCTACAACACCCGCCGCGCGCGCATCATCGGCAACAACATCAGCTTCGTGCGCGACGCGCTGTACGTGGATGTGTCGCACGACGCGCAGTTCCGCGACAACCGCCTGCACCATAGCCGCTACGGCACGCACTACATGAATGCCTACGACAACGTGTGGGAAGGCAACGACAGCTGGATGAACCGCGGCGGCCTGGCGCTGATGGAAGTGCGCCGCCTGACCGTACGCAACAACCGCGCCTGGGCCAACTCGGACCACGGCATCATGCTGCGCACCATCCAGGACTCGCTGATCGAGAACAACGTCGTCGCCGGCAACCAGCGCGGCTTCTTCATCTACGACGCCGAATACAACGAGCTGCGCGGCAACCGCGTCATCGACAACCGGGTCGGCATCCACCTGTGGGCCGGATCGAAGAACAACAAGGTCGAAGGCAACGACTTCATCGCCAACCGCGAGCAGGTGCGCTACGTCGGCGCGCGCGACATGGTGTGGGGCGAGAAGGAAGGCAACTACTGGAGCAACTACCTCGGCTGGGACCGCGACGGCGACGGCGCCGGCGACGTCCAGTACGAGGCCAACGACATGGTGGACCGTCTCTCATGGCGCCACCCGATGATGAAGCTGCTGCTGGCGAGCCCGGCGGTGCAGACGCTGCGACTGGTGGGCCAGCAGTTCCCGCTGCTGCGCGCGCCCAGCATCGTCGACCCCAAGCCGCGAATGCAGCCGCACAACCCCGACTGGAGCCCATGGCGTGGCCGATACTTCCCCCGCTCCGAATGAGGCCGCGCGCACGGTGATCGTCGCCCGCGGCGTGCGCAAGCACTATGGCAGCATCCATGCGGTCGACGGCGTCGACCTGGACGTGCGCGAAGGCGAACTGTTCGGCCTCATCGGCCACAACGGCGCCGGCAAGAGCACGCTGTTCAAGATGATGCTCGGCCTGATCCCGCTGAGCGCGGGCGAGATCCGCATCGACGGCGCCCCGGTGGGCGGCGCCGGCGGCGACTTCCGCGCGGTGAGGCGCAAGATCGGCTACCTGCCCGAGAACGTGGTGCTGTACGACAACCTCACCGGGCTGGAGACGCTGCAGTTCTTCGCCCGGCTGAAAGGCGTGCCGCCGCAGGGCAACGCCGCGCTGCTCGAGCGCGTCGGCCTCGCCCACGCCGCCCGCCGGCGCGTGCGCGAATACTCCAAAGGCATGCGCCAGCGCCTCGGCTTCGCCCAGGCCCTGCTCGGCACGCCGCGCATCCTGTTCCTCGACGAGCCCACCACCGGCCTCGACCCCGAGGCGATCCGCGGCTTCTACGCCATCCTGCGGCAGTTGAAGGGCGAGGGCGTGACGATGGTCATCACCTCGCATATCCTGGCCGAGATCCAGGAGCGGGTGGACCGCCTGGCGATCATGGCCGCCGGCAAGGTGCAGGCCACCGGCACCGTACAGGCCCTGCGCGAACAGATGGACCTGCCGCTGTGGTTCAGCGTGCGCGTGGCCGCCGAAGACTTCGAGGCCGTGCGCGCGGCGCTGGGCAGCCTGCCGGTGGGCGCGATCGAGGCACGCGAAGACCATGTCGCGGTACAGTGCCCGCGCGAGGCCAAGATGGCGGTGATCGCCGCGCTGGCCGCGCTCGGCGGCAAGGTGCGCGACCTCAGCGTGCGCGAACCTTCGCTCGAAGACGTGTTCTTCGGCTTTTCGGATTAAGGGGCGAACCATGGAGTTCTCGCAGATTGCCGCCATCGCCGGCAAGGAATTCTGGGACCGCATCCGCAACCGCTGGGTGCTGGCGGTGGCGCTGGTGTTCACCGCGTTCGCGCTGTCGATCGCCTATTTCGGCGCCGCGCAGCAGGGCACCGTAGGTTTCCGCTCGATCGAGGTGACCATCGCCAGCCTCGTCAGCCTCGTCATCTACCTGATCCCGCTGATTGCGCTGGTGCTGGGTTTCGACGCCATCGTCGGCGAGCGCGAGCGCGGCTCGCTCGACCTGCTGCTGTCGATGCCGATCACCCGCGTGGAGCTGCTGCTCGGCAAGTACCTCGGCCTGGCCGGCGCACTGACCTTCTCCACCGTGGCCGGCTTCGGCCTGGTCGGCATCGTGCTGTCGGCGCAGCTCGACCTCAATGCGCTGTTCCACTATTTCGGCTTCATGCTCAGCTCGGTGCTGCTGGGCTGCGCCTTCCTCAGCCTGGCGGTGATGCTGTCGGTGTTCGCCGCCGACCGCACGCGCGCCTCGGGCCTGGCGATCGCGATGTGGTTCTTCTTCGTGCTGATCTTCGACCTGCTGCTGCTCGGCGTGCTGGTCGTGAGCGCCGGCCAGTGGGGCGGCGAGACCCTGCCCTACCTGCTGCTGTTGAATCCGGCCGACGTTTTCCGCATCCTCAACATCTTCTCGCTGGAAGACGTGCGCACGCTGTACGGCCTGGCCACCGTCTTCCCGCCCGCGCTGGCCCGGCCCTGGCTGCTCGGCCTCGTGATGGCGGGCTGGATCGTCGTCCCGCTTGCGATCGCCGCGTGGCGTTTCCGTCTCGGCGCGAACCGCGCCTGACCCCATACTGAGACAGGAGAATCCCCATGTGCACACACCACGGCTGCCGCCACACCGCCCTCGACCGGCGCCGCTTCCTGACCGCCGCGGCCGCGGCCGGCCTGCTCGCCGCCTGCGGCGCACCGGACGGCGGCAGCGGCTCGGTCGCC
>NZ_AMXE01000019.1 GCF_000310205.1 Thauera linaloolentis 47Lol = DSM 12138 | reverse complement strand
CGAATACGCGGCGGCGCTGGCGCGCACGCGTACCGAGGCGGCCACCGGGCACGCCGGTGCCGCCGCGCTGCTGGCCGCCGAACCCGCCGTGCGCTACTGCGCGGTCGCGGCGCCGGCGATCGAGATCCGCCACGCGCGCGAACACAACCTGAAGAACGTCAGCCTGAGCATTCCGCGCGACCGTTTCACCGTCATCACCGGGCTGTCGGGTTCGGGCAAGTCCACACTGGCGTTCGACATCGTGTTCGGCGAGGGCCAGCGCCGCTATCTGGAATCGCTCAATGCCTATGCGCGCCAGTTCGTGCAGCCGGCGAGCCGGCCGGACGTGGACGGCCTGTTCGGCATTCCGCCAACGGTGGCGATCGAGCAGCGCACCAGTCGTGGCGGGCGCAAGAGCACGGTGGCGACGCTGACCGAAATCCACCCTTTCCTGCGCCTGATGTACGTGAAACTGGGCACCCAGTTCTGTCCGGACTGCAATGTGCCGGTGACGCCGCAGAGCTTCGAGGCCATCGTCGCGCAGATCCAGCGCGAACTGCACGGCGCCTCGGTCGAGGTGCTGGCGCCGCTGGTGGTCAACCGCAAGGGCTTGTACACCGATCTCGCCAAATGGGCGCGCGGCAAGGGCCATGCCCAGTTGCGCGTCGATGGCGAATACCTGCCCACGGCAAAATGGCCGCGGCTCGACCGCTACAAGGAACACAACATCGAACTGCCCACCGGCATGGTGGTGGTGGCGCCGGAGCACGAGCCCACGCTGCGCGAATTCGTGCGCCAGGCGCTGGACATCGGCAAGGGCGTGATCAAGGTGCTGGAGATCGGCAAGCTCGGCGCCGCGCCGGTCACCTTCTCAACGCTGCGCGCCTGCCCGAGCTGCGGCACCGGCTTCCCCGAACCCGATCCGCGCCTGTTCTCGTACAACGCCAAGCACGGCTGGTGCCCGAAGTGCTATGGCACCGGGCTGAAAACGGTGCCGCGCATCGAGGATCCGGATGCGCTCGACCTCGGCGACGCCGAAGGCGCCGTCGTCAGCGACGAGCCCTGCCCTGCCTGCCACGGCGCGCGCCTGAATCCGGTGGCGCGCGCGGTGCGCTTCCGTGAACTCGGCCTGCACCAGCTCGCCGCGTGGCCGGTGGACAAGGCGGCCGCCTTTTTCGCCGGATTGGCGCTCGGCGAACGGGAGAACGACATCGCCCGCGACCTCGTCGCCGAGATCCGCGGCCGGCTCGCCTTCCTGCAGCACGTCGGCCTGAGCTATCTGGCACTCGACCGCGCCGCGCCCACGCTGTCGGGCGGCGAGGCGCAGCGCATCCGGCTGGCCGCGCAGCTCGGCTCCAACCTGCGCGGCGTGTGCTACATCCTCGACGAGCCGACCATCGGCCTGCATCCGCGCGACAACCGCCTGCTGCTCGACACCTTGGAGGCCCTGCGCGACCGCGGCAACACGCTGCTGGTGGTCGAGCACGACGAGGACACCATCCGCCGCGCCGACCACGTCATCGACCTCGGCCCCGGCGCCGGCGTGCGCGGCGGCCGGGTGGTGGCCGAGGGCGGCATCGCCGCCCTGCTGGCCGCGCCCGAATCGGCGACCGGCGAATGCTTCCGCCATCCGCTGCAGCACCCGCTGCGGCCGCGCCGGCAGGTAGCGGCCGATCATCCGGCGATCCGTATCGATGGTGCGAAGCTGCACAACCTGCGCGACATTTCCGTGCGAATCCCGCTCGCGCGCCTGACGGTCGTCACCGGCGTGTCCGGCTCCGGCAAGTCCAGCCTCGCGCGCGACGTCATCCACGCCAACCTGCGCGCCCGCCTCGGCGACCCCGAAGCCACCCGCGCCCGCCGCCGCGGCCAGGCGCAGCCGGAGCAGGTCGACCAGCCCCTGATCGGCTGCAAGGCCCTGCACGGCTGGCAGCAGGTCGGCCGCGTGCTGGAAGTGGACCAGACCCCGATCGGCAAGACGCCGCGCTCCTGCCCGGCCACCTACGTCGGCTTCTGGGATGCGATCCGCAGGCTGTTCGCCGACACCTTCGAAGCGCGCACGCGCGGCTGGAGCGCATCGCGCTTCTCCTTCAATACCGGTGCCGGCCGCTGCCCGGTGTGCGACGGCGCGGGCCAGACCACGGTCGAGATGAGCTTCCTGCCCGACGTCAAGACGCCGTGCGAAGCCTGCGGCGGCGCGCGCTTCAACCCCGAGACCCTGTCGGTGCGGTGGAAGCACAGGACCGTCGCCGAGGTACTGGCGATGGCGGTGGACGAAGCGGTCGATTTCTTCGCCGCTCACCCGGCCATCGCCCATCCATTGCAACTGCTGCAGGACGTCGGCCTGGGCTACCTGACCCTGGGCCAGCCCAGCCCGACGCTGTCTGGCGGCGAGGCACAGCGTATCAAGCTGGTCACCGAACTGGCCAAGGTGCGCCGTCGCCCGGGCGACGCCGAGGATACCGGCGGCGTGCCGCTGGCGGCCGACAAGCACAGCCTGTACGTGCTGGACGAACCGACCGTGGGGTTGCACATGGCCGACGTGGACAAGCTGATCCGCGTGCTGCACCGCCTGACCGATGCCGGCCACACGGTGCTGGTGATCGAGCACGACCTCGACGTGATGGCCGAGGCCGACTGGCTGATCGACCTCGGCCCGGAAGGTGGCGACGGCGGTGGAACAGTGGTGGCCGAAGGTCCGCCGGAGACCGCGATGGCGATCGCGGCTTCGCACACCGGACGGCATCTGAGGGAATTCCTGGCGGCACGGACGGCGTAAGGCGGAACCAATTCACATGACGAGGAATCTTTCATGACTGATTTTCAGCCAACAGGAAGCGATCGGATGAAGAACGTGGTCATCGCCGTATGGGATCTGCCCGTACGCATTTTTCACTGGACACTGCTGCTGCTGGTCGTCGCGGCCTTCTGTACGGGCATGGCCGGCGGCAGTCTGATCGTATGGCACGGCTGGCTCGGCATCGCCATCGCCGGCCTGCTGGCGTTCCGCCTGGTGTGGGGCGTGGTCGGCTCGACCTATGCGCGCTTTGCCACTTTCGTGCCGGGGCCGGGCCGCATCGCCGCCTATCTGCGCGGGCAGTGGCGCGGCGTGGGGCACAACCCGATCGGGGCGCTGTCGGTGCTGGGCTTGCTGGGCATCCTGGTCTTCCAGGCGGGCAGCGGGCTGGTGTCGAACGACGACATCGCGTTCGAGGGGCCGCTGTATACCCTGGTGAGCAAGGACACGAGCGACTGGCTCAGCAGCCTGCACCGGCAGAATTTCTGGGTGATCATCGCGCTGGTATCGCTGCATGTGCTGGCGATCCTGTTCTATGCGCATGTGAAGAAGGACAACCTGGTGAAGCCGATGATCACCGGCGTCAAGGAAGTGTCCGATCCAGCCCTGAAGCCGGCGCAGGGCGGCGGCGCGGCCGCTTTCGTCCTCGCGGCGGCGGTGGCGGGGTTTGCGGTGTGGGCGGCCATGGGGGGCATGCTGCCGCCGCCGCCGCCGCCTCCGCCACCCCCGCCTCAGGCCGTGCCCGCCTGGTAGAGTGTGGCGGCAATCATGAAAATGGCCCCACGCTCCCCCACTGCGTGAGGTCGCTGCCCCCCAGGGGGGTGCTTTTCATCTTGGGGCGGCCCAGCGATGAAAAAAGCCGCAAGTGCGGCTTTTTTCCCGTAGATCGTGCGATTCAGTCCGCGCGATACTTGTCGTGGCAGGCCTTACAGGAACCGCCGGTTTCGCCGAAGGCCTTCTGCACCGCGGCCTTGTCGCCTTCAGCCGCGGCCTTGGCCAGGCTGGCTGCAGCGGCGTTGAAGTTGGTGGCGATCTTGCCGACGTCTTCCATGTTCTGGAAGAACTCGGGCTTGACGCGGGTCTTGCGGTTGCCGATGTCCTTGTCGGTGCCCGGACCGTACAGCGCGCCCATGCCCGATCCGGCGATGGCGGCGATGGCGTTGGCGGCGGCCTGGACCTGCTGCGCATTGTATTCGCCGTCGAGGTTGGCCTTGATCTTGCCCATGTTCCAGGCCATGAAGCTGTAGCCGGCCTGGCGGTACTTGATCTGGTCTTCCGGCTTGACCTGGGCGGACGCGGTGCCGGCGATGGAAAGGGCGAGGATGCCGAGCGCGATGATCTTCTTCATTGTTACCTCGTTGCTTGGTTGGAAGCGGTTGGAAAGGATGTGACGGGTTCTGCCGCGAACCAGACCGCACTGCGACAGCACGGCTTCGTTTTTGGTTCAATGCATCTTTTATCAGCGTTGGATGATATTCGGTTTGCACGGTTTCGATCAAATCCCTGATGCCGGCTCAAGAATTACGGCCCGGCGGCCGTTGATGGGATGCGGGCCCGCGGAGGGGCCGTTTTGATCCGCCGTCGCGGATGTGGAGAAGGAATGATGCGCCGCTTTGCGGATACCCCGATCTGGTTCAGGCTTACCGCCGTCATCTGGCTGATGCTGGTGATCGCCTGGGGCAGCATGATCGCCTGGGAAACGCGCGTGACCCGCGACATGGCGATCGAGCAGGCGAAGGATTTCGCCGGCACGGTCAATGAAATGACCATGGCCGGGCTCACCGGCATGATGATCACCGGCACCGTCGCCCAGCGCGACGTGTTCCTCGACCAGATCAAGGAACTGTCGGTGGTGCGCGACCTGAAGGTGATCCGCGGCGAGGAGACCAGCAAGATCTTCGGCCCGGGCCACGCCGGCGAGCTTGCCGCCGATGCCGCCGAACGCCAGGCGCTGGCCGACGGCAAATCCCTGATGGCGCTGGAGCACAGCGCGGAGCATGGCGAGCACCTGCGGGTGGTGATACCGACGCTGGCATCGGCCAACTGGCTGGGCAAGGATTGCATCGCCTGCCACCAGGTCGCCGAGGGCGTGCCGCTGGGCGTGGTGAGCATGCGTGTCTCGCTCGACAGGGCCGAGGCAGCCGTCACCGAATTCCGCAACAAGAGCATCGTCTTTGCCCTGCTGGTGTCGCTGCCGCTGCTGGGTTTCGTGTTCTTCTTCATCCGCCGCTTCGTGGCCAGCCCGCTGTCGCGCCTGGCCGGCAGCCTTGCCGAGATTGCGCAGGGCGGCGGTGATCTGACGCGCCGCCTCGACGGCGGTCGTGAGGACGAGATCGGCCGCACCGCGGCATCGTTCAACAACATGATGGGGACCATCGCCGCGCTGGTGCGCCAGGTTGGCATGGCTGCCGGCGAGGTGACGGCGGCGGCCCGGCGCCTGGCGGGCGGCGCGTCCGACCTCGCTCAGCGCTCGCACCGGCAGAACGAGCGTTCGGCGATGGCCAGCACCGCGGTCGATGCGATGAGCGACAGCATCACCCACATCGCCGACAGTGCCGCCGAGGTGCGCGAGCGTTCGCATGCCAGCCTGACGCGCTCCCGGGAAGGCGAGCAGAGCCTGCGCCAACTGATCGGCGAGATGGGCCAGATCGAGTCCGCGGTGCGCCAGATGGCGGCGACGGTCGGCGATTTCGTCGAGTCCACCCAGGCGATCTCGCGCATGACGCGCGAAGTGCGCGAAATCGCCGAGCAGACCAATCTGCTGGCCCTCAATGCGGCGATCGAAGCGGCGCGCGCGGGGGAACAGGGGCGCGGCTTCGCCGTGGTTGCGGACGAGGTGCGCAAGCTGGCCGAGAAATCGGCGCGGTCGGCAGGCGAGATCGACGGCATCACGCGCGAAATCGAGCAGCGCTCGGATTCGGTGCAGGGGGCGATCGAGGGCGGGCTGGAACACCTCGAATCGAGCCGCAAGGTGGCGGATGACGTCTCGCGCGTGCTGGGGGCGGCGAATGTCCTGGTGGCCGAGGTGGGCGAAGGCCTGGACCGCATCGCCTCGGCAACCGCCGAACAGCGCCGCTCCAGCACATCGGTGACGTCCAGCATCGACGACATTGCCGGCATGGCGAGCGAGAACGATCTCGCCATCGGGCAGACGGTGCAGGCCGCGCGCGAACTGGAACAGCTCGCGGCGCGGATGCAGGAATCGATCGGTCGCTTCCGGGTCTGACAAGGGCGGGGCCGGGTTCCTTTCCGGCCCCGTTCTCTCACTCCAGCCGCAGCGGCACGTAGATGCGCGATTCACCGCGCTGGATCAGCAGCGCGAAGCGCTTGCCGGCCGCCTGGACCAGGTTGCGGAACTCGGCAACACTGCCGACGGCATGGTTGTTGAGCGCGAGGATGATGTCGCCGCGCTGCAGGCCGGCGCGTGCGGCCGGGCCATCCACGCCTTCCACCACCAGTCCGCCACGCAGCCGCAGCTGGGCCGCTTCCTGCGGGCTCAGGACGCGCGCTGTGAGGCCGAGGCCGGCGTTCACGCTTTCGACCTGGCTCGGCGCCGTGGTACCGGCGGCGTTGTCGGCAGTCAGTTCATCCAGGGTCGCCACCACGTCGCGGCTGCGGCCGTCGCGCCAGACTTCCAGGCGCATGCGCGTGCCCGGGCGCTTTTCCCCCACCTCGCGCGGCAGGTCGGACATTTCGCCGATGCGCTTGCCGTCCACGCTCAGCACCACGTCGCCGACCTGCACGCCGGCCTTTTCGGCGGCGCTGCCCGGCTCCACGCTCGCCACCAGCGCGCCGCGCGCATCGGACAGGCCGAAGGACTGGGCGAGATCCTTGTCGACGCCCTGGATCGCGATGCCCAGGCGGCCGCGCTGCACGCGGCCGTGGGTGGCGAGCTGGTCCTTGACGTTCATGGCGACGTCGATCGGGATCGCGAACGAGATCCCCATGAAGCCGCCCGAGCGCGAGTAGATCTGCGAGTTGATGCCGATCACCTCGCCCGCGAGGTTGAACAGCGGGCCGCCCGAGTTGCCGGGGTTGATCGCGACGTCGGTCTGGATGAAGGGAACGTAGGTCTCGTCCGGCAGGCGCCGGGCCTTGGCCGAGATGATGCCGGCGGTGACGGTGTTGTCGAAGCCGAAGGGCGAGCCCATCGCCACCACCCATTCACCGACGCGAGCCTCGTCGGCCTTGCCGATCTTGACCGCCGGCAGGCCCTTGGCGTCGATCTTGAGCAATGCGACGTCGGTGCGGCGGTCGATGCCGACGACCTTGGCCTTGAATTCGCGCTTGTCGATCAGGGTCACGGTGACCTCGGACAGCGCTGCGTCGCCATCCTCGCCGGCGACGACGTGGGCGTTGGTCAGCACATAGCCGTCCTGGCTGACGATGAAGCCCGAGCCGATGCCCTGCCGCGCGCGCGGCCCCATCCCGGGCTGGCCGGGGAAGCCCGGCATCGGCACGCCGAAGCGGCGCAGGAAGTCGTAGAACGGGTCGTTGGCGAACGGATTCTGGTCAGTCGCCGCCTGTTGCTGCTGTTGCACGACGCTGATGTTCACCACCGCCGGGCCGACCTGCTCGACGAGATCGCCGAAGTCGGGCAGGCCGTAGCGGTTCGGCGACACCATCGAGGCCGCGGGCGCGGCCTGGGCGTGGGCGGAAGGGATCGAGGCCAGGCCGGGCAGCGCGGCAGCGATGGCAAGGGCGAGGGTGGTGCTGAGAAAGTGTTTGCGCATGTTCGATTCCGTGATTTGTCAGTGCCGACGACAGGCTGTGGACGCCGATTCGTTTCGTCTGTTCCACAGCTCACATCTGATTGCAAAATTGGGATGGCGGCCCCCGCGATCAAGTGCCATGAACGGGCTTTTCAGAACGCCATGTGCACCGCCAGGAACACCTGGCGGTCGGTCTTGTTCGGCGCGCGGTTGCGCTGGTGCGGCATCCACTGCAGCGGCTTGTGCGCCTGTTCCTGGTGGTTGCCGAGCAGGTTCGTCGCCGTCAGGCGCACCTCCACGGGCCGGCTGCCGGCACGCAGGCTGCGGGCGATGCTCCAGTCCAGGCTGGTATAGGCCGGCATGGTGTAGCGCAGGCCGGGCACGTCGCCGGAGGCGGCCTCCAGCGGCCCCATGCGCAACAGGCTCATCGTCGACCGCCAGGGGCCGGTTTCTTCCATCCAGGTCAGCGTTGCCGTGTAGGGGGCGACGCTGCGCCGCACCGCGGGGTTGCTGGCGCTGCGCTGGATGAGGGTGTGGGTGAACAGCAGCGTCGTGCTCGCGCGGGGCTTGAGCGAGAGGCGGTATTCCAGGCCGAGGAGATGGATCCTGCCGGGCATGTTGGTCCACTGCGTGGAGCCCATGACGTGATGGATCAGGAAGGGGTCGCCGCCGGTCGCGTCATGGAGCGCGTCGCTCGGCACGAAAGGCGCGGGGATCGCAATCGGCGCGCGCCGGATGTAGTCGTCGATGCGCTCGTCGAATACGCGCACGTCGAGCAGCCCTCCCCAGGGCGTACTGCCCAGGTAGCCGATCTCCCAGGCGTCGATCTGCTGGGGACGGAGGCGGGGGTTCGAGGTGTAGCGCTGGTTCACCGGGCCGAGTCCGTCGACGGACACCAGCACGTCCGTCCAGCGTTCGTGCAGCGTGGGCTGGCGCCAGGCGCGCGAAAACCCCATGCGCCAGGTCATGTTGTCCTGCGGCTGCCAGTTCAGGAAGATGCGCGGCGCGAAGCGCACGCGGTCGCCTTCGATGTGTTCGGCCATGGCGCCGAAGTTCCATAGCCATTCGGGCGCGGCCCGCCATTCGGCATTGCCGAACAGGCGCCATTCCTGCTGCGAGGGGCGGTGGCCGCTTTCGTACAGGAAATCCGACTCGATGCGGTCGTAGCGCCACTCGGTACCCCACAGCATGCGCAGATCGCCGGTGGCCGAGAAGCGGTGCTGGAGCGCGATGTTGTCGCGCAGGGTATTGCGGTTGTTGTCGACCCTGCCGACGCGCCGCGGCGCATCCAGCAGCTTGGCGCAGAGCGCGCCCACGGTAGGTTCCGCGGTCGGGCAGTTGGCCCAGGAATCGACATGCCAGGCATCTTCGGTGTGCTCGCGGTTGCGGTACCACGACAGGGACCATTCCTCGTCGAACGAGGGTATGTGCCGCCAGGTTGCATGCACCGTGTAGTCCCGTTGCTTCAGGTCGCGGAGGCCGCTGCCGTCGAACAGGGTGTCCGGATAGCCTTCGCCCAGCCTGGCCGTGCTGTAGCTGGCGGAGAATTCCAGCGCATCGGTCGCACCCAGATCCAGGTCGCCGCGCAGATTGACGGCGCGAAGGTGCTGGTCGTCGCGCAGTCCGGACCAGCCGTCGTCGCGCTGTTCCTGCACGCTCAGGCGCAGCCCGAGCGCACCGGTGCGCAGTACTGCCCGCCCGCTCACGTCGGCGATGCCATGGTTGCCGATACGCGCGCTGACCGAGCTGCCGGTTTCGGCGCCAGTATGGCGGGTGATGAGATTGACCACGCCGAGAAAGGCGTTCGAGCCATAGGTTGCGGAATTCGAGCCGCGGACGATCTCGATGCGTTCGATGTCCTCGAGCGCCACCGGCAGAGCGCGCCAGTTCGCGCCGCCGGAATAATGCGGCGAATAGACGGAGCGGCCGTCGATCAGCACCTGCATCTGGTTCGGGTGGTCCGAGCCGAGGCCGTGATAGGTCACCCGCTGCTGGTTGCCGCGCTCCTGGGCGACCTGCATGCCGGGCACGAGGCGGAAAAGCCTCGGGAGCTCGCGGTAGCCCGTGGCCCCGATCAGATCGGCGTCGATGACCGTGACCGCGCCGGGTGTATCCTGCAAGGACTGCGGCAGCCGGGATGCGCTCAACACCACTGGCAGCGGTTGGAAGAAGGTATCCTCGGCACTTGCCCAGCCCGGCATGATGCAGGCGATCAGAGGCAACAGCATCGCAGTGGCGTGGCGCTGGCGGATCGGCATTCGTGTCCGTCGAGTATGTGTATGTCCAGGGCCCATGAGTATAAGCGGGAGGCCGCCGGGCCGAGCAGGGGGCTGATGGGCGAGGTAACATCGTTTACAGCCCATTCCGGGGTGAAACCTATCTCAAGCGGGAGCAGACCATGACGTTGACCGATCTGCGTTATCTCGTCGCGCTCGCCCATGAGCGCCATTTTGGCCGTGCCGCGGAAAAATGCCATGTTTCCCAGCCGACCTTGTCGGTAGCGGTGAAGAAGGTCGAGGAAGAGCTCGGCATCCAGCTCTTCGAGCGTAGTGCGACCGAGGTCAAGATCACCGAAACCGGCCGCCGCATCGTCACCCAGGCGGAAAAGGTATTGATGGAGGCCAGCCAGATCCAGGAGATCGCCGCCGCCGGCAAGGACCCGCTCGCCGGCCCTCTGCGCGTCGGCGTGATCTACACGATCGGCCCCTATCTGCTGCCGCGGCTGATACCGCGCGTGCATCGGCTGGCGCCGCGCATGCCGCTGATCATCCAGGAGAACTACACCGCCCGGCTCGCCGAGGCACTGAAGCGCGGGGAACTCGACGTCATCATCATCAGCCTGCCGTTCGAGGAGGCCGGTGTCGTCGCCCAGCCCGTCTATGACGAGCCTTTCCGCATCCTGATGCCGGCCGACCACGCATGGACGGGGGAGGCGGCGATCGACGCCCGCCACCTGGCCGAAGACCAGTTGTTGCTGCTCGGCGCCGGCAACTGCTTCCGCGACCAGGTCCTGGAAGTCTGCCCGAGCTGCCGCAACGTCGGCGGCCTGCAGCGCACGCTAGAAGGCAGCTCGCTGGAGACCATCCGCCACATGGTCGCCACCGGCCTGGGCGTGACCGTGTTGCCGAGTTCCGCCGCGGACGAGTGGTCGGGCCTGAATCCGCTCGTCGCGGTACGGCCTTTCGCCGAGCCCCAGCCGTCGCGCCGCGTCGCGCTGGCGTGGCGGGTGACCTATCCGCGCAGCGGTGCGATCGACGTGCTGCGCCGGGCCATCCTCGACAGCGAATTGCCCGGGGTCACGCCGGTCGGTCGGGTGTAAGGAGGCCCCCACGCTTGCTGCGTTGCAGCGGCGCTGTCCCCCGAGGGGGCGTTTTTTGCCTTGGGGCGGCCCGGCGGCAAAGAGTCCTTGCGCTTGTCGGGAGTGCCGGCTTTGGATGGCCGGCACGTGCCGCGGGTGTTTAGCCGGCCTTGCGCGGTGCGCGCTTCTTTGCGGGGGCCTCGGCCTTTGCGGGCGGAGCCTCGTCGCCGGCCTTGTCCTTGCCGGCTGCCGTCTTGGCGCCGGCCTTCGGCGTCTTGGCCTCGAATTCGAAGCCGACCTTGCCGTCCTTGCCGCGCACGAGGAAGGCCGAGAACTTGCGCCGCGTGCGGGCCGACACGAAGCCCTTCAGCAGCTCCGTCCGGCCTTCGGCCAGCAGCCTGGCCATCTGCCCGCGTTCGATCGGCTGCTGCAGGATGATCTTGCCGGAGCGGAAATCGCAGCTCTTGCCCGGGCCCACCGACTTCTCGCAGACGTAGGCCATGCCGTGCTCGAACACCCGGCTGGCGCACTTCGGGCAGGCGCCGACGCTCTCCTGGGCGGAGAAATCGACCGCCTCGGCTTCCTCGCCTTCCTTGGGCTGGCCGAAGTCGAAGGCGGGCTGCTTGTCTTCGTTGAGCACGATGTCGGCGTTGAACAGGCGCCCCATCTTGTTGCGGAAACCCAGCAGCGGGCCGACCTTGCCGTCGCGCAGCAGGGCTTCGATCTCGTCGTACTCGAACTGGCGGCCGGCGACGATCTTCCAGGTGCTCCAGTCACAGCTCTGGCAGGCGAACTTCTTGTAGTTTTCCTTCACCACGCCGCCGCACTTCGGGCACCGCGTCTTCAGCGTGGCGAAGTCGCCCGGCACGGTGTCCGATTCATAGCGCTTGGCGCGCTCGACCACTTCGCGCGCCATGCCGGCGATTTCCTGCATGAAGGCTTCGCGGCTCAGTTCGCCGCGCTCCATGCGCGACAGCTTGTATTCCCAGCCGCCGGTCAGCTCCGGCGAGGTCAGCGCGGTCACGCCCAGGCCCTTCAGCAGCGTGATCAGCGAGAAGGCCTTGGCGCTGGGGATCAGCTCGCGGCCTTCACGGTGGATGTACTGCTCGGTGATCAGGCCTTCGATGATCTGCGCGCGCGTGGCCGGCGTGCCGAGTCCGCGTTCGGCCATCGCCGCGCGCAGTTCCTCGTCGTCCACCATCTTGCCCGCGCCTTCCATCGCCGACAGCAGCGTGGCTTCGTTGAAGCGCGCCGGCGGCTTGGTCTGCAGCGCCTTCAGCAGGATGGCTTCGGTCGCCACCGTCTCGCCCTGCTTCACCGGCACCAGTTGCGGGCCGCTGTCCTTGCCGTCCTTGCTGTCCTTGTCGTCGTTGGCGGCTTCCTTGCCGTATACCGCCAGCCAGCCCGGATTGACCAGCACCTTGCCCTCGGTCTTGAAGGCTTCGCCTTCGACGCGGGTGATGCGGGTGGTGATCTGGTATTCGGCGGCGGGGTAGAACACCGCGAGGAAGCGCTTGGTGACCAGGTCGTAGATCTTGTGCTCGGCTTCGGACAGGCTCTTCGGCAGCGTGCCGGTCGGGATGATGGCGAAGTGGTCCGAGATCTTGGCGTTGTTGAAGATGCGTTTGTTCGGCTTCACCCAGCCCTGTCTGACGATCTCGCCGGCGAAGGGGGCGTACTGCTCGGGCAGGTTGCGCATCACTTCGCCGACCGTGCCGAGGTAGTCCTCGGGCAGCGCGCGCGCGTCGGTCCGCGGGTAGGTCAGCACCTTGTGCTTTTCGTACAGCGCCTGCGCCAGTTGCAGCGTGACGCGGGCGGAGAAGCCGAAGCGGCCGTTGGCTTCGCGCTGCAGGCTGGTGAGGTCGAACAGCAGCGGCGACAGTTGCGTGGAAGGCTTGGCTTCCTCGGTGACCACGCCGGGCCTGCCGTCACACTTGGCGCGGATGGCCTCGGCCCGGGCCTTGTCCCACAGGCGGTAGGCGGTGGAGTGCTCGTCACCTTCCGGTTTCTTGAACTTCTCGTCGAACCAGCGTCCGGCGTAGTGCCCGGCGGCGGCGGCGAAGTCGGCTTCGAGCTCCCAGTAGTCGCGCGGCTTGAACTTGCGGATCTTCTCCTCGCGCTCCACCACCAATGCCAGCGTCGGTGTCTGCACGCGGCCGACCGTGGTCAGATGGAAGCCGCCCGTCTTGGAGTTGAACGCCGTCATCGCCCGCGTGCCGTTGATGCCGATCAGCCAATCGGATTCGGCGCGGCAGATGGCGGCGTTGCGCAGGCCTTCGACGTCCTGCGCGGCGCGCAGGTGGGCGAAGCCGTCGCGGATCGCCTGCGAGGTCATCGACTGCAGCCACAGGCGCTGCATCGGCTTCTTCGTGCCCGCGTGCTGGGCGATGAAGTTGAAGATCAGCTCGCCCTCGCGGCCCGCGTCGCAGGCGTTGATCAGGCCGGTGACGTCCTTGCGCTTGATCAGCCGGGTCAGCAGCTTGAGGCGATCCTCGGTCTTCTCGATCGGCTTGACCGCGAAGTGCGGCGGGATCACCGGCAGGTGGGCAAAAGTCCATTTGCCGCGCTTGACCTCGAATTCCTCGGGCACGGCAAGCTCGAGAAGATGGCCGACGGCCGACGACAGCACGTAGTCGTCGGACTCGTAGTAGTCCTTCTCTTTGGTGAAGCCGCCCAGCGCACGGGCGATGTCCTGCGCGACGGAAGGCTTTTCCGCGATGATCAGTTGCTTGCTCATGCTCTCTGGCTATCGGGCGGGTCGGCGTGTGCCGGCCTCTTGGGGGGTCGGGAGGCTGAAGCCGCGGATGATAAAGAGCCCGCGCCGCGCCTTGCAAGCAGTCGTGCCGATTGGTCTAGTGCACCGTGGGGGTGTAGTCCCAGTCTTCGTCCTCGCTCAGCAGCTCGTCGACCATCAGTGTGTCGATGGGCTGCTCCTGCTGCCACAGCACCATCAGTACGATGACTTTCAGGCGGTTGAGCGTGATGTTGAAGTTCTCCAGCGCCATCGCGCGTTCGATGATCAGTTCGCGATGCACGCCTTCGAGCACGCCGGCGCTTTCCATCAAGGCCAGAAAGCCGCGGCACTCGGCATTCAGGTGGATCTGCTCGTCTTCGGTGTAGATGCGGGTCGAGCGGGCATCGGGCGCTCCGCCCGGATGGATCTCGCGCGCCACACGATGCAGCCCGGCCAGCCACTCCAGCGCTTCGGAGATTTCCTCTTGCTCGAAGCCGGCGGCGGACAGCTTGCGCGCGAGCAGGTCGGACTCCGGACAGGCGTCGGCGTGGATGTAGCTTTCGTAGAGATAAACGAGGATGTCGAACAAAACGGCCTCTCAGGGGAACAGCGACGGGAACGGTGTAAATGCGCCCGACCAGACGCTGCCGACAGCGGCGATCGTGGATGAGGAAAGGCGGGGCAATTCGGATTCAGGTCCGCTGGATGCGGCCGCCGGGCAGGCGGGCGACATGCCCGTCCAGTTCCAACGGCAGCAGGATGGCGTACAGGGCGTCCACCGTCAAGCCGCAGCGCGGGGCGAGCGTGTCGAGGTCGACGGGGTCGTGGCCGATCGCCCGCAGCACCCGGGCGGCATCGTCATCTAGCGTATCCAGCGCCAGGTGGGCCTGCGCCGCCGGGGGCGGACTGTCCGCCCGGGGGCGCCGCGTCGAGCCGGCCGGCCTGGCGGCGGCGGGCAGTTGCATGCCGAGCCGTCCTCTCAGCTCTTCGACCACGTCCTCGGCGGTTTCCACCAGCTTGGCGCCGTCGCGGATCAGGCGGTGGCAGCCGCGCGAAAGCGGCGAGTGGATCGAGCCCGGGATCGCGAACACCTCGCGCCCGGTTTCGGCCGCGAGCCGCGCGGTGATCAGCGAGCCGCTGTTGAGCGCCGCCTCGACCACCAGCACGCCCTGCGCCAGGCCGGCGATGATGCGGTTGCGGCGCGGGAAGTTGTGCTGCAGCGGGGGCGTGCCGAGCGGAAACTCGCTGACGATGGCGCCGCGTGCGGCAATCTCCCGCGCCAGTGCCGCATTGCGGGCGGGGTAGATGCGGTCGATGCCGGTACCCACGACCGCCACCGTGCCGGCGGCTTGCCGGCCCGCCGCCAGCGCGCCGGCGTGGGCGGCGGCGTCGATGCCCGAAGCCAGGCCGCTGACGATGGCGAAGCCCTGCGCGGCCAGATGGCGGGCGAAGGCTTCGGCGTTGGATTCGCCCTGAGGCGTGGCGCTGCGGGCGCCGACGATGGCGAGCGCGGGGCGCTGGAGCAAGGCCGGATCGCCCTTGACGTAGAGCACGACGGGCGGGTCGGCGATGTCGAGCAGGGGGCGCGGATAGGCCTCGTCGGCCAGGGTCAGGATGTGGCTGCCTGCCTCGTCCGCCCACGCCAGCGCGCGTTCGATCCAGTCCTGCCGGGGGGCGGCCAGCAAGGCGTCGGCCGCTGCGCCGCCGACCACGCCCGCGATGGCGTTGCGGCCCGCGGCAAAGATGTGCCGCGGCAGGCCGAAGGCGGCGAGCAGGCTGCGCTGCCGGTCGGCGCCCAGCCCGGGCGTGGCGGCCAGCCGCAGCCAGTCGATGAGCTCGTTGCCGTCGGTCAACTGCGCGGGCCGTGGATCAGGGCTTGCGGACGGCGTCGCCGACCGTCACCGGCCCGTCGGTTTCCATCACCAGGGCGTAGGACACGCGCTCGAAGACGCGGAACACGAACACCAGGCCGTAGCGTTTCTCCGGCAGGTTGAAGGTTTCCTTGCCCTCGCTGCCGCGATAGACGGCGGTGCCGCGGTTGCGGAACAGGCTCAGCACGTGGCCTGCCTCCAGACCTTCGCGCCCGCCCGCGTTGAGGGCGACGACGTGCAGGCGGCCGGTTTCGCTGACACCGCGGTAGATCGACACGACGCGGCCCTCGACTTCGTGTTCGGGCGCGTGCGGCACGTATGCGAACACGCTCGGCGGCTCGCTCGGCAGCATCAGGTCGCCCGTGCCGATTTCCTCGACCGCCGACAGGATCTCGAGGGTCGCCAGCTCGCCGCGCTCGATGACGCGGGCGGTGCCCAGGTAGTCGGCCTCGTAGCCGATGATTTCGCCCTTCAGCGGGTCCTTCAGCGGGCGCGCCGGGCGCATGATCTGCCAGACTTCGGTGCCGGCATCGACGTTCTTGGCGAACACGGTGTCGCCGGCGCCGGTCATCACGCGGCTGGTCTCGGTGGCGACGATGGTCGCCGCACCTTCCAGATTGGCCTGGTCGACGACCAGCGGCTTGTTCAGGAAAGGCTCGATGATGTGCACCGGAATGCTGGGCACCGCGCTTTCGAGGGCCTCGGTATGGACCTGCGGCTGCAGCTTGTCGCTGCCGCCGATGCGGCGGCCGATGGTGAGCCACGGCCCGCTGCGGTCGAGCATCACGACCTGGCCGGGGTAGATCAGGTGCGGGTTGCGGATCTGGTCGCGGTTCAGGCGCCAGACTTCGGGCCAGCGCCAGGGTTCGCGCAGGAAGCGGCCCGAGATGTCCCACAGCGTGTCGCCCTTGACCACGGTATAGGTATCGGGCGCGTCGTCGGCGAGCCGGATGCCGGACTGGGCGATCGAGGCGCCGCTGAACAGGGCCGCGATGCCGACGAGGAGAGGGAATATAATTCGGATCATTGATCGCTTCCGGTTGTGGTGGGACGCGCCGATCGAATTCCGGAACGCCCTCGGCCAGGCAGGGTCGAATCCGCGACGGGTGAGTGTCGTGCGGAAACGCCCGCGCGACTGCCCCCGGATCCTGGCGCATTACACACGCATATGTGTGAAATCGCTTGAAATTCTGCACTTAAAGGTTTATTGCGGCAAGCATTCATGGCTCTACTACCCATTCTCCGCTACCCCGATCCCCGACTCCACACCATCGCCCAGCCGGTGGGATCGGTCGATGACGAAATCCGCCAACTGGTCGCCGACATGGCCGAAACCATGTACGAGGCGCCCGGCGTCGGCCTTGCTGCCACCCAGGTCAATGTCCACAAGCGCGTCGTCGTCATCGACGTGTCCGAGGACAAGACCGGGCTGATGGCGCTCATCAACCCCGAGATCCTCGAACGCTCCGGCGAGCAGGAGTGCGAGGAAGGCTGCCTGTCGGTACCTGGAATCTACGAGAAGGTGACGCGTGCCGAGCGTGTGAAGGTTCGCGCCCTGAACGAAAAAGGCGAATCGCGCGAGATCGAGGCCGAAGGGTTGCTCGCGGTCTGCATCCAGCATGAGATCGATCACCTGGACGGCAAGGTGTTCGTCGAATACCTGTCTTCGCTCAAGCTCAGCCGCATCAAGAGCAAGCTGGCCAAGAAGGCCCGCATCACCGCATGACGGCCGCCCCGCTCCGCGTGGCGTTCGCCGGAACGCCCGAATTCGCCGCCTGTGCGCTCGATGCCATCCTGGCCGCCGGCCATCAGGTGCCGCTGGTGCTGACCCAGCCCGACCGGCCCGCCGGCCGCGGCATGAAACTCACCCCCAGCCCCGTCAAGCAGCTTGCGCTGGGGCGCGGCATCGAGGTCGACCAGCCCGAAAAGCTGCGTACCGACGCGCAGCGCGCGCGCCTCGTGGCCTGTGCGCCCGACGTGCTGGTGGTGGCCGCCTACGGGCTGATCCTGCCCCGCGCGGTGCTCGACCTGCCGCGGCTGGGCTGTATCAACATCCACGCCTCGCTGTTGCCGCGCTGGCGCGGCGCGGCGCCGATCCACCGCGCCATCGAAGCCGGTGACGCCGAAACCGGCATCACCATCATGCAGATGGACGAAGGGCTCGACACCGGCGCGATGCTGCTCAAGCGCAGCCTGCCGATCCTGCCCCGCGACACCACTGCCACCCTGCACGATCGCCTGGCCGTGCTGGGCGGCGAATGCATCGCCGCCGCGCTGGCCGCGCCGGACGATCTCGTCCCCGTACCGCAACCTGCCGAAGGCGCCAGCTACGCAGCCAAGATCGGCCGCGCCGAAGCCGCCGCCGACTGGAACCGCCCGGCGGCCGAACTCGAACGCGCGATGCGCGCCTTCGACCCCTTCCCCGGCCTGGCGTCCTCGCTGCGCGGCACGGTGGTCAAGTTCTGGTCGGCGGAAGCCGTCGATGCCGAAGGCGAGCCCGGCAGCGTGCTCGCTGCGGACGGCACCGGCATCGTCGTCGCCTGCGGCCGGGGCGCGCTGCGTTGCACGGTGTTACAGCGCCCGGGCAGCCGGCGCCTACCCGCGGGGGAATTCCTGCGTGGCTTCGCGGTCTCTGTCGGCGAATGCTTCGCGTCCGGCGAAGCCGGTCCGGCTTGATGTCGGGCGCGTCCGCCCCCATCTGCCGCATCAAACAGATTCTTTAGGAAGGAACCGCAATGTTCGGAAACTGGATCAAGACCTCCATCCTGATGGCCGGCATCGTCGCGCTGTTCGGCGCGATGGGTGCAGCCATCGGCGGCCAGCAGGGCATGCTGATCGCGCTCGTCGTCGGCGGCGCGATGAATTTCTGGGCCTACTGGTTCTCCGACAAGGCTGTGCTCAAGATGTACAACGCGCGCCAGGTCGATGCCAGCACCTCGCCCTACCTGTACAACATGGTGCGCGATCTGGCGCAGCGCGCCGAACTGCCGATGCCCAAGGTCTACATCATCGATGAAGACCAGCCCAACGCCTTCGCCACCGGCCGCAACCCGGAAAACGCCGCCGTGGCGGCAACCAGCGGCATCATGCGCATGCTGTCCGAGCGCGAGCTGCGCGGCGTCATGGCGCACGAACTGGCCCACGTCAAGAACCGCGACATCCTGATCTCGACGATTTCGGCGACCGTGGCCGGTGCGATCTCGATGCTGGCCAACTTCGGCATGTTCTTCAGCGGACGCGACGGCGAGAACCGCCCCAACCCGATCGTGTCGATCGCCATGATGATCCTTGCGCCGCTGGCCGGCATGGTCATCCAGATGGCGATCAGCCGCACGCGCGAATTCGGCGCCGACCGTGGCGGCGCCGAGATCTCCGGCGACCCCGAGGCGCTTGCCAGCGCGCTGGGCAAGATCGACGCCTACGCCCGCGGCATCCCGATGCACACCGCCGAGCAGCACCCCGAAACGGCACAGATGATGATCATGAATCCGCTCTCCGGCGGCGGCCTGCGCGGCCTGTTCTCGACCCACCCCTCGACCCAGGAACGCATCGCCCGCCTGCGCGAGATGATCCAGCGCTGAGCCACCGGCATCCCGGCAGCGCTTCCGCCAGCCGCCCCGCCCCGCCCCGCCGCCCGTACCGGGCCGCGGGGCGGCGTCTTTTCGGCGGCGGCACCTGCCGCGTGCCGATTTGACGCAACGCGGCAAATCCACAAAAATGGGAACGATTCGCAATAAGCAGCGCGGGCCGCCCATTTCCGTACCGGCCGGCGGCGCTTTCCCCCGGAGACTTGCGTGCGCAGCGCAGCGACACCCGAATCGATTTCCACGCTCTACCAGAACCACCACGGCTGGCTGTTCGCCTGGCTGCGGCGCAAGACCGGCTGCTCGCAGCAGGCCGCCGATCTCGCCCAGGACACCTTCCTGCGCCTGCTGAGCACGCGCGAGCAGGAAGCCTTCCGCGTGCCGCGCGCCTATCTGCGCACCGTCGCCCACGGCCTGATGGTCGACCAGATCCGCCGCCGCGCGCTGGAGCAAGCCTATCTCGAAGCCCTGGCCCTGCAACCCGAGCCCCTGGCCCCCTCGCCCGAAGAGCGCCTGCTCGTCATCGAAGCGCTGCTGCGCATCGACAGCCTGCTCGCCGCCCTGCCCGACAAGACCCGCAGCGTGTTCCTGCTCTCGCAGATCGACGGCCTCGCCTATGCGGACATCGGCGAGCGCCTGGGCCTCTCCCTGCGCACCGTCAAGCGCCACATGCACACCGCCTTCGCCCAATGCCTGCGGGCGCTGATGTAAACCGGCCATGAGCGCCGTCGCCCGGCCGCCCGAAGGCGGCGCTCTCCTCCCATGGGGAGGTGGTCGCATCAGCGACCGGAGGGTCGTCCAGTGAACGCGGACATGCTTCCCGCCAACGACGTGGCGGACCAGGCCGCCGGCTGGCTGGTGCGCCTGCACGCCGGCGAACTGGACGACGCCGGCCGCCAGGCGCTGGCCGCCTGGCGCGCCCAGCATCCCGATCACGAACGCGCCTGGCAGGCCGCCGAAACCTTGGCCGGCACCCTGGGCGCCATCCCCGCCGGCATCGGCACCCAGGCCTTGCGGCGTAGCCGCCAGGCCCAGCGCCGCCGTGCCGCCAAAACCATCGCGCTGCTGCTCGCCGCGCCCGCCGCCGGCTGGCTGGGCTGGCGCCAGTGGGGCGCGGAGTTCGCCGCCGAACTCGTCGCCGACCACCGCACCGCCACCGGCCAGCGCAGCGAAATCCAGCTTGCCGACGGCAGCCTGCTCCACCTCAACACCGCCAGCGCCGCCGACGTGCGCTTCGACGCCGCCCAGCGCCGCATCGTGCTGCAAGCCGGCGAAATCCTCATCCACACCGCCCCGGACAGCATCCGGCCGCCCCGCCCGTTCGTGGTCCAGACCGAGCACGGCACCATACGCGCGCTGGGCACCCGCTTCATCGTCCAGCGCGAAAGCGGCCGGCAGACGCGGGTCAGCGTGCTCGAACACGCCGTGGAAATCCGCCCCGCCCTGGGCAACGCCGCGCGGCGGCTGGATGCCGGCCAGAGCGTGCGCTTCTCCGCCCATGCCGTGGGCCCCATCCAGCCCGCTCCGGCCGGCGGCGATGCCTGGCGCCAGGGCAACCTGATCGCCGACAAGCAGCGCCTGGAAGACTTCCTCGCCGAACTCTCCCGCCACCGCCCCGGCATCCTGCGCTGCGCGCCCGAAGTGGCCGACCTGCGCATCTCCGGGGTCTTCCAGCTCGACGACACCGACCGCATCCTCGCCATCCTGCAGGAAGACCTGCCCATCAGCGTGCGCCGGCGCACGCGCTACTGGGTGAATGTGCACCCCAGGGAAGCCGGCTGAAACCTCTTTTCGCGGCCCGACTGAACGGGCCGTCCAAAACTCCCACGCTCATCCGCTGCGCGGACTCGCTGCCCCCCAAAGGGGTGCT
This sequence comes from Thauera linaloolentis 47Lol = DSM 12138, assembly GCF_000310205.1. GTDB lineage: Bacteria > Pseudomonadota > Gammaproteobacteria > Burkholderiales > Rhodocyclaceae > Thauera > Thauera linaloolentis. Next base: position 31,909 of record NZ_AMXE01000019.1, on the reverse strand, counting down.
TCTTGCCTTCGGGCGGTCCGGCGACAAGAAAAATGGCCCCTTTTTCCGCTTCGTTCGACAAGTCAGGGAAACACCTCCATGAACTGACTTTCGAAAGGAGTCCCCGTGCACACCCCGCCGCGTTTCCCCCATCCGCTTTCCAGCCAGGCCCTTCGCCTGCGCCCGCTTGCCGCCCACCTGTGCACTGCCCTGCTGGGCCTCGCCTGCGCCGCCCTCCTGCCGGTTGTTCCGGCCGATGCCGCCGAGCCGGCCGCAGCGGCCAGCGGCGCGCAACGCTACACTCTGCCTGCCGGCCCGCTGAACCGGACGCTGTACGACTTCGCCGCGCAGGCCGGCATCACGCTGACCTTCGACGCCGCGCTTACCGACGGCCTGCGATCCAGCGGCCTCGACGGCAGCTACAGCCCGGAAACCGGCCTGAACAGGCTGCTCGCCGGCAGCGGGCTGGAAGCGGTGCACGGTGAGAATGGCGGCTACCGGCTGCGCCGGCTGCCGGCGGCAAGCTGGGGCGAGGCGCGGCTTGCAGCGGTGATGGTGACTGCTGCAGCCGAGCGCACCACCGCCACAGAAGGCACCGGCAGCTACACCCAGACCGGCCCCAGCACCATCGCCACCGGGCTGGGGCTGTCCGTGCGCGAGACGCCGCAGTCCGTCAGCGTCGTCACGCAGCAGCAGATGCTGGACCAGAACATGCAGTCGCTGGACGATGTTGCCCTCACTGCCGCTGGCATCACTTTTGAAAAGGTTGGCACCGAACGTTCCAACTACCAAGCACGCGGCTTTGCAGTCACCGACATGCAACTGGATGGCATGGCGGTCAGCGTCGCGGAAAATTTCTCGCTGGATGTGCTGTCCCTCAACAACCTCGCGATCTACGATCGCGTGGAGATTTTGCGCGGTTCCAACGGCCTTATGCAGGGTACCGGCAACCCATCGGGTTCCTTCAATTTGCTGCGCAAACGCCCCACGCGGGAATTCCAGCTCAAGGGCGAACTGGGTGCAGGCTCCTGGGCGGACTATCGCGCACAGATCGACGTATCCGGCCCGCTCAACGCGGCTGGCACGCTGCGAGGCCGTGCAGTTGCTTTTGCGAACAACGCTAACAGCTACAAGACGGGCTCCGGTAAGGACAACAGGTTGCTCTACGGAATCATCGAGGCCGACTTGGCGCCCGCGACCACGCTGACGCTGGGCGCGATAGCTCAGAAGGACGACCACAAGGGCTATGAATGGGGAGGTCTGGTCACGCGGGAAGATGGCTCGTTCTACGACCTGCCGCGCTCCACCTCGCTGGCCGGGCCATGGGCGCACCTCAACCGCCACAACACCACGGTGTTTGGCGACTTGGCACACCATTTCGACAATGGCTGGAAGATCACTGCTGCGGCGAATGCCGTGCGGGCCAAGGCGGATTACGTGGCTTCGTACCCCTCGCGCGTCTCGGGCGATCTATACAACCTGGTGGCGGTGGATGCGGACTACAAGGACAAGCAGTGGGCCGTCGATCTGAAGGCCAGCGGCCCGTTCACACTGTTCGGGCGGGAGCATGAACTGATGCTGGGGGCCAGCCACCGGCGCGATGACTTCCGCTACCCGGTCTATTCCGCGACCAGCAGTCCCACGGTCGACATCACCAATTTCGACTATTACGCTATCCCGGAGCCTACCTTCAACTACGCTGCGCCCAGCAACTACCATCATGAACGCAAGGAGACCGGCCTATCTTTCGCCACACGCCTGCGTGCAACCGACGCACTCAGTGTGATTCTGGGCACGCGCCTGAGCCGATCAGAATACACGGACATTGGCCCCTGGTCCAACGGTCACTACAAGCCGGGGAGCCAGATCATTCCATACGCAGGTCTGGTTTACGATTTGAGCAGTCAGCACACGCTCTACGCCAGCTATACGGACATCTACAGGATTCAGGGCTACTATGGCCCTGGCGGGCTGCTCGATCCCGTTCAAGGCAAGAACTACGAAGCTGGCCTCAAAAGTGACATTTTTGATGGGCGCCTGAGTACCGCGCTGGCCATCTTCCAGACCGATCAAGTCAATTTGCCGGAACGCTTGGACATCGGCCGTGTCTGCGGCGTCGCTGGAACCAGCACTTGCTATATCGAGGGCGGCAAGGTGCGCAACCGGGGCATCGAGATTGAGGCATCTGGCTCGCCCCTGCCGGGCTGGAACCTCAGCACTAGCTTCACCTACAGCGACCCCGAGTACATCGAAGGCAGCAACAGAGGCCAAGATTACAACACCATCGTGCCACGCCGCTTGTTCAAGGTAGCCACGGATTATCGGCTGCCCGGTGACCAGTGGCGTGTTGGCGGCGACATTCAGGCCCGCAGCGGCGCCTATAAGATTGGCAGCAACTACCACATCTCCCAGGGCGGCTACGCGCTGCTGAACCTGCATGCCAACTACCAGCACAACCGGAGTCTGAGCGTGCAATTGAACGTGCACAACGCGCTGGACAAACACTACTATGTGAACGTACCAAGCGATAACAACTTTGGTTATGCCTTCACAGGCACACCGCGCAGCTTTGCAGTGACTTTGCGCTACGAATATTGATTGCACCCACCTTCCAGGATGGGTTTTTTGCTTGACTCATCCTGCGGAGCTATGCATTCACGCTCTGGAAATTCAGCACTTAGCCGGGGCTTCTTAGGTTGGCGTAGAGCGAAGCGAAGCCAGACGCTCGCGATTGCCCTGTTTTCAATTCAAAGTTTCGTACTTCATTGTTCTACACCGGCTACTACGGTACACCGCGCAATGCGCAGTTGAACCTGAAGTACCAGTTCTGATCAGCACGGCCACGGTGCGGGCCGGCCGCGACATGGCCGGCCCGCGCGTTCGGCACATTCACCGGCCCCGCCCTGCGATGAAAGGCAAAATCCGCCCGGTCATGCCGCCTTCGCCGATTTATCCCGAAGCCGCTGCATGAACCGGGCGACGTCGATGATGGCTCGCCGGTGCGTTCCCTCGCCAATCAATCCGCCTTCGTCGCGGCAGGCGACCTTGAACAGCAAAGCCTTGCCTTCGATCTCGATGAGTTCGACCTCGGCCGTGACCTTCATGCCGACCGGCGTGGCCGCGACATGGCCGACGTCGACGTGGATGCCGACCGTATGCTGCCCGGACGACAGGAAGGGCCGCAGTCCCATGATGCAGGTTTGTTCGATGAAGGCGACCATCATGGCGGTGGCCAGCACCGGCGGCATGTCCTGGAAGCCGGGCCAGGATACATCGACTTCGGGCACGGTATGGCGCGGCTCGACCGTGAATTGTTCGCTGTGGCGGAGGCCCGCGGTGAGGATGGGAGGGTGGGAGGGCATCACAGTCTTCCAATGCGCATGTTGATGGGCCAGGCAATGGAACGCCTGGTGTTTTCGTCGCCCCAGGCCTGCGCGATTTCGCTTGCGAAGCGCAGTAGCACATCTTCCCGCCCGGCTTCTCTGGCGCAGCGGACCGCCGACCAGGTGGAGAGGTAGCCGAGAAACTCGGCCAGCCGCCATTCCAGCCGGATTTCCAGCGGCGGCGCGGCCAGCTCTTCGAAAGGGAAGTCGAGGGTCGCGTAGCCGCTATCCACCAGCTTGCGCTCCGGGGGCCAGTAGGGGCCGATTTCATCCTGGTAGAACGCCTGGAAGCGTTCGTCGAGGGCAGGCTCGAGACTGAGAACACCGTAACTGATCAGTGCCAGGATGCCGCCCGCAGCGCCGATCCGGCGAACCTCCCGGTAGAACGCGGGCAAGTCGAACCAGTGCGCAGCCTGGGCTGCCGTAATGAGACTTGCGCAGCCATCGGCGAGCGGAAGCCGTTCGGCGGGGGCGCACCGATAGGTGATGCGTTCGTCGGAGACGGTGTTTGCGATCTGGTCGGCGCTGGGGTCCAGGCCGACGACCGCGTTGAAATGAGGCGCGAGAAGCCGTGTGAGCTGCCCGTTGCCGCACCCGACGTCGACGGCCAACTGCCTGCCCGGCGCCGCCGAAGCGAGGAAGGCCGCAAGCCGGGGCGGATACTCGGGCCGGAAGCGCGCGTACGTTTGGCCACCCTGGTTGAACCAGTTCCGTGCCGGATTTGGGTCAGCCGCCATCAACGTGTTCTCCTGTGGATTGCCCGTCTGCGCGGGCGGTGATCAGGGCCGGAAGGCCGTGCCGCGTGCAAGACAGTGCAGCGCCTGTCGGGCGGCCAGCTTTGGCGATGGATCGTGATACGCTCGTCCATATTCAATTGTTTGCAGGTTCTTTGCACGCATATGCCCTGTCAGGATAAGGGTATTGCACGTCATCCTGGAACCTGCCGCGCCATTTCAGGACTCCCGCATGGAAATCAAGGTCAATTTTCTCGACAAGCTTCGCCTTGAAGCCAGGTTCGATGATTTCACGGTGGTGGCCGATCAGCCCATCCGCTACAAGGGCGATGGCTCGGCGCCCGGTCCGTTCGATTATTTTCTGGCTTCATCGGCGTTGTGCGCGGCTTACTTCGTCAAGCTGTACTGTGAAACGCGCAGCATCCCCACCGATAACATCCGCCTGTCGCAGAACAACATCGTCGATCCCGAAAACCGCTACAAGCAGACCTTCAAGATCCAGGTCGAATTGCCGGCCGATATTTCCGCCGCCGACCGGCAGGGCATCTTGCGCTCCATCGAGCGTTGCACGGTGAAAAGGGTGGTGCAGACCGGGCCCGAGTTCGTGATCGAGGAGGTGGAGAACCTGGATGCCGATGCACAGGCCTTGCTGACGCTGAATCCGGATTCCGGGGCAAGCACCTGCATCGCGGGAAAGGACCTGCCGCTGGAGCAGACCATCGCCAACATGTCGGGCGTTCTGGCGGGCCTGGGCATCAAGATCGAAATCGCGTCGTGGCGCAATCTCGTTCCCAACGTGTGGTCGCTGCACATCCGCGATGCGCATTCGCCGATGTGTTTCACCAATGGAAAGGGCGCGACCAAGGAAAGCGCATTGGCGTCGGCCCTGGGTGAATTTATCGAACGGATGAATTGCAATCATTTCTACAACGACCAATTCTGGGGGCAGGACATTGCCGGCGCGGCGTTCGTGCATTACCCCGATGAGCGCTGGTTCAGGCCTGGCCGTAAAGATGCGTTGCCGCCCGAAATACTCGATGAATACTGCCTGCGGATTTACGACCCCGATGGCGAGTTGCGCGGCTCGCATCTGTACGACACCAACTCCGGCAACGTGCAGCGCGGCATCTGTTCGCTGCCGTATGTGCGCCAGTCGGATGGCGAGGTGGTGTATTTCCCCTCCAACCTGATCGACAACCTGTTCCTCAGCAATGGCATGAGTGCCGGCAATACGCTGGCCGAAGCGCAGGTGCAATGCCTGTCGGAAATCTTCGAGCGGGCGGTAAAGCGTGAAATCCTGGAAGGGGAGATCGCGCTGCCCGACGTGCCGCGCGAGGTGCTGGCGAAATACCCCGGCATCCTGGCCGGCATCGACGAGCTGGAAAAGCAGGGCTTTCCCGTGCTGGTGAAGGATGCGTCGTTGGGCGGGGCGTTCCCCGTGATGTGCGTCACCTTGATGAACCCGCGCACCGGCGGCGTGTATGCCTCGTTCGGCGCGCATCCAAGCCTGGCGGTGGCGCTGGAGCGCAGCCTGACCGAGCTGCTGCAGGGGCGCAGTTTCGAAGGCCTGAACGACTTGCCCCGGCCCACCTTCGAAAGCAATGCCGTGACCGAGCCGAACAACTACGTCGAACACTTCATCGATTCCAGCGGCGTGGTGTCGTGGCGTTTCTTCAGTGCCAGGGCCGATTTCGATTTCGTCGAGTGGGATTTTTCCGGTCAGGGCGAAAACTCCAATGCCGAGGAGGCCGCCGCATTGTTCGGCATTCTCGAGGGCCTGGGCAAGGAAGTGTACATGGCGGTGTATGACCAGCTCGGCGCAACGGCCTGCCGCATCCTGGTGCCGGGCTATTCGGAAGTCTATCCGGTGGAAGACCTGATCTGGGACAACACCAACAAGGCACTGGCGTTCCGCGCCGATATCCTGAACCTGCACCGTCTCGACGCCGCCGGCCTGGAGGTGCTGCTCGAACGCCTGGAGGACAGCGAGCTCGACGATTACACCGACATCATCACGCTGATCGGCATCGAGTTCGACGAAAACACGGCCTGGGGCCAGTTGACGATTCTGGAGTTGAAGCTGCTGATCCATCTCGCCTTGCGGCAGTTCGACGCGGCGCACGAATGGGTGAAGGCTTTCCTGCAGTACAACGAGAACACGCTCGAACGCGGATTGTTCTACCAGGCCCTGGATGTGGTGTTGGAGGTGCTGCTGGACGACGGCCTCGAACTGGACGATTACGAGGCCAATTTCCGCCGCATGTTCGGCAATCCACGGATGGATGCGGTTCTGGGGTCGGTGGACGGCAGCGTGCGTTTCTTCGGCTTGACGCCGACGAGCATGGCGCTGGAAGGGCTCGACAGGCACCAGCGCCTGATCGACAGCTTCAAGAAACTGCACACGGCGCGGGCCAGGGTGGCGGCTTCACCCAGCTAGGCCGGGCGGCCGCGTTCCTGCTTCACCCCAGGGAGCCCGGCGCCTTCCCCACATCCACGTTCCCCGGAGCGGTGGCGGGATGGTTGATGGTTTCCAGCCGGGCTTCCTTGCCGTCGATGCTGCGCACATGCACGTCGATCTGGTTGAAGGCCATTTCGATGGCGTGTTCGCGGAACAGGGCGTCGATGCGGCGGTTGACCTCGTCGATGACGGGGGTCCGGTCGCCGATTTCGCGCACGTGGAGGCGCAGTTCGTGGTCCAGCGTGCTGGCGCCGAAGGCGACGAGCAGCGCCAGCGGCGCGGGCTCCTTGAGCACGCGCGGGTTTTCGCCGGCGGCCTGCAGGAGCAGCTTGCGCGTCAGCGCCAGGTCGGAGCCGTAGGCCACGCCCATCGTCATCGTCACCCGCGTCACGGTGTCGCTCAGCGACCAGTTCACCAGCTGGCCGGTGACGAAGGTCTTGTTGGGGACGATGATTTCCTTGCGGTCGAAGTCGGTGATCGTCGTGGCGCGGATCTGGATGCGGCTGACCGTGCCCGACAGGTTGCCGATGGTGACCACGTCGCCGATGCGCACCGGGCGCTCGAACAGGATGATGAGGCCGGAGATGAAGTTGGCGAAGATTTCCTGCAGGCCGAACCCCAGCCCCACCGACAGCGCGGCGACCAGCCACTGCAGTTTGTCCCAGCTCACGCCCAGGGTGCCCAGCGTGGCGACGATGCCGATGCCGCCGATGAGGTAGGACAGCAGCGTGGTGATGGCGTAGGCGCTGCCTTGCGCGAGCTTCATGCGCGACAGCACCAGCACTTCGAGCAGGCCGGGCAGGTTGCCGGCGAGCACGAGGGCGAGCGTGGCGATGACCAAGGCGCCGAGCACGTCGCGCAGGCTGATCGGCACCAGCGCGGCGGTCTGGCCGCTGCCGCTGGTGTATTCGTACAGCGTGATGTTGTCGAGGTAGGCAAAGACGGTGATCAGATCCGCCCAGACCCAGTACAGCCCACCCAGCAAGGCGCCGAGCAGGCTCAGGCGGATCAGGCGCAGTGATTGCTGGCTCACCTTCTCGATGCCGATCATCGGCACGTCGGGGATCTCGGCGCTGGCCGCGGGGTCGGCCTCCGCTTCGCGTTCGGCGGCTTCGCGCCGCTCGACGGCGCGCTTGTGTTCGAGCCGCCGCGCGGCCACGGCGAGGCCGCGCACCGCGGTGGCATTGGCGATGCCCCAGATGATGAGGATCAGCAGGGTGTCGATCAGGCGGCCGGTGAGTTTCAGCGCGGTGTAGTAGTAGCCCAGGGCCAGGGCCGCGATCAGCGCCAGCGGCATCAGCGCGAGGGCGGTGCCGGCGATCATGCGCCAGGGCGAGGGGGCGGCGTCGCGCGGCTGCTGGTGCGACAGCAGCCGGCCCATCAGCCAGGCCATCACGGCATAGCCCGCCAGCAGGGTCAGCAGGCCGAGCACGTCGTTTTCCAGCCCTTCGGGCTGGCTTTCGGCGACGGCGACGACCAGCACTACCGCCAGCACGACCAAGCCCAGGCGGCGCAGCCGGTGATGCAGCGCCTGGATGACGGCGGGCTGCCATTCGAAGTGGCGTTCGGCGACGCCGCCCGGCGACAGGATGCGGTAGGCGGTGTAGAACACCAGCCAGGCCTGGGCCATGTCCATCAGGCCGCCTCCCAGTGCCAGGTTCTGCCCGCGCCCGTCCATCTGCAGCGCCAGGCCGGCCATCGCCAGCAGCAGGCTCACCGGCAGCGCCAGCAACAGGTTGAGCAGGATGGCCAGCGGCGTGTGGTACTGGGTGTCGCGGCGCACGTAGCCGATGTCGGCGTGCAGGCGTTCGAGGGTGTCGCGCAGCCAGCGCCGGCGCAGCAACAGCAGCACCGAGATCAGCAGTACCGGCAGCATCACCAGCGGCCGCGCCTGCAGGCCTTCCCAGAGCTGGGTGGCGACGGCGCGCCACGGCATCGAGCCGATCTGGCGCTCGAGTGCGGCGGGCAGGCGCTTGAGCCAGTCGAGGTCGAGCGGGCTGTTGCTGGGCACCCAGAACAGTTGTTCATCCACCGTCGTCCGCAGGCGTTCGGCGGTTGCCTGCAACTGGGCTTCCTGGAGCTGCAGGCTGACCGATTCGCCCAGGATGGCGCTGAGTTCGTGGTTCAGGCGCTCCAGCAGTTCCGCCCGGGTGCCCAGCAGGGCGTGCAGGGCGTCGCGCTCGGCGGTGTCCGGCTCGGTGCCCTGCGTGGCGAGCAGCGTGTCGGCGTAGGCCGCGGGGTTGCTCAGCGCCTCGCGCTGCTTGTTGATCTCGAACAGGTAGAGGCGCACGTCGGCGATCTGGTGCGTCAGCGCGTCGTCGGCCTGCGGATCGGGCAGGGCGCGGCGTTGTTCGTTGAGGATGCGCGGCAGCAGCGGGCTGCCTTGCAGCACGTTGATCTGCTCGGCGATGAGCGTGCTGCTGCGGTTGAGCGCGTCGAGGCGCTGCTGGGCATCGAGGTTGCGCTGCTTCAGCTTGGCGAGGTGCTCGGTGGCGCGCAGCAGGTAGGCCGATAGTGTCTGGTTGCTTGCCGTCTCGCGCGCGAGCAGGCTGCCGTCGGCGGCCGCGGCCGCGTCGCCCCGGGTGAGCTGCTGCACCGTTTCCAGCGTTTCGGCGCGGCGGCGCTGATTGATGGCCGACTGGATGAGTTCCATGTCGTGCTCGATCCGGCCCAGTTCGAACTCGGCCAGTTCGCGCTGCGCTTGTGCGACCTCCTGCAACTGGCTGCTGCCCGACAGTTCCGCCAGGCGCAGCGCCGAGCGTGCGTCGAGCGCGTGCCATTCGGCGGACAGGGCGGCGCGGCGTTCGGTGCCCAGACTGCGGCCGCCCTCGCGCCCGCTGCGCAGGGCGGCATCGATGGCCTGCATGCGCGCCTGCATGGCGGCGATGTCGGCCTGGGTGCGTTCGGCGGTGGCGCGCAGGCTGGGGGCGCCAGCCTGGTCGAGCGTGGTGCGCCAGTGCGCGAGCCGGGTCTTGGCCTGAGAAAGCCGGGTTTCGAGCGAATTGAGGCTGCTGTCGGACGTGAACGCCGCCGATGCCGGCTGCGACTGGCGGCGCGCCAGTTCGTTGCGCGCGTCGTCGATCTGGGCGGGCGCGCGTTCCAGTTGCTTGCGCAATGCATCGAGCTGGCGCCGGCTGTCTTCGGCGTCCGCGAGATGGGCGAGGGCTTGCTGCAAATCTTGCTGCGCGGCGAGCTGCTCGGCTTCGGGCAACTGCCGCTGGGGCAGCGTGTCGAGCTGCGCCTGCAGTTCGCCGGCGACGGGCAGCGCGGCCGCTTGGGCGAAGGCGGCCAGGGGGGCGAACAGCAGCACGCAAAGCAAGGTACGCAGGTGGCGCATCGGAAGCGGCTCCCGGGGCGAAAGGGCGGAGGGCGCGCCGGGCCGTCGTGTCGTCACCGCGCGGCCAGCGAACCGCAGTTTACCCATGTGTGGGGCGATCCGGCAGCCGGCATGCGGGTGCCGCGCTGCGTCAGGTATTGCCGGCCATGGCGTGGACGACGGCCTGCGCCAGCGTCTCGAGTATGTGCAGCGGTGTCTCGGTCTTGCGGTACACCATGCCGGTGGGCACCACGCCGATGTCGGCCGGCACTTCGCGTATTGCCAGCCGCGGCGCGTGGACCGATTGCCGGACGACGCGGCGCGGCATCAGCGTCCAGCCAAGCCCGACCGACACGCAGCCGAGAATGCCTTCGAGCGTGCCGAACTCCATCGTGTCGGTGCGGGTGTGGCCGAGCGTGCGTTGCAGCGCGATGGCGCGCGCGCGGTAGGCGCAGCCCTCGCGGAACAGGATCAGCGGGCTGAGCAGGGGGTCGGTGCCGGCAGCGAAGACTTGGACCAATTCTTCCTGCACCAGTTCGTCGAACTGCAGCGCGGGGTGTACCACCGGACCCGCGATGAAGGCGCAGTCGAGCTTGTGGGCCAGCACCTTGTCGATCAGCACGGCGCTGGTGTCCGTCCTGATGCGCAGTTCCAGCGTGGGGTGGGCCTGGCGCAGGTCGCGCAGCGCGGACGGCAGATGGAGCGCGGTGAAGGTTTCCATGGCGCCGATGCGCAGTTCGCCGGCGTCCTCGCCGAGTTGGCGCACGGCGGCCGCGGTCTGGCGTTCGAGGCTCAGCATGCGGCGGGCGTAGTCGAGCAGCACGCGGCCGGCGGGCGCGAGTTCGACGCCGCGGCCGGAGCGGAAGAACAACTCGGTGCCCAGCTCTTCTTCCAGCCGGCGGATGCGGTTGGTGACGTTGGACTGCACGGTGTTGAGCTTGCGCGAGGCGGCCAGGATGCCGCCCTCGTCGGCGACGGCTTCGAAGGTGCGCAGGGCGAGGAGTTCCATGAACGTATCTCTATAGCAGAACGGTCTATTCTAAAATAATCATTTGAGCGGATATCTTACGCCGACTATCGTTTCGGCTCCAGCAGGAGACAGGACATAAGAATGGACGATCAGATCCAAAGGATGAAGGTACTGGGCGCGGGCATTTTCAGCCTGATTCTGGCGATGGGCGTAGCGCGCTTCGCCTATACCCCGCTGCTGCCGGTGATGCAGGCGCAGGCCGGGCTGGGCCTGGCCGAAGGGGGCTGGCTGGCGGCGATCAACTACGCGGGCTATCTGACCGGGGCGCTGGTCGCGGCGTCGATCAGCGATCTGGTGCTCAAGGACCGCCTGTTCCGCGTCGCCATGGTGATGGCGGTGCTGACCACGGCGATGATGGGGCTGTCCGACAGCCTGGCCGTGTGGGCCTTGTCGCGCTATCTGGCCGGGCTCGCCACCTCGGGCGCGATGCTGCTGGGGACGGGGCTGATCCTGAACTGGCTGATCCGCCATGGCCATCGCAGCGAACTGGGCATCCATTTCGCCGGCGTCGGCATCGGCATCGCCGCGTGTTCGGTGGCGGTGGCCTGGATGAGCAGCATGCTGGACTGGCGCGGGCAGTGGTTCGTGTTCACCGCCATCGCCTGCGTATTGTTGATTCCGGCGCTGGGCTGGCTGCCGGCGCCGGACACCAGTCCGGTGACCAAGAGCGGTGCGCCGATGCACGACGATCCGCCGAGTCCCCTGTTCCTGAAACTGTTCATGGTCTCGTACTTCTGCGCGGGCATCGGCTACGTGGTCAGCGCCACTTTCATCGTCGCCATCGTCAATGGCCTGCCCGGGCTGGAAGGAAAGGGGAGCTGGACCTTCTTCGCCATCGGCATGGCGGCCGCGCCGGCCTGCATCGTGTGGGATTTCATCGCTCGCCGCAGCGGCGAGCTCAATGCCCTGATCCTGGCGGCGGTGCTGCAGATCGTCGGTATCCTGCTGCCGGTGGTAGTGGGGGGCGTGACCGGCGCCGCCGCCGGGGCGCTGCTGTTTGGCGGGACCTTCGTCGGCATGGTCAGCCTGGTGCTGACGATGGCCGGGCGCTACTACCCGACACGGCCGGCGAAGATGATGGGCAAGATGACGATTTCCTATGGCGTGGCGCAGATCATCGGCCCCGCAGTGACCGGTTGGCTGGGGGAGGCGTTCGGCAGCTATGCCGGCGGGCTGTACTTCGCCGCCGTCATGATGGCGCTGGGCACGGCGCTGCTGATGATGCTGAAGGCGGTGGAGCGGCGGGACCTCGCCGTGCGCGCGTCCTGCGTGCGGGCTTGAGCGCGGTCGCCGCGTCCCCGGCCGGCCGGCGGACCGTCGGACCGGCGCCTGGCGCTGGCTTCGGTGCCCCGCGGCCCGCCCGGCGGCGGCCGCGGAATTGCCGGGGCATGCGATTTCCTTGAGGGTTTTGATGTTTACCGGGTGTCGGGGGTGGGCGTTGCGTGGTATTTTCCTGCCGGCTGCGCAAGCATGTCCACGTGTCGCGCAACGCGACCGGGAGTCGCCATTGGATTGGCGTCAAGAGACTAGAAATCTAGGGGAAAAGAATGGCTGAGGGGAAATCCAAGATCATCTATACGCTCACGGACGAAGCGCCGCTGCTGGCCACGTCCGCGTTCCTTCCGATCATCCGCACCTTTACCGGCCCGGCAGGCATCGAAATCGAAGAGGCCGACATTTCCGTGTCGGCCCGCGTGCTGGCAGAGTTTCCGGAATTCCTGACCGAATCGCAGCGCGTGCCGGACACGCTGGCCGAACTCGGCCGACTGACCCTGCTGCCCGATACCAACATCATCAAGCTGCCCAACATCAGCGCATCGGTGGCGCAGCTGAAGGCGTGCATCAAGGAACTGCAGGGCAAGGGCTATGCGCTGCCCGACTTCCCGGACGACCCCAAGACCGACGAGGAAAAGGCGCTGCGCACGCGCTATGGCAAGTGCCTGGGGTCGGCGGTCAACCCGGTGCTGCGCGAAGGCAACTCCGACCGCCGCGCGCCGGCCGCGGTCAAGAACTACGCCAAGAAGCACCCGCACTCGATGGGCGAGTGGAAGCAGTGGTCGCAGACGCACGTCTCGCACATGCACCACGGCGACTTCTACCACGGCGAAAAGTCGCTGACGCTCGACAAGGCGCGCGACGTGAAGATGGAGCTGATCACCAAGTCGGGCAAGACCGTCGTGCTCAAGCCCAAGCTTTCGCTGCTCGACGGCGAGATCATCGACTCGATGTTCATGAGCAAGAAGGCGCTGTGCGAGTTCTACGAGCGCGAGCTGGACGACTGCCGCGAGGCCGGCATCCTGTTCTCGCTGCACGTGAAGGCGACGATGATGAAGGTCTCGCACCCGATCGTCTTTGGCCACTGCGTCAGGATCTACTACAAGGATGCCTTCGAGAAGCACGGCAAGCTGTTCGACGAGCTGGGCATCAACGTCAACAACGGCATGGTCGACCTGTACGAGAAGATCAAGACCCTGCCCGAGTCCAAGCACGACGAGATCATCCGCGACCTGCATGCCTGCCACGAGCACCGCCCCGAGCTGGCGATGGTCGACTCGGCCAAGGGCATCACCAACTTCCATTCGCCCAACGACATCATCGTCGACGCGTCGATGCCGGCGATGATCCGCCAGGGCGGCAAGATGTGGGGTTCCGACGGCAAGCAGTACGACAGCAAGTGCGTGATGCCGGAATCGACCTTCGCCCGCATCTACCAGGAGATGATCAACTTCTGCAAGTGGCACGGCAACTTCGATCCGCGCACCATGGGCACGGTGCCGAACGTCGGCCTGATGGCGCAGAAGGCCGAGGAATACGGTTCGCACGACAAGACCTTCGAGATCCCCGAGGACGGCGTCGCCAACATCACCGACCTCGCCACCGGCGAAGTGCTGCTGTCGCAGAACGTCGAGGCCGGTGACATCTGGCGCATGTGCCAGGTCAAGGACGCGCCGATCCGCGACTGGGTCAAGCTGGCCGTGACGCGCGCGCGCAATTCCGGCATGCCGGCCATCTTCTGGCTCGACCCGTACCGCCCGCATGAAAACGAGCTGATCAAGAAGGTCAAGACCTACCTGAAGGACTACGACACGGCCGGCCTCGACATCCAGATCATGTCGCAGGTCCGCGCCATGCGTTACACGCTGGAGCGCGTCGCCCGCGGCCTGGACACCATCTCGGTCACCGGCAACATCCTGCGCGACTACCTGACCGATCTGTTCCCGATCATGGAACTGGGCACCAGCGCCAAGATGCTGTCGATCGTGCCGCTGATGAACGGCGGCGGCATGTACGAGACCGGTGCCGGCGGCTCGGCGCCCAAGCACGTCCAGCAACTGACGCAGGAGAACCACCTGCGCTGGGATTCGCTGGGCGAGTTCCTCGCGCTGGCGGTGTCGATGGAAGACCTCGGCATCAAGACCGGCAATGCGAAGGCGAAGATCCTCGCCAAGACGCTCGATCTGGCCACCGGCAAGCTGCTCGACGAGAACAAGTCGCCGTCGCCCAAGACCGGCCAGCTCGACAACCGCGGCAGCCAGTTCCACCTGGCCACGTTCTGGGCCGAGGCCCTGGCCGAGCAGACCGAGGATGCCGATCTGGCGAAGCATTTCGCGCCGCTCGCCAAGGCCCTGGCCGGCAACGAGCAGAAGATCATCGCCGAGTTCGCCGAGGTGCAGGGCAAGCCGGCCGACATCGGCGGCTACTACAAGGTCGATGCGGCGAAATGCGGCGCGGTGATGCGCCCGAGCACCACCTTCAACAGCATCCTGGAGTCCGCGAACGCCTGATGCCAAGCGCGTGAACGCGGAGGACGGCGCCCTCCGCGGCACGGGTCCATGCCGGCTTCTCCGCGAGGAGAGCCGGCATTTTTCATTTTCATGTCGATGAAATATTGATGTGGATCAAAAATGGGTACCTGATATGACTGCGTGTATGCTGCTGCCCTTTCATGCCCCGGGCGGACAGCCACGGCATCACGGAGGAAGCGCAGCGTGCCCTTTATCTGGAACCCCGATCTCGACACCGGCATCGACGTGATCGACCAGCAGCATCGCCGCATCGTCGATTACATCAATGCGCTCGAGATCGCCAATGCCGCCGGGGACCGGGACGAAATCGGGCGCACGCTCGACGATCTGGTCGACTACACGGTGTCGCATTTCGCCTTCGAGGAAAGCCTGCAGGAAGAAGCCGGCTACACGTTCTGCAAGCCGCACAAGCGCGTGCACGAGCTGTTCGTGCGGCGGGTCAACGAGTATGTCGAGCGCCACCGCCTGGGCGACGACGTCGGCAGCGAGCTGTACAAGCTGCTGTCCACCTGGCTCGTCAATCACATCAAGCGCGACGACGCCGACTATGTCGCGGCGGTGAAGGCCAACATGATTGGCATCATCGCCGAGAAGCGGCAGCGCAAGGATAACGGCTGGCTCAGCCGCTTCTTCCGCCGCTAGGCTGCGGGCGGCGCTCAGGCCGCCCGGCAGTCGTTGGCGAGCGGGGCGTGGGTGCGCCCGTCGAGCAGCAGCCCTTTCCACGGCAGGTCGATCCAGACCAGGCCGCTGGCCGCATCCTCGAAGCGCGGCAGGCCAGAGTCGGAAAAGTCGCGTTCGAGCTGGTAGCTGCGCCCTTTCCAGTCCAGTTGCAGGCGGTGGTTGACCTGGCCCTGCATCTCGCGCCGCAGCCCGATGCGCAGGCCTTCGTCGCAGTGATACTGGCCGCTGGGCAGGGCGAAATGAAACTGGCCGCTCTGGCTGGAAACGCCGTTGTCCGATTCGACCACCGGCGGCTGCAGGCCGCAGGCGGAAAGCAGCAGGGCGGAGCTGGCGAGGCAGGCGGGGAGGCGGCGGCGCGTCATGTCACTTCACCACCAGCAGGCTGTCGTCCCAGCGCTCGTGCTTCTGCAGGCCGAGCAGGTTCGCCACCGTCGCGGCGATGTTCGACAGGCCGGCGGTTCCGGTCTGCTCCAGGCCCAGCCTGCCGCCGCTGACGTTGTCGTAGAGGATCAGCGGCACCGGGTTCAGCGTGTGGGCGGTCTTGGCCTTGTAGGAGCCGTCCTCGTTGACCGCCGGCTCCTTGGTCTTCTTGTCGAGTTCGAACATTTCGTCGGCGTTGCCGTGGTCGGCGGTGACCAGCGCCACGCCGCCGGCCGCGTCGACCGCCCGCAGCAGGCGCGACAGCGCCAGGTCGACCGCCTCGATCGCCATCGTCGCGGCGCGGAAGTTGCCGGTGTGGCCGACCATGTCGCCATTGGCGTAGTTGCAGCGCAGCACCTTGTAGCGGCCGGACTGCAGCGCGGCGATCATCGCGTCGGTGATCTCGGCGGCCTTCATCCACGGGCGCTGCTCGAAGGGCACGACGTCGCTGGGGACTTCCTGCCAGGTCTCGCCCTCGAACTTGCCCGAGCGGTTGCCGTTCCAGAAGTAGGTGACGTGGCCGAACTTCTGCGTCTCGGAGCAGGCGAACTGCGCCAGCCCCGTCTTGCTGAACCATTCGCCCGAGGTGTTGCGGATGGCTGGCGGCGTGACCAGGAAGCGCTCGGGCAGATGCAGGTCGCCGTCGTACTGCAGCATGCCGGCGTAGGTGACGCGCGGCCGGCGCACGCGGTCGAATTCGCTGAAGTCGTCCTCGACGAAGGCGCGGGTGATCTCGATCGCGCGGTCGCCGCGGAAGTTGTAGAACACCACTGCATCGCCGTCCTCGATGGTGCCGATGGGTTTGCCGCCGTCGGCGATGACGAACTCGGGCAAGTCCTGGTCGATGGTGCCGGGATTGCGCTCGCGCAGGCCCTGGACCGCCTCGGTGGCGTTGGCGAACTGCGGGCCTTCGCCCAGCACGTGGGTGCGCCAGCCCCGCGCCACCATCGGCCAGTTGGCGTCGTAGCGGTCCATGGTGATGGTCTGGCGGCCGCCGCCCGAGGCGATGCGGGCGTCGAAGCCGTCGGCGCTGATTTCGTCCAGGAAGGCTTCGAAGGGCACGACGTAGTCCAGCGCGCTGGTTTCGGGCACGTCGCGGCCGTCGAGCAGCGCATGGATGCGCACCGTCTTCACGCCTTCGGCCCTGGCCTGCGCGACCATCGCCTTCAGGTGGTCGATGTGGCTGTGCACGTTGCCGTCGGAGAACAAGCCGATGAAGTGCAGCACGCCGCCGTTGCCGGCCTTGGCGGCGGCGACGGTTTCCTGCCAGGCCGCGCCCTGCCAGATCGTGCCTGCGGCGATCGCGTCGGCGACCAGCGCCGCGCCCTGCGCATAGACCTGGCCGGCGCCGATGGCGTTGTGGCCGACTTCGGAATTGCCCATGTCGTCGTCCGACGGCATGCCGACCGCGGTGCCGTGGGCACGCAGCGTGATGTTCGGATACTGGGCGAACAGGCGGTCCAGCGTCGGCTTGCGCGCGGCGTCGATGGCGCTGCCGACCGTGTGCTTGGGAATGCCGTAGCCGTCCATGACGATCACGACGACGGGGCCCGGGACGCCGGCGAAGGCAGGGTTCTTTTGCAGCATGGTCGCTTCCTGAAGGAGAGATTCGGGGCCGGCGCTGTGGGCCGCGTCCGGCCAAACCGTCATTTTCCTTCAAATCGGGGCCGTCGTCGCATGGGTGTTTTCAATCGTTGCAATCGATTCCGGCCCGATCCCATGCCGGTGGCCTACTTCTTGAAGTCGCTGTGGCACGACTTGCAGCTCGCATGGACCTTGTCGTAGGCCGTCTGGATGCGGCCCTTGTCGCGCGTCTGCGCGGCCTGGGCCAGTGCGTCGGTCGCCTCGTAGAAGTCCTGCCGTTCGTGTTCGAAGTCCTGCGCGCGTTCCCATACCGCGGCCCTGGCCTTGGTGGGCGGATAGAGGGTGTCGGGCGTGAAGTGCGCCCATGGCGCTTCGCGCAGGCTGACGAGCTCGTTGGCGAGGCGCACGAATTCGTCGGCCTGGTAGCGATCGGTGCGCAGCATCGTGCCCATCGGCTCGAAACTGCGCAGCATGGCTTTGAAGGCGTCCTGGCGATGTTTGACCGGCTGCCCGGGGCGGGTGTCTTCCACCGGGCCGCTACAGGCGGCGAGGCTCAGCAGCAGGAAAAGGGACGGGAGGGCAAGGGACGGGAGGGGCGCTCGGGACATGGGCTGGATTGCGATACTCGACAAGGTTGGGAAAAAACGCGTGCTCGGCACGGCGCAGTCGGTTCCGACCGCACCGGCCGTGAGTCGTTCAAGGGCGCCGGGGATGGTGGCGGCTCAGGGCCGCCGCAGCCGCGATGGCGTCAGCCTGCGCAACTGGCGGCCGACCGTCTGGCGAAAGCGCGCATTGTGCAGGCAGATGCCGCCCGCCAGCCCGACCAGGCAGCCGAGCAGGGTGTCGAAGAAGCGCGACTCGAGCAGCGCCGCGGCAGGCAGTTGCCCCAGCGTGGGGGCTTCGGCCAGCAGGATGGTCAGGGGGGTGATGAAAACGACGGCGAAGCCGTAGTGCCGCACCACCGTGCTTTCGATGACGAAGGTGAGCGCGATCACGATCGGCGCGATGCTCCACGGCGACAGCGGCAGCGAGATGATGCCCCACGCCAGCAGCATGCCGACGGCGGTGCCCAGCACGCGGTGCAACTGGCGGTTCCACACCGCGCGCATCGATACGCCCTGGATCACCGCCAGGCAACTGATCGGCACCCAGTAGGGGCGGTCGAGCTGCAGTGCCTGGGCGATGGCGAGGGACAGGCCGACGAAGGCGCCGATCACGATCGAGTCGAGCACGACGATGTCGAAGTCGGCCTCCGGCTGCGACGCGGTGGCCTCGGGGGCTTCCTGGCGCAGGATGTGCAGGCTGTAGAAGAAGGCGATCAGGCTGGCGAGCAGCGTGCCCATGGTCAGCAGCCCGACCTTGAGCGGTACTTCCTCGACGGTGCCCGGGGTATGGGCCGCGATCGCCGCCGCCATGACGAAGAACAGGCTGCCGGGCGGTCCGATGCGGTAGAAGCGGGCCACCATCGACACCAGGATGGTGATGAGGCCCAGCATCAGGGCCTGCGCCAGCGGCACGAAATGGGCGATCGCGCCCAGCGTGTAGCTGGCCGACATGCCGAAGCTGCAGGCCATCAGCCAGGTCATGCGGTGCGAGAGCGGCGTGTTGGGCTGGTACAGGAACACCAGGCCGCCGAGCGAGGAGATCAGGCCGTATTCCAGATGGCCGAAGAATGCCCCCACCACCAGCGGCAGGCCGGACGCCAGCGCGGCGGCGAAAGGCATCTGCCAGCGGCGGTTGCTGGGCGCGATGGCGATGAGCTGGCGCCATTCGGAGAGGATTAGGGCCTTGAGCCGCTGCAGTGCGGAGGGACGGTTCATGGTTCTGTGGCGATGATGTGCGATCGATGTGTAACACACCCGCGGCGATGCTTGCGATAGCATCTTGCAGTATTACCTTTTCTTTTCCGGACGACACATGAGCGTACCCACGTTGATTGCCCTGATTTCGCAGAAAGGCGGCTCGGGCAAGACCACGGTGGCGATGCAGCTGGCAGCGGGCATGGCGCTGGCCGGCTACCGCGTCGCGCTGGCCGATCTCGATCCGCAGGAAAGCGCGTCGCGCTGGGCCGAATCCGCACCGCCCGATGTGCCCTTCCCCGCGCGCCTGGTGCGCCTGCAAGGCAAGGCGAAGGACATGGCCCGAACCCTGAAGCCCGTCGCCAACAGCGTCGACGTGGTGGTGATGGACTGCCCGCCGTCGATCGAGCATCCCCATACGATGAGCGCGCTGGAGCTGTGCGACCTCGCGCTGGTGCCGGTGGTGCCCAGCCCCACCGACCTGTGGGCGACGCGCGGCATCGAGCGCCTGATCCTCGACCGCCAGCGTCAGCGCCCTGCCCTGCGCGGCGCCTTGCTGCCGAACCGCGTCATGCGTACCGCGTTGGCCGGGGACGTGCTGGACGTGCTGCAGGATTTCGAACTGCCGGTACTGGGCGTCGCGTTGTCGCAACGCAGCGCCTACGCGCTCAGCGCGGTGCGCGGCACCTCCGTTTTCGGGCTCGGCCGTGCGGCTGCGGTGGCCCAGGAAGAGGTCGAGCAACTGGTCTCGGCCGTTCTCAAACTGATCGAGGATGATCGATGACCACGCCAAGAAGCACGCAGTCCAGGCTGCGTGAAACCCTGAAGCAAGAAGATAGTTCGCTGTCCGAACGCCTGCCGGCCGTGGCTGCGCCAGCGGCCGCCGAAGTAAAGGCGCAGCCGGCGAAGGCCGCACCCAAGGCGCCGGCCGCCGCTCCGCGCAAGGCTGCAGCGCCGAAGGCGGTGCAAAAGCCCGCACCGAAGCCCGCACCGAAGCCCGCACCGAAGCCCGCACCGAAGCCCGCACCGAAGCCCGCACCGAAGCCCACGGCCAGGACGGTGGTCGTTTCCGTGGCGGAGTCCGCCGCGGCGGCGGTGGCGCCCGGCCAGCGCAAGTCGTCGGGGGTGGCGAAGGCCGATGCGGACAAGCGGAGCAAGGCCGGCAAGGAAAAGCCGGGCAAGCCCGAGAAGGTCGCGCGCGACTCCTTCTCGATGCCCGCCGGCGAGCACAAGCGCATCAAGGCGCTGCGCGACGCGCTGGCCAGGACGGGGTGCGTGGCGAGCAAGTCCGAGGTGCTGCGTGCCGGCCTGGCCTTGCTGGCGGCGCGGGATCTGAGCGAGGTCGTGCGGGTCGTCGGCGCCCTGCCCAAGGTGCCCAAGGGCAAGCACGGCAAGAAGGCCTGAGAGCCCCCGCCGCTTTGCTTTCGGCACCGCGCCGATGCCGGATTCAGCGCAGCAGGAAGTTTTCGTCGGGCATTGGCGCGGGCGGCGGCGTTTCACCCAGCAGCTCGCGCAGGCTGGCGTCGATGCCGGCGACGATGGTATCGAGCGCCAGGTCGTTCGGCATGGTGCCGAAGGGTTCCTCGATTTCGTCGCTGAGCGCTTCGAGCGCAAAGAAGGTGTAGGACACGAAAGCCACCACCAGCGGCATCATCAAGCCGATCGAATCGACCAGCCCGAAAGGCAGCAGCATGCAGTAGAAGTAGGCGCTGCGGTGCAGGATCACCGTGTAGGTGAAGGGCAGGGGCGTATTGGCGATGCGCTCGCAGCCGCCCAGCGTGGCGGACAGTTCGTCGAGCCCGGCCTCCATGTGCTGGGCGAGGATCGGCTGCAGGGTGCCGTTGTCGCGCCGCTCACGGAGCCATTGCGCCAGCCACACCAGAATCAGCGTTGGAGCGGAGCGCGTGCCCGCGAGGCGGGCGGCGAGCGTGTCCGGCAGCAGGCCGGACAGCCCCTTGTCGCAGGGCTGGCCCCGCAGCTGATTGCGCATCGCCGTGGCGAAGCCGATCAGCCCGAGCACGAAGGGCCGCACGTCGTCGCCGTGCGCGGTCAGCGTCAGCGCCTGGCGGGCCAGGTTGCGGGCCGTGATCAGCACCCCGCCCCATAGTTTGCGCGCTTCCCAGTAGCGGTCGTAGCTGGCATTGATGCGAAAGCCGAGGAAGATGGCCAGTGCCACCCCCATCAGCGAGAACGGCGCGGCGGTCAGCGTCACCTTCCAGTCGAAGAGTTCGCCATGTGCCAGCAGCACCGTACAGGAGAGCAGGAAGACGAAGAGCTGCTGCCCGAAAATGCGGCGCACCAGCGAGCCGCGGCGGACGAACAGCAGATGGAGCCAGTGTGGGCGGGGGCGGACGATCACGATGCGGGCTTAGCGAAAGAAAGCGGAATTCTGGCATTTTTTTGCGGCGCAGCAAGTGTTGTCGCGATCCGTTACAGGAAGGCTTCGCCCGCCGTGTGGCGAGGGAGGAATGCTGCGAAACCTACCCTGTGCGGATGCGGGTCAGACCCGTCCGGGGATGCACTTGATATAGTTTTTATTGTGCGCCGCATGATTATGAATAGTTTGTGTCAATCATGCACATTGCTTCAATAATGTGCGGTCTTTGCTAGGCTAGATCCATCAGCGGTCGCGGACACGAAGGGTTTTCCGGAGGTCTGCGGCTTCAGCCAACGTAGCGACGACAGGAGATGGACATGAGCGGGAATGACATGAAGGCCGGTGGCGGGTGTCCGGTGATGCACGGCGGCAATACGGCGGCGGGCAGTTCGAACATGGACTGGTGGCCGAAGGCGCTGAACCTCGACATCCTCCATCAGCACGACAGCAAGACCAACCCGATGGGGCCGGGTTTCGACTACCGCGAAGAGCTGAAGAAGCTCGACGTCGCGGCGCTCAAACAGGATCTCGTCGCCCTGATGACCGACAGCCAGGACTGGTGGCCGGCCGATTGGGGGCATTATGGCGGCCTGATGATCCGCATGTCGTGGCATGCGGCGGGCACCTACCGCATCGCCGACGGCCGGGGCGGCGCCGGCACGGGCAACCAGCGTTTCGCGCCGCTGAACTCGTGGCCTGACAACGCCAATCTGGACAAGGCCCGCCGCCTGCTGTGGCCGATCAAGAGAAAATACGGCAACAAGCTGAGCTGGGCGGACCTGATCGCTCTGGCCGGCACCATGGCCTATGAATCGATGGGCCTGAAGACCTACGGCTTCGCCTTCGGCCGCGAGGACATCTGGCATCCGGAAAAAGACATCTACTGGGGTTCGGAGAAGGAATGGCTCGCCCCCAGCGACAACCCCAACAGCCGCTACTCCGGCGAGCGTGACCTGGACAACCCGCTTGCCGCGGTGATGATGGGCCTCATCTACGTCAACCCGGAAGGTGTGGACGGCAAGCCCGACCCGCTCAAGACCGCGCAGGACATCCGCGTCACCTTCGCGCGCATGGCCATGGACGACGAGGAAACCGTCGCCCTGACGGCCGGCGGGCATACCGTGGGCAAGACGCACGGCAATGGCGACGCCGCCAGGCTGGGGCCGGCGCCCGAAGCCGCGGGCGTGGACGAGCAGGGCCTGGGCTGGCTCAACAAGACCAGCCGCGGCGTGGGGCGCGACACGGTGACCAGCGGCATCGAAGGCGCTTGGACGACTCACCCCACGACCTGGGACAACGGCTACTTCGACATGCTCTTCGGGCACGACTGGTGGCTGCAGAAGTCGCCGGCGGGCGCCTGGCAATGGGAGCCGGTCGACATCAAGGAAGAGGACATGCCGGCCGACGTCGAGGACCCCTCGATCCGCCGCAAGCCGATCATGACCGACGCCGACATGGCGATGCGCTTCGATCCCGCGTACCGCAAGATCGCCGAGCGCTTCCACAAGGATCCGGCCTACTTCTCCGAAGTGTTCGCCCGGGCCTGGTTCAAGCTCACGCACCGCGACATGGGCCCGAAGTCGCGCTACTTCGGCCCCGACGTGCCGGCCGAAGACCTGATCTGGCAGGACCCGGTCCCCGCCGGCCGCAGCGATTACGACGTCGCCGCGGTGAAGGCGAGGATCGCCGCCAGCGGCCTGAGCGTCGGCGACATGGTCGCCACCGCGTGGGATAGCGCCCGTACCTTCCGTGGCTCGGACAAGCGCGGCGGCGCCAATGGCGCCCGCATCCGCCTTGCTCCGCAGAAGGACTGGGAGGGCAACGAGCCCGCGCGCCTGGCCAGGGTGCTGTCGGTGCTCGAAGGCATCGCGGCCGAGACCGGCGCGAGCGTGGCCGACGTCATCGTGCTGGCCGGCAACGTCGGCGTCGAGCAGGCCGCCAGGGCGGCGGGCCACGACGTCGTCGTGCCCTTCTCGCCCGGCCGCGGCGATGCCACGCAGGAGATGACGGACGTCGAATCCTTCGAGGTGCTCGAGCCCCTGCATGACGGCTACCGCAACTGGCTGAAGGCGGACTATGTCGTCAGCGCCGAGGAAATGATGCTCGACCGCACGCAGCTGATGGGCCTGACCGCGCACGAGATGACCGTGCTGGTCGGCGGCATGCGCGTGCTGGGCACCAACCATGGCGGCAGCAGGCACGGCGTATTCACCGACCACGTCGGCGCGCTGACGAACGACTTCTTCGTCAATCTCACCGACATGGCCTACACCTGGCAGCCGGTGGGCAAGAACCTGTACGAGATCCGCGAGCGCAAGACCGGCGCGGTCAAATGGACGGCCACCCGGGTGGACCTGGTATTCGGCTCGAACTCCATCCTGCGCGCCTATGCCGAAGTCTATGCGCAGGACGACAACCGGGAGAAGTTCGTGAAGGACTTCGTCGCGGCCTGGGCCAAGGTGATGAACGCCGACCGCTTCGACCTGGGTTAAGCTCCGCCCTGGCTGCCCACCCCGCGCGCAGGTGCGGGGTGGGCTTTTTTACGTGCGAACGCCACACAGGGGGCCGTATGTCCGAAATCAGCTTTCTCGAAGTCGAAACCGTGCCGGACCCCAGCGTGGCCGTGATCTGGATGCACGGCCTCGGCGCCGACGGGCACGACTTCGAGCCCATCGTCCCCGAACTTGCGCTGGCGCCCTCGCCCGCCGTGCGCTTCATCTTCCCGCATGCGCCCCACCAGCCGGTCACCTGCAACGGCGGCTACGTCATGCGTGCCTGGTACGACATCGTGTCGCTGGCGCCGGACAGCCGCGAGATCGACGAAGCGGGCCTGCTCGCCTCGCGTGACATCGTCCGTGCATTGATCGCCAACGAAACGGCACGCGGCATCCCGAGCGGGCGCATCTTCCTGGCCGGTTTCTCCCAGGGCGGCGCGGTCGCCTACCTGAGCGCGCTGACCCATCCCGAGCCACTTGCGGGCGTGATCGCACTATCGACCTACATCCCGGCCGCCCACCTCATCACGCGCGAGCTTGCCGCCGCCAACCGCGGCATCCCGCTGTTCGTCGCGCACGGCACGGAAGACGACGTTGTCTCCCCCGGCCTGGGCCGGCAGGCGCTCGATCTGCTGCACAGCGTCGGCCTCGAACCCGAGTGGCACGCCTACGCCATGCCGCACGCGGTGTGCCCGCAGGAGATCGCCGACATCGGCGCGTGGCTGCGGGAGCGGCTGGCGGCGTTGTGAGTCCCGCGTGCCGAGGGAAATGTTTGAAAGCTTCAGAACGTCAGCGTCCGCCAGGCCGGATCGAGCGTGCGGCCGATGAAGGCGGCGGCGCCGGCCTGGCCGCAGACTTCGGCACGCAGGTTTTCCGGTTTCACGCCATGGGCCTGCATCGCGCTCGGGCAGGCGTACAGGCGGGTGCCGTAGCGGACGGCTTCGAGCAGGAAGTGGGACAGCGGCGGCGCTTCGTGCCCGCCCGGATGGAGCGTTTCGGCCACGCCGGGCAGCAGCAGCTGCACCGAGCGCGCGGTGAAGTACATCTCGACCTCGGCATCCATCGCGGCGGCGGCGGCGGCAAAGTGGAAGGGCGTGGCGCATAGTTGCGGGCTGTCCGGATCGGCGGCCCAGACGAGGATGGCGAGGCGCTCGTTCATCCGCGCAGGCCCTTCGCGCCTTCGCCCAGCAAGGGCGCCTGGAAGCTGCGCAGGTCGTCGAAGCGCCACAGGTCCATTTGCGCGGCGATGCCGGCGCGGGCCTCGTCCCAGCACAGCAGGTGCTTGTCCGCATCGCCTGGCGCGATGCGCAGCCGCACCAGCCAGGCGGCGTAGGCGTCGGTGTTCATCAGCGCGGCGGAACGCGACAGGGCATCGTTGCCTTCGAT
Source organism: Thauera linaloolentis 47Lol = DSM 12138 (assembly GCF_000310205.1). Classification (GTDB taxonomy): domain Bacteria; phylum Pseudomonadota; class Gammaproteobacteria; order Burkholderiales; family Rhodocyclaceae; genus Thauera; species Thauera linaloolentis. The sequence continues at coordinate 6,461 of NZ_AMXE01000019.1, read as the reverse complement.
CAGCGCGGCCTCGACCGGGGTCTTCACCGGGAACACGGTCTTGCCGGCTTCGAGCAGGCCGAAGGCCCGTCCGGCGGCCAGCGAGCGCCCGCCCGGCTTGGAGGTGAACAACAGGATCTCGCCGGCGATGGCGACGCCGAAGGGGGTCACGCCCACGCGCCAGACGCCATCCGCTTCGGCGGCAAACCACAGGTGGTTCGCCGGGTCGTAGCGGAGGTCTTGCGGAAAGCGGCAGCCGCGCAGTTCAGCCATGATCCGTCGTGGGAAAGGATGGCGGAAGAGAATGGGAGTCGAACCCACCTGGGACCGGCTGACGGCCCCACCTGGTTTTGAAGACCAGTCGCCCCACCGGGGAACGCCTCTCTTCCGCTGGAAACCGGATTGTAACCACGTCGTGGCTCTTCATGCGTCCTCGGCGGCGGGCGGTTCGCCGCGCAGGATGTGGGCGCGCTGGCTGCCCTTGCCGACGCGGCGGGTGAAGCCGACGCGGTCGAAGAATTCCAGGATCTGGATCGCCCGCTTGCGCCCGCCGCCGATGCGGTCGCGGAAGTCGGCCGCGCGGATGCGGCCGTCGTGGCCGGCGGCCAGTTCGCGGACGATGCCGCTCATCTGCGCCACGGTCGCGCGCGCATAGAACAGGTCGCGGATGATCTGGAACACCTCGCCGCGCATCGCCACGCGGCGCAGCAGGCGGCGGACCTCGGCTTCTTCCAGCGCACAGCTCGCGGCGATGTCCCGCACCCAGGGGGGATCGAAGGCGCCGTCGCGCAGGCGTTGCAGGATGCCGTCGGCGCGCAGCCGCTCGGCGGGTGAAAGCTCGGCGGTATGCGCCGGCAGATGCCAGGCCGAGCCGGCGCGGCACAGACGCCCGTCCGCCAGCAGGCTTTCGAGGCGGGCGAGGAACACGGCGGGGGGCAGTTGCGGCGCGCACATCCGGCGCAGGCGCTCGCGCTCCACGCCCGGCTCGTCGGCAAAGGCCTCGTGGTGCGCCGCCAGGCGGCCGAGAATGCGTTCGGCCAGCGCTTCCCAGGCCGCGGGCGAAAACAGCCGGATGCCGGTTTTAGTGGCGATGGCCTGCACGCCCGGCAGGCGCGCCTGCCAGTGCTGCACATCCATGCCGTGCAGGTTGTGGGCGGTGGTGAGTTCAGCCGCATCCGCACCGTGGGCCGCGGTATCGACCTGGGCGCGCAGCCGGACGTCCGCATTCTCGTGTTCGAGCGCCGCCAGCAACGCCAGGCGTTCCGGCCGGCGGCGGTGGCGGGCGGGCGGGAAAGGGTCGAGCACCGTGCCTCCGCCCAGGGTCTCGCGCCCCGCCGCGTCGCGGATCACGATGCGGTCGCCGCAACAGGCGAACAGCGGCCGGTCGAGCACGGCCTGTACCAGGCCGTCGTCCCCGCCCGCCAGTCCGCCGGCTTCCAGCGCGCCATCGAGCAGCACCAGCCGTGCCATTGCGTGGCCGCCGGCATGGTGGAGCGTCGTGCCTGTCCATTGCCCCAGCTTGCGCCGCACGTCCGGCAACAGATGCAGGCGCAGGTCGAGGCGATCGGTGGCGCGCACCGGGCCGGGCGACAGCAGCCAGTCGCCGCGCTCGATGTCGCGGTATTCGATGCTGGCCAGATTCACCGCGCAGCGGCTGCCCGGGCCACCGACGTCGGCCTTGCGGTTGTTGACGTGCAGCCCGCGCACCCGCAGTTCGCGGATCTCGCCGCCCGGCCGCGCCAGCAACACGGTGTCACCCACGTGCAGCCGGCCGGCATGCACGGTGCCGGTTACCACCGCGCCTGCGCCGGCAATGGCGAAGCGGCGGTCCACCACCAGGCGCAGGCCGCCCTGCACGCTGCGCGCGCCCTCCTCCGCGGCGACCGCGTCGAGATGCGCGCGCAGCGCCGCCACGCCCTCTCCGGTCTGTGCCGACAGTGCGAACACCGGCGCCGCCGCCAGCCGGGTCGGCGCCAGCAGCGCCGCCACTTCGGCCCGCACCGCCTCGATGCGTTCCAGCGGCACGCGGTCGCACTTGGTGATCGTTACTGCCCCGCGGCCGATGCCGAGCAGATGGACGATGGCGAGGTGCTCGCGTGTCTGCGGCATCACGCCGTCGTCGGCCGCCACCACCAGCAGCGCGAAGTCGATGCCGCTGGCGCCTGCCAGCATCGTCGGCACGAACTTCTCGTGCCCCGGCACGTCGATGAAGGCCAGCGTCCGCCCCTCGCCATCGCCCGCCAGCGGCGCATAGGCATAGCCCAGCTCAATGGTGATGCCGCGTTGCTTCTCCTCCGGCAGGCGGTCGGTGTCCACGCCGGTCAGCGCGCGGACGAGCGTGGTCTTGCCGTGGTCGATGTGGCCGGCGGTGCCGATGAGCATGGGGAGGTTTCCTGTTGATGATCGACCCGCGAGCCAGAGCCGATTCAAAGCCCGCTTCAAAATGATTGGCAAGCAGTAAAGCCGGCTTCGATGTCCCGGTTTCGCTGAATGTTCGCAGGATGGTCGGTCTTGCTCAAGAATTCAGTACCTCGGCCCAGAATGTTGCGGGCGTCAGTATACGTGTGCGGCCCAGGCGGCCAAGCTGCAACAGGCCGGCTCTGCGATCACCGGTCGAGTGCTTCGCCAAGCATGGCGGCAAGTTCCGCCTCACCGATGTCGGCATTACCGATTTTGAGGCTCGCCTCGTCGTCGCAATCCGCCTCGGCAGTCGCAGGCGCCCCACCATCATCAACAGGTGGCGCACCGCATCCACCGCCTGCGTGAATTGCCACGCCGCTATTCCGTCTACCCTGCCCAGCTCTTCCAAGGCTCCACGATGGCCGCCGTATGAATGGCGATCCGCCGACCGCGAGCAGCCTCGGCATAGGCTTCGGCGTGGCGCACATACCAGCCACAGCCGATGTCTTCACGCCTGATTCCGCGAGGATGATCAGGCACTTACGCCAGAATCGGGCTAGCGTGACGGTGTGGTTTGACAAGGTCATGGGGCTGGATTAGTGTCGTTGCCAATGGTACTGAAGCAATTTTGATTGATGCTAATAAAATATTTTGGGCGGGGCGATATGTGGATTCCGTCTACTCACTAGCCGGCCCGTTCCGTCTACTACACTGTTAGGGTCACGAAAATTCGAGGCGGCTTCCAATGCATAACATGATCCAGCAAGAGTTAGATTTAATTAATCAGCGAATCGGTCTTATGACTGTCGGTGCGCAGGCCGGCCTAGTTTCGATATTTGGTGACCATTGGCGGCAACTCATTAAGCGTCATGATCCTCGTAATTTTGGCAAAGCGTTTAAAGCGGCTGTTGCAGCCAACCATATAGCAGGCGTTAAATGGGTGCGCATCGAAAACAGTGGAAGATTCGATGTCTATGAAAAGATCTAGCCCTAACAAGGCATTCAAGCGGACGGGCTATGCCCGCCGCTTAACTTGAGTGTTAGACCTCAAGACCGCCCAAATCGCCAACCGAAGGATCATCATGTACCCAGAGTTCCTCATATCTGCCATGGCCCTGATGATCTCAGCGCTCAGCGCGCTCGCGACTCTCTACTTGGCCCAGCAACTTTCAATTCTTCGAAGAACATATCTTCGGGAAGCGAAGGCTAGTCAGATGGAGCGCACTCTTCGAGCCGTACAGTTACCGGCCGAAATATCAGCAACTATCGACAAGCTCCTTTATCGAGCAGCGAGGGGTGATGGTGATGAACTCATAGTGAACGCCAAGGAAGCCATCGAAATCACAGCTGCACTCGAATTCCTTGAAACGTTGGCAACTGGAGTTCTGTCAGGTGTCTACGACGAGGACATCGCGTATTCAAGACTTGGTGACCGAGTTGTTTACTTCTACGAGGTTGCCAAACGCTTCATATACGAGTCCCAAAGTCGATCGCGGGCGAGTCTCTATGTACAGCTAACTCAGCTGGCGCGGACTTGGCAGTCGCGTGAGCGCCACTCTAGCTATCGGTTCTAAGGAGATAGCAAGTGGCAACCCCCTTTGAAATCATTGCTGACCACTGCGTTCGCAACAACAAAAGCGATTGCGTGCGGGATCTGGCATTCAGCATCTATCGCCAACAATTTGAATCGCTGACTCTTGGCAAAACCCCTCCTTTGGACGCTGCTGCCGTGCAAGCAACAGAGCAGACACTGCTCGCCCCTGGAAGCTTGATCGCGCATACGCGGTCCGCTGAAGAAATTCTGCGAAAGCAGTTTGAAGGCGAGGCAAGTCAGCTCCAATCCAAGATGAAGCGTGAATCCTTTTGGTATGCAGTTGGCACAGGAATTGTCGGCAACATCATTTATTCGCTTCTTCTGATAGTTCTCTTTGCCGTTGCCAAGGACCAACTTTCGTCTTGGCTGTCCAGCTTGGTACAAGACAAGCCACCAGCTATTGAAAAGTCGAGCGAACCGAAAAGACCCGCGAGTTGAGGCTTAACAGGGTGATGCAGAATCCAGTGAACGATCCGACCACCCATCTGTCCTATCCGTATCTCCCGAACCCCAGGCACAGCACCGATGCGCGGCGAAGTAGATCCCCCGTCCTCGATGTTCCACTCTTTCTCGGTCGAGTCCCGGATTCCGGCCGATCATCCTTTTCGACGGGTGAAGCAACTGGCTGACTCGGCGCTGTCGGCCATTTCGGCGGAGCTCGATGGGCTCTACGCCAAGGGCGGCCGACCGTCGATTCCGCCGGAGCGACTGCTCAAGGCCCAATTGCTGATCGCTTTCTATTCGGTGCGCTCGGATCGGCAGTTCTGCGAGCAACTCGATTACAACCTGCTGTTTCGCTGGTTTCTCGATCTGGACCTGGAGTCGGGCGGATTGGATCAATCCAATTTCAGCCGCCTGCGCGAGCGATTGGTCGAGACCGACATCGCCCGACGCTTCTTTGATGAAGTGGTGCGTCTGGCCCGCAAGGACAAGCTGCTCTCGTCCGATCACTTCACCGTGGATGGCCCCTTGATCGACGCCTGGGCGTCCTTCAAGAGCTTCAAGCGCAAGGACGATGACGAGCCGCCCAAGTCCGGCGGGGACGGTACCGGCATGGTGGATTTCAAGGGCGAGAAGCGTTCCAACGCCACTCACCGGAGCACAACCGATCCCGACGCGAAGCTCATGAGGAAAGGCAACGGCCAGCCGGCCAAGCTCAGCTACGGCCGCCATGCGCTGATGGAGAATCGCAGTGGCCTGTGCATTGATCTGCTCATTACCGATGCGACGATGGCCGAACACAAAGCCGCCCGCCAGTTGCTCACCCGCGCCCGGCGCCGCCGGATTCATCCCAAAACCCTGGGGGTCGACAAGGGCTACCACGTGAAGGACTTCGTCCAACATTTGCGCGAGCACAAGATCAAGCCGCATATCGCCCGCATTGAAGGACGCAAGACACCGGGCCTCGATGGACGGACGACCTGCACCGAGGGCTACAAGGTCAGCCAGCGCAAACGAAAGCGGGTTGAAGAGATTTTCGGCTGGCTGAAGACGGTGGGCGGAATGAGAAAGACTCGTTTCATCGGCCAAGCCCGAACCCAGATCGCCGCCTACCTGTCGGCAGCGGCGTATAACCTGCTGCGAATTGCGAAATTGCAGGACGCGGGGCGTACGGCATGAGGCGAAGCCTGAAATCCGGTGAAAGCCTATTCCCCGGCCCGCTCGACAGGCATCAAAACGGAACTGAGAATCCATTTCGGGGGATGAAGTCATGAGACACCGAATGATGAGCGTCAGCCTGGACCTGGGGCCTGAGATTTTTGCATCGGCCTGCTAGGCAATCAGGAACCGCACTATGGAATACGATCCGGATTTCGCACGCAGCTTCATGGAGCGAACGCTCACCCTCGCCACCGAGTACGAGGGCCCTCTTGACGCAACTCTCCTGATTAACTGCCTTCTCGGCCTCCTAGTAGTGCCAAAGGAGGCGTTGCTCATTGAGAAAATCCCAAGCACCGCTTTCGCATCTATAGCGGATTGGGGTATTTCACCTACGTCCATAATGAGCTTTGGCAAGTGCGACCAAGGTCACGAGCACCAACCCAACCTTAAGCAACTGGTTCGAAGGCTACGTAATGCAGTCGCGCACTTCAAGATCGATCCTGTCCATCGTGCCGGGCGAGTCACTGCCTTCTCATTCCGTGACCGGAACGGTTTTTATGCAGTTATCCCGCTGGAAGAGCTCAAAGAATTTGTCGCATTTTTATCAAAGTATCTTCACGAAAATGCCTAACAAGCGCTTGCAGCGGACCGTCAAAACGCTGCGCATTTTGCCGTCCGCTGAAGCGTCACGCAAGGGCTTCCCCATCTGTCAAGCAATAGCTTCCCCTGGCCCACAGAGTGGACGACGTTTCCCTTGCTGAACAACTTTCCCCCGAATGAGCTGCAAACAATGCAATAACAACAAGGTGCGGACTGGCCAGACTACAAACGGTCACTCTTGCAGCACTTTGATGGCTGCGGACCCTGATGAAGGACGCACGCGGGG
>NZ_AMXE01000018.1 GCF_000310205.1 Thauera linaloolentis 47Lol = DSM 12138 | reverse complement strand
GGGGGGGGGGTACTCAGCGCTTGTCGCTGCCGTCTCCAGCATCGACGCCGGCTTCGATGCGATCCAGCTCCTTGTCCATGTCCTCGATGGACGGCGGCACATAGGCTTCGCTCGCAGGCGCAGGCGCCGCCTTGACCATCCAGTTGGCGAGGATGATGCCCAGTTCGTAGAGCAGACACATCGGGATCGCGAGCATCAGCTGGGAGACGACGTCGGGCGGCGTGACGATGGCCGCGATCACGAACGCGCCGACGATCACGTAGGGCCGCGCTTCCCGCAGTTTGGCCACGGTGACGATGCCAGCCTTGGCAAGGACGATGACCGCCACCGGAACCTCGAAGGTGATGCCGAAAGCGAGGAACATCGACATCACGAAGGACAGGTACTGCTCGATGTCCGGCGCCGGCACGATGCTCTTGGGCGCGAATTCGGCAATGAACTTGAACACCATGCCGAATACGAAGAAATAGCAGAAGGCCATGCCGGCGATGAACAGCAGCGTGCTGCCGGCGACCAGCGGCAGGGCCATGCGCTTCTCGTGGGCGTACAGCCCCGGCGCGATGAAGGCCCAGGCCTGGTATAGCACCCAGGGCAGGCTCAGCACGAAGGCGACCATCATCGTCACCTTCACCGGCACGAAGAAAGGCGTCACCACGCCGGTGGCGATCATCTGCGTGCCGGCCGGCAGGGTATCCATCATCGGCTTGGCGAGGATGTCGTAGATATTGCCCGCCCACGGCATCAGGCAGACGAAAGCGACCACCACCACGAGCAACGCGCGGATCAGGCGATCGCGCAACTCTATCAGGTGGGAGATGAAGGTATCCGTTTGGGTGCTCATGCCTTGGTCTTGTCTGCAGCCTGGCTCTTGTCGGCCGTCCCGGCCTGGCGGTTGGCATCGAGCCCAAGTTCGAGCTGCCCTTCCACCGCGGCAGCTGCTGGCTGTTCGGGAGACGGGGCAGCGGAGGCGGACGCTGCGCCATCAGGCAGCGCCGAACGCAGCTCCTCGGCCGTGCGGCTGATCTGGCCCTCGATGCCGGCCGCCCCCGAACGCACCGAGCTTTCGAGCTCCTGCGCCTGTTGCTTGACCTGCTCCTGGAGCTTCTTCAGCTCTTCGAGCTGCATCTCGCGCTGGATGTCGGACTTGACGTCCGACACGTAGCGCTGGACCCGCCCGAGCAGGTGACCGACCGTGCGCGCGACCTTGGGCAGGCGCTCCGGGCCGACCACCACGAGCAGCACCACCCCGATCACGATGAGTTCCGAAAAGCCGAAATCGAACATGTTTCGCCGCTATAGAGGCACACACGACAGGTGTGCCGCACGAAAACAAAGGGGCGCTCCCTTTCTGGGCGCCCCTCTCCATCGAGACGCAAGACTCAGGAAGCCGACTTGTCGACCTTTTCCCGCGCCTCACCTTCGATCGTCTGCCCCTCGGCAATCTTCTGCTGGGCGGCATCGGTAGCGGCATCGCCTTCCTTCATGCCGTCCTTGAAGCCCTTGACCGCACCGCCCAGATCCGAGCCGATGTTGCGCAGCTTCTTCGTCCCGAACACGAGCAGGACGATGACCAGCACGATCAACCAGTGCCAGATGCTCAATGAACCCATACCGCTCTCCTTAATGCTTCAACATGGGTGGCAGGGGATCGGGGCCACCCAGAATATGAAGGTGCAGATGATACACCTCCTGCAAACCCACCCTTCCGGTATTGACGATGGTCCGGAAACCGTCGGCGCAGCCTTGTTCGCGTGCGATGCGACCCGCCGCAAGCATGAGACGCCCCATCGCCGCTTCGTGTTCCTCGGTGAGATGGGCCATCGAGTCGACATGGACCTTGGGAACCACCAGCACATGGACCGGCGCTGCGGGATTGATGTCGTGAAAGGCGAAGACGTGCTCGTCCTCATAGACCTTCTTCGACGGAATCTCGCCGCGGACGATACGGCAGAAGATGCACTCGCTCATTGAGCCTCCTCAAGCCGTGCGCGACTTCTTCTCGTCGATACCCGACACGCCCTCGCGGCGGCGGAATTCGGCCAGCACATCCTCGACCGACAGGCCATGATGGGCGAGCAGGACCAGGGAATGGAACCACAGATCGGTGACTTCCCAGACCAGATGCAGCCTGTCCTTGTCCTTGGCCGCCATGATGGTCTCGGCGGCCTCCTCGGCGACCTTCTTACAGATCTCGTCCGTCCCCTTGGCGTACAGGCTGGAGACGTAGGAGGCATCGGGGTCCGCCTTCTTGCGCGCGACCAGGGTATCGGAAATACGGCGCAGCACTTCGATATCGATCATTTGTAGATCTCCTTCGGGTCTTTCAAAACCGGTTCGACAGCCTCCCAGCGGCCATCGGCGAAATATTTCTGGAAGAAGCAGCTATGGCGCCCGGTGTGGCAGGCGATGCCGCCGATCTGCTCGATCTTCAACAGCACGACGTCGTTGTCGCAATCGATGCGGATGTCGAGCACCTTCTGCACGTGCCCCGACTCCTCGCCCTTGTGCCACAGCTTACGCCGCGAACGTGACCAGTAGATGGCTTCGCCCGTTTCGGCGGTGCGCTGCAATGCCTCGCGGTTCATCCACGCGAACATCAGCACGTCGCCGCTGGAGGCTTCCTGTGCGATCACCGGCACCAAGCCGTTCTCGTCCCACTCGATGTCGTTCAGCCAGCGCGTACTCACGCTCACAGTCTCACCTCGATTCCATGCGCGCGCATCAGCGTCTTCGCTTCACGCACCGTATGCTCGCCAAAGTGGAAAATGCTCGCTGCGAGCACGGCATCGGCGCGGCCTTCGGACACGCCCTCGGCGAGGTGCTCCAGTGTTCCGACGCCGCCGCTGGCGATCACCGGAATGCGCACCGCGTCGGACACGGCACGCGTCAGCGCCAGATCGAAGCCGCTCTTGGTGCCGTCGCGGTCCATGCTGGTGAGCAGGATCTCGCCCGCGCCCAGGGATTCGATCCTGCACGCCCATTCGATGGCGTCGAGCCCGGTATTCCTGCGCCCGCCGTGGGTGAAGACTTCCCACTTGCCCGGCGCGGTCTGCTTGGCGTCGATGGCCACCACGATGCACTGGCTGCCGACCTTGCTCGACGCGTCGTGCACCAGTTGCGGGTTGTTGACCGCCGCGGTGTTCATGCTGACCTTGTCCGCACCGGCGTTGAGCAGCCGGCGCACGTCATCGACCGCGCGCACGCCGCCGCCGACGGTCAGCGGGATGAACACCTGCTCGGCCACCTGCTCGACGACGTGCAGGATGATGTCGCGGTCGTCGGAGCTCGCAGTGATGTCGAGAAAGGTCAGTTCGTCGGCGCCCTGTTCGTCGTAGCGGCGGGCAATCTCGACCGGATCTCCCGCGTCGCGCAGTTCGACGAAATTGACGCCCTTGACCACGCGCCCGGCACTCACGTCCAGGCAGGGAATGATGCGCTTGGCAAGCATCAGCGGCGCTCGGCGGAAAGAGTCATTCGGATGCGCCGCTCAGTTCGTCCGCGCGGGCCTGGGCTGCGGTGAAATCGAGCGTGCCTTCGTAGATGGCGCGGCCGGTGATCGCGCCCATGATGCCTTCGTCCTCCACCGCGCACAGCGCGTCGATGTCGCGCAGGTCGGTGATGCCGCCGCTGGCGATGACGGGAATGCGCAGCGCGCGCGCCAGGCGCACGGTCGCCTCGATATTGACCCCCGACAGCATGCCGTCGCGACCGATGTCGGTGTAGATGACGGACTCGACACCGTAGTCCTCGAACTTCTTCGCCAGATCGACGACGTCGTGCCCGGTCAGCTTCGACCAGCCATCGACCGCAACCTTGCCGTCCTTCGCGTCCAGGCCGACGATGATGTGCCCCGGAAAGGCGCTGCAGGCATCGTGCAGAAACCCGGGGTTCTTCACCGCCGCAGTGCCGATGATGACGTAGCTGATGCCGTTGTCGAGATAATGCTCGATGGTGTCGAGGTCGCGGATGCCGCCACCGAGCTGGACCGGAATGTCGTCGCCGACTTCGTCGGTGATCGCACGAATCGCGGCGCCATTCTTCGGCTTGCCGGCAAAGGCGCCATTGAGGTCCACCAGGTGCAGACGACGGGCACCGGCATCGAGCCAGTGGCGCGCCATGGCGCCGGGATCTTCGGAAAACACCGTGGCGTCGTCCATTTCGCCCTGTTTGAGGCGAACACAATGACCGTCCTTGAGGTCGATGGCGGGAATGAGCAGCATACCGGGATCTGGAATGGTGGGACTGAAGGATGAACTGGACTGGGTCGGCCTGGCGGGCACTCAGGGCTGCCAGCGGATGAAATTCGCCAGCAGGCGAAGGCCGGCCGCTGCGCTTTTCTCGGGGTGGAACTGGGCCGCGAAGATATTATCCCGCGCTACCGCGCTGGTAAAGCGAACGCCATAGTCGGTGTCCGCCGCGGCCAGCGCCGCATCTGCGGGCACGACGAAATAACTGTGCACGAAGTAGAAGCGTTCGCCATCCGGGATGCCTTCCCACATGGGATGCGGCTCTCGCTGCCAGACCTCGTTCCAGCCCATGTGCGGCACCTTGAGGCGGCAGCCATCGGCAAGCAGCATCTTCTGCTCGGGGAAGCGCAGCACCTCTCCCGACAAGATGCCCAGGCCGGGCACGTCGCCTTCGGCGCTGTGCTCGAACAGCATCTGCTGTCCGATGCAGATGCCCAGGAAAGGCTTGCTCGCCGCGGCATCCAGCACGGCCTGGCGCAAGCCGCGGCCGTCGAGTTCCCGCATGCAGTCGGGCATCGCCCCCTGCCCGGGGAAAACGACACGCTCAGCCGCGGCGACGCGCGCGGGATCCGAGGTGGCAAAGACTTGGTGGCCGGGGGCCACGTGCTCGATCGCCTTCGCGACCGAGCGCAGGTTGCCCATGCCGTAATCGATGATGGCCACGGTGGTCATCGGTTTGACTCGCTTTCGAACAGGATGACGGCCGCCGCTTGGAACGGCCGCAGAGGATTTTCGCTCAGAGCGCGCCCTTGGTGGAAGGAATCGTCCCCGCCGCCCGCTCATCGGCCTCGGCCGCCATGCGCAACGCACGGGCGAAGGCCTTGAACACGGTCTCGCACTGATGGTGGGCGTTCTCGCCGCGCAGATTGTCGATATGCAGCGTGACACCGGCGTGATTGACGAAGCCCTGGAAGAATTCGCGCGCCAGGTCGACATCGAAGTTGCCGATGCGGGCACGGGTGTAATTCACATGATGGTGCAGGCCGGGCCGGCCGGAAAAATCCACGACGACGCGCGACAGCGCCTCGTCGAGCGGGACATAGGCATGGCCATAGCGGCGCAGGCCTTTCTTGTCGCCGATGGCCTTGGCGAAGGCCTGCCCCAGCGCGATGCCGACATCCTCGACGGTGTGGTGGTCGTCGATATGGGTGTCGCCCTCGCAATGGATGTCCAGGTCGATCAAGCCGTGGCGCACGATCTGGTCGAGCATGTGATCGAAGAAGGGAACGCCGGTATCGAGCCTGCCCTTGCCCGTGCCATCGAGATCGATGCGCACGGATATCTTCGTTTCGAGGGTGTTGCGAGTGACTTCGGCTTGCCGCATGACTGGCTTCAGGGCTCAAGAGTTACAGGTCCGGGCCATGATAACATCGCCCGGCAAATTGACCGCAACGCGCAGCCTATGGCGGGGACAGGCCCGACGCAATCGCGTTGCCGATCCGCCACTCGAACCCTCACAGCAGACAGAACATGAGCCGCTTCTGGAGCGCCGTCGTCCACGGCCTGACCCCCTACGTCCCCGGCGAGCAACCCAAGCTCGACAACCTGATCAAACTCAACACCAACGAGCACCCCTACGGCCCCTCGCCCAGGGCGCTGGACGCCATCCGCGCCGCGACGGGCGACGGCCTGCGGCTCTACCCGGACCCGAACGCCGACGCGCTCAAAGCCGTGCTGGCACGCCGCCACGGCCTGCAGCCCCGGCAGATCTTCGTCGGCAACGGCTCGGACGAAGTACTGGCGCATGCCTTCATGGCATTGCTGAACCACGGCCGTCCGCTGTGGTTTCCGGACATCACCTACAGCTTCTACCCGGTGTACTGCGGCCTGTACGGCATCGAGCAGCGCGCGGTGCCGCTCACGGACGATTTTTCGATCCGCACCGAAGACTACCTGCCGCAGGGCGGCGAACGGCCGGGCGCGATCATCTTCCCCAATCCCAATGCCCCCACCGGCCGCCTGCTGAGCCTGGCCGAGGTCGAGCGCATCGTCGCCGGCAATCCGGACGCCGTCGTGCTGGTGGATGAGGCCTACATCGACTTCGGTGGCGACAGCGCGATCACGCTGGTAGACAAGCATCCCAACCTGCTGGTCGTGCACACTTTCTCCAAGAGCCGCTCGCTGGCCGGCCTGCGCGTCGGCTTCGCCGCCGGGCACGCCGACCTGATCGAGGGCATGGAGCGGGTGAAGAACAGCTTCAACTCCTATCCGCTCGACCGCCTGGCGCTGGCCGGCGCCGTGGCCTCGGTGGAAGACGAGGACTTCTTCCGGGAAAGCTGCCGCAAGGTGATCACGACGCGCGACGCGCTGGTCGGCCGGATGCGCGCGCTGGGCTTCGAAGTGCTGCCCTCGGCGGCGAATTTCGTCTTCGCCCGCCATCCGCGACGCGACGGCGCCGAGCTGACGGCCGAACTGCGCAAGCGCGCGATCATCGTGCGCCATTTCAAGGCGCCGCGCATCGACCAGTTCATGCGCATCACGGTGGGAACGGACGAACAGTGTACCGTCCTCGTCGATGCGCTGAAGGACATCCTCGGAAGCTGAGAAGGGAACGGCCGCCACCCCGCACGTCACCGGCTCGCAGTTCCGCAACATCCCTGGAGAGTGTGCCGCCGCGACCGGACGCAGTTGTGGCCGGCAGCATCAGACCTTCAGCCGCATTTCCGCCGAGCGCGCATGCGCCTGCAAGCCCTCGCCATGCGCCAGGATGGACGCGACCTTGCCCAGATGCTGGGCGCCGGCCTGGGAGATGTTGACGATGCTGGTGCGCTTCTGGAAATCGTAAGTCCCCAACGGGGACGAGAAGCGCGCACTGCGCATCGTCGGCAGCACATGGTTCGGCCCGGCGCAGTAGTCGCCCAGCGCCTCCACCGCCCAATGGCCGACGAAGATCGCACCGGCATGGCGGATGTGGCCGATCCAGGCCTCCGCATCCTCCAGCGACAACTCCAGGTGCTCGGGCGCGATGCGGTTGGCCAGCGCGCAGGCCTGCTCGATGCTGTCGACACGGATCAGCGCGCCGCGATTGGCCAGCGACTTGGCGATGGTCTCGCGCCGCGGCATCGCCGGCAACAAACGGTCGATCGACTCATGCACCGCATCGATGAAACCGGCATCGGTGCACAGCAGGATGGACTGCGCCAATTCATCGTGCTCGGCCTGGGCGAACAGGTCCATCGCCACCCAGTCGGCGTGGCCGGAACCGTCGGCGATGACCAGCACCTCGGACGGCCCCGCCACCATGTCGATGCCGACGGTGCCGAACACCCGGCGCTTGGCCTCCGCCACATAGGCATTGCCGGGGCCGACGATCTTGTCCACCTGCGGAATGGTCTGCGTACCATAGGCCAGCGCCGCCACCGCCTGCGCACCACCGATGGTGAACACGCGGTCCACGCCGGTGATCGCCGCCGCGGCCAGCACCAGCGGATTCTTCTCGCCGCGCGGCGTGGGCACGACCATGATCAGTTCGCCGACGCCGGCGACCTTGGCCGGAACCGCGTTCATCAGCACCGAACTGGGGTATGACGCCCGCCCGCCCGGCACGTACAGGCCGACGCGGTCGAGCGGCGTGACCTTCTGCCCCAGACGGGTACCGTCGGCCTCGACGAATTCCCACGACTCGCCCTTCTGCCGCTCGTGGTAGATGCGCACACGATCGGCAGCGATCGTCAGGGCCTCGCGCTGCGCGGACGCCAGGCCGTCGAGCGCGGCATGCAGTTCAGCCTTCGGCAACTCCAGCGCAGCCATCGACTGCGCGTCCACACCGTCGAAGCGGCGGGTGTATTCAACCACCGCCGCGTCGCCGGTGGCGCGCACCGCGCGCAGGATCTCGGTCACCGCGCCATCGATGCGCTCGTCGGCCTCGGCCTCGAAAGCGAGCAAGGCGTCGAGCGTGGACAGGAATTCGGGTTCTTTGACGTCGAGGCGGCGGATGGGCGTCTGGCTCATGCACGGCTCCTTAAGGCTTGATCGCGCCGGCAAAGGCATCGAGCACCGGCTGCAGCAGTTCGCGCTTGAGCTTCAGCGAAGCCTGGTTGACGATCAGGCGCGAACTGATCGGCATGATGTCCTCGACTTCTTCGAGGTTGTTGGCGCGCAGCGTGCCGCCTGTCGATACCAGGTCGACGATCGCATCGGCCAGCCCAACCAGCGGCGCCAGTTCCATCGAGCCGTAGAGCTTGATCAGGTCGACATGCATGCCCTTGCCGGCGAAATGCGCCTTGGCGGCATTGATGTACTTGGTCGCGACGCGGATACGCCCCCCCGGGCGGGTGGCGGCAGCGTAGTCGAAGCCCTTCTGCACCGCCACGCACAGCCGGCAGCGCGCGATGTCGAGATCCAGCGGCTGGTACAGGCCGGCGCCGCCATGTTCGATCAATACGTCCTTGCCGGCGATGCCGAGGTCGGCCGCGCCGTACTGCACGTAGGTGGGCGTGTCGGTGGCGCGTACGATGACCAGGCGCACGTCCGGCCGGTTGGTGCCGATGATCAGCTTGCGCGAGGATTCGGGGTTGTCGGTCGGGACGATGCCGGCCGCCGCGAGCAGCGGCAGCGTCTCTTCGAAGATGCGCCCCTTGGACAGGGCGAGCGTGATGCTGGACACGTGAAAAACCTTGATCGAACGGGCCGTCATTGTAACCCGGCACCGCTTCTGTTAACCTTCGCCCAACGGGACGAATCCTAGGGGCTGGACTGCGAGCGGCAGTTCGGCCTTTTCTTTTGCATGTCCGCGCGGACCGGAAGGCCTCCAGCGCAGGACGCCACGCAGGACAACACCATGAAGCCGCCAATCATCGTTTCCAGCAGCGACCTCGAACGCCTCGAAGGCCTGCTGACTCTTCCGACCTTCCGCAGCCGCAGCGATCTCGATGGCCTGCGCGAGGAACTCGAGCGCGCCGACGTGCGCGAACCCGAGGACATGCCGGCCGACGTCATCACGATGAACAGCCGTGCCCGCTTCCTCGAAGAAGGCACCGGCCGCGAATACGAACTGACCCTGGCCTACCCCAAGGATGCCAATGCCGAAGCACGCCGGGTGTCGATCTTCTCGCCCGCCGGCAGTGCGCTGCTGGGACTGGCTGCCGGCCAGTCGATCGACTGGAACACGCCGGACGGCAAGGAACTGCACCTGAAGGTGCTGGAAGTGACCTGGCAGCCGGAGGCAAACGGCCAGTTCGAACTCTGAGCACGAACGTCCCGGCGCAGGCTGCGCCGGCCCGCGGCGCACCCGCCAGGGCGCGCCGGTAGTTCATCCCAGGCGCCTGACCCGGGCGCCGAGGGCGGCAAGCTTCGCTTCGAGCCGCTCGTAGCCGCGATCGAGATGGTAGATGCGCTCGATGACGGTCTCCCCTTCCGCCACCAGGCCTGCCACCACCAGGCTGGCCGAAGCGCGCAGGTCGGTCGCCATGACCGTCGCCCCCTGCAGCCGCTCCACGCCCTGCACCACGGCGGTGTTGCCATCGATGCGGATATCCGCGCCGAGGCGCTGGAGTTCGACGGCATGCATGAAGCGGTTCTCGAAGATGGTCTCGCGGATCATCGCGACACCTTGCGCCACGCAGTTGATCGCCATGAACTGCGCCTGCATGTCGGTCGGGAAGGCCGGATAGGGCGCGGTGCGCAGGCTGACCGCGTTCAGGCGCTCGGGCGCGCTGAGGCGGATCGCATCGCGCTCGGACACCACTTCGCAACCTGCGTCCATCAGCTTGTCGATGACGGCATCCAGGTAGCTGGAACTGGTGCCGGTGAGCCGCACCGATCCGCCCGTCGCGGCCGCGGCGCACAGGTAGGTGCCAGTCTCGATGCGATCGGGCATGATGCGGTGCGTTGCGCCATGCAGCCGATCGACGCCGCGAATGCGGATCACGTCCGAGCCCGCACCCGAGACGCGCGCGCCCATCGCCACCAGGCAGTTCGCCAGATCGACGATTTCGGGCTCGCGCGCGGCATTCTCGATGACGGTTTCGCCATCGGCCAGCGCGGCGGCCATCATCAGGTTCTCGGTGCCGGTCACGGTGACCATGTCGGTGAACAGGCGCGCGCCCTTCAGGCGCGGCACATTCGCATGGACGTAACCATGCTCGACGCGCACGTCCGCGCCCATCGCCTGCAGGCCCTTGATGTGCTGGTCCACCGGACGGGCGCCGATGGCGCAGCCGCCGGGCAGCGAGACCTTGGCCTCGCCGCAGCGAGCCACCAGCGGGCCGAGCACGAGGATCGATGCCCGCATCGTCTTGACCATCTCGTAGGGCGCGACCGGGTTGTCCAGGCCCGAGGCGTCGAGCGTGACGCTATCGCCCTCGCGCGCCACCTTGACGCCCATCTGCGCGAGCAGCGCCAGCAAAGTGCCGATATCCTTCAACTGCGGCACATTGGTGAAGGTCACGGGCTCGGCGGTCAGCAGCGCCGCGCACAGGATCGGCAGCGCGGCATTCTTGGCACCGGAAACGGCGACTTCGCCCGACAGGCGGCTGCCACCTTCTATCAGCAGTTTGTCCATCCCCGCCTCACATGCCCAGTTCGCCGCGGCCTTCTTCCCATTGCGCGGGTGTGAAGGTCTGCAGTTGCAGCGCATGGATCTCGTTGCCCATCAGGCCGCCGAGCGTGGCATACACCGCCTGGTGCTGGCGCACGCGCGGCTTGCCCTCGAAGGCGGAGCTGACAACCACGCCGGTGAAATGCACCCCGTCGTCACCTTCGATGGCGACGAATTCGCAGGGCATGCCCTGCTCGATCAGGCGCTTGATTTCGCTAGCTTCAAACATGATTCATCCTTTATGACCGCAGCTTGTAGCCCCGTGCGAGCATGGCCAGGGTAAGCGCCGCGAGCAGTACGAAACAGACCGACACCACGCCGAGCGACAGCCAGGGCGAAGTATCCGATTGACCGAAGAAACCGTAGCGGAACCCGTCGATCATGAAAAAGAACGGGTTCAGATGCGACACATCCTGCCAGAGCTCCGGCAGCGAGTGGATCGAATAGAAGACACCGGACAGCATCGTCAGCGGCATGATGAGGAAGTTCTGGAAGGTGGCGAGCTGGTCGAACTTGTCGGCCCAGATGCCGGCAATGACGCCGAAGGAGCCCAGGATCGCCCCGCCCATCACGGCAAAAGCCAGCACCCACAAAGGATTGGCGATGCCCAGGTCGACGAAGGGCATCGCCATCAGCAGCACCCCGCCGCCCACCAGCAGGCCGCGCAGGGTGGATGCGATGACGTAGGCCCCATAGAACTCCCGATAGGACAGCGGCGGCAGCAGCACGAAGATGATGTTGCCGGTGATCTTGCTCTGGATCAGCGAGGATGAGCTGTTGGCGAACGCGTTCTGCAGTACCGACATCATCACCAGCCCGGGCACCAGGAAGCTGGTGTAGGCCACGTCGCCATACACGGTGACATGGCGGTCGAGCACATGCGAGAAGATCAGCAGGAACAGCAGCGCATTGAGCACCGGTGCCGCCACGGTCTGGAATCCCACCTTCCAGAAGCGCAGCACTTCCTTGTACAGCAGGGTGCGGAAGCCCGTCAGCGCGGCGTCGGCGGCCATCGGCTCGATGCGCGGCGCAACCGCGGGGTGCATGGCACGCGGCGTTTCAGGCACGATGCATGACCTCCACGAACACCCGCTCGAGATCCGGCGCGCCCAGCTGGATTTCGCGCAGCCCCGCGCCGGACTCGCGCAGGCGGGCCAGCAGGCCTTCGACATCGGCATAGCCATCGAAGGCGAATTCCACCCAGCCGTCCTCCGCCGCGCGGCCGCCAAGCGCGGCGGCGGTGTCCACCCTGTCCACGCTGACGCGCAGGCTGTGCGTGGCGAAACGGCGCAGCAGGTTGTCCGTCGTGTCGAGCGCGACCACCCTGCCGGCCTTGAGCATGGCGATGCGCCCGCACAGGCTCTCCGCCTCTTCCAGGTAATGCGTGGTCAGCACGATGGTGTGGCCTGCTTGATTGAGCTTGCGGACGAACTGCCACAAGCCCTGGCGCAGTTCGACGTCGACCCCGGCCGTGGGCTCGTCGAGCACGATCACCGGCGGCCGGTGCACCAGCGCCTGCGCCACCAGCACGCGCCGCTTCATACCGCCCGACAGCGAGCGCATGTTGGCGCCCGCCTTGTGCGTCAGGTCCAGGCTGGCAAGGATCTCGTCGATCCAGTCGTCGTTGCCGCGTATGCCGAAGTAGCCCGACTGGATGCGCAGCAGTTCGCGCACCGAGAAAAAGGGATCGAACACCAGTTCCTGCGGCACCACGCCAAGATTGCGCCGCGCATTGCGGTAATCACCGACGACGTCGTGGCCCATGATCTCGAGCGACCCGCCGTCGGGCCGGACGAGCCCGGCAAGCGCCGAGATCAGCGTGGTCTTGCCTGCCCCGTTCGGGCCGAGCAGGCCGAAAAACTCGCCCTGCCCGACCTCGAGGTCAACGCCACCGAGCGCGTTCAGCGTTCCGTACTGCTTGGTGACGGCACGGACCCGGATGGCCGGCACCGTCATGCAGCCGGCTCCAGCGGCAGCAGGCCATCGATGTCGTAGAGCGCGGCAAGGCTGGCGAGCCCGGGCGGCAGGCCACGCAGCACGATGTGCTGCCCCGCCTCGCGCGCAGCGCGCAGCCAGTCGAGGATCAGCGCCAGCGCCGCCGAATCGGCAAGCGTCACTGCCGTAAGATCCACCACCAGCGGCCCGGCCTTGGCGAGACGGCGCCCTTCTTCCAGCGCCGCTGCGGCACGATGCATCGTCAGCGGCCCCTGCGGCGTGAACACCGCCGGCACGAGCGCATCGTTCATGAAGGCTTCTGCTCCGCCTCGAGCGAACGATTCTTCACCTCGAGCGACTTGATCAGACCGTCGATGCCGCCGCTGCGGATCTCCTGCGTGAAGCTGCCGCGATAGTTGGTGACCAGGCTGACCCCAGCGACGATGACGTCGAACACCTTCCAGCCCGCATCCGACTTCTCCAGCATGTAGTCGATGCCGATCGGCTGCGCGCCGCTCTGGCGCACCTCGGTGCGCACCTGCACGCGCTTGTCGGCCTCGCCGAAGCGGGTCGGCTTGAAGTCGATCGTCTGGTCGCGGTACTGGGTCAGCGCGTTGGAGTAGGTACGCACCAGCAGGGTGCGGAAAGCCTCCGTCAGTTGCCCCTGCTGCTCCGCAGAGGCATCGCGCCAGTCGCGGCCGACGGCCAGCATGGTCATGCGGCGAAAATCGAAATGCGGAAGCACCTTGGCGTGCACAAGCGCGATGACCCGCTGCGAGTCACCGGCCTGGATCGCCCTGTCGGCACGCACGATCTCGAGCACTTCGTTGGTGACTTCACGCACCAGCACGTCGGGTGCCGGCTGCGCCGAGGCCTGCGCCATCGGCATCAGGCCGGCGGCGAGGAAACAGAACAGAACGAGCAGTTTCTTGAAATTCATGTCATTTTCCCGTTTGCATTGCGGCGGCAATCTGCCCGCTGCCGATGCCGCTCAGTTCGAGACGCCCGACCGCCGCCTCGGCAGCCATGTCGACCTCCTCGCCGAGCGCCGGACCGAGGCGCGCCTCGAAATCTTCATACTCGCGCGCCACATTGCCATCCGAAACCTTGTAACGGCGTTGTTCAAGATAGAAGTCGCGGGTATAGGCGTACTTGTCGATCGTCGCCTCATCCACCGTCCTTTCGGCACCGAGGAAGGTGGAGCGCTGGTGGGTGACGCGCAACGCGGTGTAACTGTTGCGCGTGGGCACATGGTCGATCCGCACCGGATTCTGGCCCATGAAGTCGGCCGGCAGCGCCACGCTGTCGCGCACGGTGCGGGGGCCGAAGAAGGGCAGCACGACGTACGCCCCTTCTCCCACGCCCCAGCTCCCCAGTGTCTGGCCGAGGTCTTCGTCGTGCTTGGGCAGCCCCATCGGAGTCGCGATGTCGATCACCCCCAGCAGGCCGAAAGTCGAGTTGAAGGCGAAGCGCATCAGGTCGGACAGGGCATCGGCGGCCTTGCCCTGCAGCAGATTGTTGATGCCGATCCAGGGGTCTTCGAGATTGCCGATGAAGTTGCCGACACCGGTGCGGACGAAATTCGGCAGCACGAACTCGTAAGCCTGGGCAGCCGGCTTGACGACCACCTTGTCGACCTGCTCATTGAAACTGAACATGGCCCGGTTGTAGCCCTCGAGCGGGTCCTTCGCATTGTTCGCCGTGGCGCAGCCGCCCAGCAGCAGGGCCGACAGCGCGGCGACGGCCAAGGGCCTGCGGGCGGCAGAGCACGTGATGGTCAGAGCGTTCATGTTGTTCTTCTCCAGCGATGGTCCGCGCCGATTCACTGCGCGGCCGGCTCGGCAGCCTTGTCGAACAGGAACTGGCCGATCAGTTTCTCGAGCACGACGGCGGACTGGGTGATCAGCACGCGATCGCCATCCTTGAGCGGTTCGACATCGGCCCCCGCATCGAGGCCGATGTACTGCTCGCCCAACAGGCCGGACGTCAGGATCGATGCCGAAGTGTCGGCCGGGAACTCGAAGCGCTTGTCGATATCCAGCCGCACGACGGCGCGATATGTTTCGGTGTCGAAGCGGATGTCCTGCACACGGCCGACGAGCACGCCGGCACTCTTGACCGGCGCGCGCACCTTGAGCCCGCCGATGTTGTCGAAGGACGCCTCTATACGATAGTTCTCGCTACCGTTGATACCAGAAAAATTGCCGACCTTCATCGCCAGAAAGACCAGCGCGGCAAAGCCGATGGCAACGAAAATGCCGACCCACAGGTCGAGTGCGGTACGACTCATCATCAACCCCGGAACATGAAAGAGGTAAGTACGAAATCGAGCGCCAGGATGGCCAGCGCCGAAGTCACCACGGTGCGGGTGATCGCGCGCGACACGCCCTCGGCGGTGGGCTCGCAGTCATAGCCTTCGAACACGGCGATCAGCGACACCACCGTACCGAAGACAAGGGACTTGATCACGCCGTTCAGCACGTCGTAGTCGAATTCCACCGCGGCCTGCATCTGCGACCAGAAGGCGCCGTCATCGACACCGATGACGACGACGGTGATCAGCCAGCCGCCGAACACGCCCATCGCCGAGAACAACGCCGCCAGCAGGGGCATCGACAGCACGCCGCCCCAGAAGCGCGGCGCCACCACGCGGGCAATCGGATTCACCGCCATCATATCCATCGCCTTCAACTGCTCGGTGGTCTTCATCAGCCCGATCTCGGCGGTGATCGCCGAGCCCGCACGGCTGGCGAACAGCAAGGCCGCGATCACCGGCCCCAGCTCGCGCAGCAGCGACAGCGCCACCATCACCCCCACCGCATCGGCCGAACCATAGCGCTGCAGGATGTCGTAGCCCTGCAGCCCGAGCACCAGGCCGACGAACAGTCCGGACACGGTGATGATGAGCAGCGACAGCACGCCGCTGAAGTACAGCTCGCGGATCGTCAGATGGATGCGGGTCAGCGACTGGCCGGAAGCCAGCAGCACCGCGAACAGGAAGCGGGTGACGAAACCCAGCCGCCAGACGCCGTCTATCGTCATCTTGCCGACATGCCGCAACCCGGCAACGATGGCGGAGAACGGGCCGCTCATGCCGCCCCCGCGCCCAGCAGGCTGCCGATCGACGGCGCCGGATAATGGAAGGGCACCGGACCGTCGGCCTCGGCATTGACGAACTGGTGGACGAAGGGGTCCGCCGACGCCCGGATCTCCCCGGGGGTGCCCTGCGCCACGATGCGCCCCTCGGAAACGAAATAGATGTAGTCCACGATCTCCAGCGACTCATGCACGTCGTGCGTGACCATCACCGAGCTGGCGCCGAGCGCGTCGTTCAGGCGCCGGATCAGTTGCCCGATGATGCCCAGCGAAATCGGGTCCAGCCCGGCGAAGGGCTCGTCGTACAGGATCAGCATCGGATCCAGGGCGACCGCGCGCGCCAGCGCCACACGCCGCGCCATGCCGCCAGACAGCTCGCCCGGCCGCAGCGACGCCGCACCGCGCAGCCCCACCGCCTGCAGCTTCATCAGCACCAGGTCGCTGATCATGGACGGCGGCAAGTCGGTGTGCTCGCGCAGCGGGAAGGCGACGTTGTCGAACACGCTCATGTCGGTAAACAGCGCACCGAACTGGAACAGCATGCCCATGCGCCGGCGCATCGCGTAGAGCTCCGCCCGGCCGAGCCCGCCGACATCGCGCCCATCGACCTCCACGGTGCCCGCGCTCGCCTTCAACTGGCCGCCGATGAGCCGCAGCAAGGTGGTCTTGCCACAGCCGCTCCCCCCCATGATCGCGACCACCTGGCCGCGATGCACGCTCAGGTCGATGCCGCGCAGCACCGGCCGCTCGCCATAGGCGAAGCGGACATCGCGAAGGGAAACGAGAGGCGCATCGCGCTCGGCTGCTGTGGCCACGAATTCCATGTCTTGTTATCAGGACCGCGCATTCTAGCAGAGGCAGGCGTGCCTTCTTCGCATGCTGCCGGATTGCAACAGCCAACTCGCGCGCACCTGCCGGATCATTCTTCTCCCCGCCAGACGGCAGGGCCTCGGAAATAATGCCATAAAAGTATTCTCTTTTTGCATAAATGCGTTTAGCATCATCGCATGATTTCCCGGACCGATCTCCGCCTCTCCGTTACCCTTCTGGCATGCGCGCTGCTGCTGGGCGCATGCGCCGGCCTGCCCGCATACCAGGCCCCGAAAGGCCATCTCTCCGCGCCAGTGCCAGCCCATCCGCCAGCGGCCGCCCCTGCGCCCGTCGCGCCGCCCGTTCCGCAGGCAGCGCCCGCCGCGGCCGGCCGTGAAGAAACCTATTCCGTCTCGGTGCGGGATCTCCCCGTGCAGCAGTTGCTGCTCGCGATCGGCCGCGACGCGCGGCTCGACCTCGACCTGCACGGCGGCATCGAAGGCAAGGTCACGCTCAATGCCATCGACCAGACGCTCGGCCAGTTGCTCGCGCGCATCGCACGCCAGGCGCCGATCCGCTACGAATTCGCCAATGGCCATCTCAGCGTACGGCCCGACACCCCTTTCCTGCGCAGCTACGCGCTCGACTACGTCAACCTGAGCCGCACCATGCGCGGCACCGTCGCCACCAGCACCCAGATATCGACCAGTTCCAGCAGCGCGGACAATCGCGGCAACGCCGCGGGCAACACCTCCGTGACGCAGATCGAAACCCGCTCGAGCAACGACTTCTGGCAGTCGATGCTGGCCAGCATCCGCACCATCCTCGGCAGCGGCGCGCAAGGCGGGACACGCTGCGGCGGCGAGGGCTCGGACGCCTGCCGCGACGACGACATCATGATCAACCGCGAAAGCGGGCTCGTCATGGTGCGTGCCACGGCCCGCCAGCACGAATACCTCGCTGCCTTCATCGGACAGGTGCAGCAAGCCGCGCGGCGGCAGGTGATGATCGAGGCCACCATCGTCGAAGTGACGCTGGCCGACGGCTACAAGCAGGGCGTGGACTGGACCCGCCTCGGCCTGCCGGGCTGGAACATCCACCCGCAGGGCAGCGCGGGCGCCGGCCTCGCCGCGCCGACGCTGAGCTACGCCTCGGGGAACACCGAGCTCAAACTCGAACTGCTGGAAACCTTCGGCACCGTGAAGGTGCTGTCGAGCCCGCGCCTGTCGGTGCTCAACAACCAGACCGCGATGCTCAAGGTCGTGGAGGAGTACGTCTATTTCCTGGTCGACGCCTCCACCACCGAGTACGGCGACAGCGATCGCGAAAAGATCACCGCCACCACGACGCCCCAGTCAGTCTCGGTCGGCATGGTCATGTCGGTGACGCCGCAGATCAGCGCCAACGGCGAAATCACGCTCAACGTGCGCCCGACCATCTCCGGCATTTCCGGTTTCAGGGACGACCCGAACCCCTCGCTGCGCAACATCCCCAACCGCGTGCCGCAGATCCGCACGCGTGAAATCGAATCGATGCTGCGCCTGCGCAGCGGCGAAATCGCGGTGCTCGGCGGCCTCATGGAAGACCGCGTGGACCACGACACCGGCCGCATCCCTCTGCTGGGCGAGATCCCGCTGCTCGGCGAACTCTTCACCCGCCGCGACAACGCCGTGCGCCGCACCGAACTGCTGATCTTCCTGCGGCCACTGCTCGTCGAGGACCCCAGCACGGGGAGCGACTATGCGGAATATGCCGACCACCTGCCGGGCCCCGGCTTTCTCGTCTCCGCCCCTGCTCCCGGCCATCGCAACCTGCCATCCGTGCCGCTGCGTCCGCTGCTCCTGCCTTCCCGCACGGCAGCCGAAACGGGAGAACGCCAATGAATGCACCGCTACCGATCGGCCAATTGCTGCTCGACGCCCGCCTCATCGGCGCCGACCAGCTGCGCATCGCGCTGCACGAACAACAGCAGCTCAGGCGACCGCTCGGCCAGGTCCTGGTCGAACTCGGCTTCGTCAGCGACAGCGCGCTGCGCGACGTCCTGGCGACACGCAGCGGCCACCCCAGCGTCGAGCTCGGCGACACCCTGGCCGATCCCGCCGCGCTCACCCTCGTCCCTCAGGCGCTCGCCAGGCGGCACCGGCTGCTGCCGCTGCAGCTCCACAAGGCTGAACGCCTGCTCGTCGTCGCCACCGCCAATGCCCACGACGTCATCGCGCTCGATCGCCTTCAGGCCGAACTCGGCCCCGGAATCCGTGTGGAACTGCGTATCGCCGCCGACGTGGAACTCGAACGCGCCATCGAACGCCACTATGGCCAGGCCGTCGCCATCGACGACATCGTGCGCGAGATCGAACAGCGCGGCACCCGCGGCGAGGCACGGGCCGGAGCCGGCACCCCGCGCGACGGCCAGGCCGTGGTGCGCCTGGTCGACGCGATGCTGGCCGAGGCTGCCGTCTGCGGCGCCTCCGACATCCACTTCGAGCCCGAAGCAGGCTATCTGCGCATCCGCCAACGCATCGACGGCACGCTGCGCCAGGTCCGCGCGCTGCACAAATCGTTCTGGCCCGAACTGGCGGTGCGCCTCAAGGTCATGGCCGGGCTGGACATCGCCGAATCACGCAGCCCGCAGGACGGCCGCATCTCGCTGACGATCGCCGGGCGGCCGATCGACTTCCGCGTCGCCACCCAGCCCACCCTGCACGGCGAGAACATCGTGCTGCGCATCCTGGACCGCGAGAAAGGCATCGTGCCGCTCGATGCGCTGGGCCTGAGCACGGAACAACGCATCACGCTCGACCGCATGCTGGCACGGCCGGAAGGGCTGATCCTCGTCTGCGGCCCCACCGGCAGCGGCAAGACGACCACGCTGTATTCCATCCTCAGCCACCTCAACACCGAAGCGGTGAACATCATGACGCTGGAGGACCCGGTCGAATACCCCCTCGCCCAGATCCGCCAGACCCCGATCGGCGACAGCAGCCGCCTCGGTTTCGCCGACGGCGTGCGCGCCCTGCTGCGCCAGGATCCGGACATCCTGCTGGTCGGCGAGATCCGCGACGCCGACACGGCACAGATGGCCTTGCGCGCCGCCCTCACCGGCCACCAGGTATTCGCCACCCTGCACGCCAACTCCGCGCTCGGCGCCATACCGCGCCTGCTCGACATCGGGCTGCGCGCCGACCTGCTCGCCGGCAGCCTGTCGGGCATCATCGCCCAGCGCCTGGTGCGCCGGCTGTGCCCGGAATGCCGCATCGAAGCGCCCGCATCACCCGGCGAATGCCGCCTGCTCGGCCTGCCGGCCGACGCCGCGCCGCCCCTGTTCACACCCTCCGGCTGCATCGAATGCGGCTTTCACGGCTACCGCGGACGGCGTGCCATCATGGAACTGCTGCACGTCGATGCCGCCCTCGACGAACAAATCGCCGCCGGCGCCGGCCCGGGTGTGCTGCGCGCGGCCTTGCATGCCCGCGGGCATCTCGGCCTCGCGGACGATGGCGTGCGCCGCGTGCTCGACGGCACCACCTCGCTCGCCGAACTGGCGCGCGTCGTCGACCTCGCCAGCCATGCGGCCGCACGGGGGCCGTGCGCATGAGAACCTACCGTTACCGGGCGATGGCGGCCGACGGCCGCATGCTCCGCGGCGACCTGGACGCGGCAGACCTCTCCGACCTGGAAACCCGGCTGCTGGGCCAGGGCCTCGTCTTCATCAACGGCGAGCCACGGCGCACGCCCGGCCTGCCCGGCCGGCGCCTTCCACGCCGCGAACTGATCCACTTCTGCTTCCACCTCGAGCAACTGCTGGCGGCCGGCGTACCGCCCTTCGAAAGCCTGGGCGCGCTGCGCGACGCCACCACGCATCCGCGCATGCGCATGGTGGTCGCGACGCTGCTCGCCGACATCGAGCGCGGCCAGCCGATGTCCGAGGCCGCTGCCCGCCAGCCGGCCGTATTCCCGTCCGCCACCGTCGCCCTGCTGCGGGCGGGGGAACAGGCCGGCCGCCTGCCCGAAGCGGTGCGTGACATCGGCGCCGCGCTCGAACACGAAGACGAACTCGTCGGCTACGCCCGCCGCATCGCCATCTACCCCGCGATCGTGGCCTTCCTGATGCTGCTCGCCCTCGTCGTCGCCCTCGTCCACGTGGTACCCGAACTGGAAAAGCTGTTCCGCAGCAGCGGCCAGACACTGCCGCTGCAGACACGCCTGCTCATCGGCCTGTCGCACCTGGTGACGCAGGCCTGGTGGGCCCTGCTCGGTATCGCCGCGCTGGCATTCGGCGGCGCGCGCTGGACGCTGGCGCGCTCGGAGTCCGCCCGCACGCGCCTGCACCGCCTGCTGCTGCGCCTCCCGATCGCCGGCGAAATCCAGACCAAGCTCGCCCTCGCCCGCTTCGCCGGCGTCCTCGCCACGCTCTACGCCTCCGGCATCACGATCATCGACGCCCTGCGCATCACCCAGGACGCCGCCGGCAACCTCGCCCTGCGCGACGCCCTGCGCCACGCCAGCCACCAGATCGAGCAAGGCCATACCGTCTCGGCCGCCTTCGGTGCCAGCGGCCTGTTCCCGCCGCTGGTCGAACGCATGCTCAAGGTCGGCGAACAGACGGGCGGCCTGGACCGCGCGCTGGGCAATGTCGCCACGATCTACCGGCGCGACGTCGCCGACGCAGTCGGCCGCCTGCAGGCCGCGATCGAGCCCGCGCTGACGCTGGCGATGGGTGGCCTGCTGCTGTGGATCGCCACCGCGGTGCTCGGCCCCATCTACGACATCATCACCCGCCTCCCGGTCTGAACCGGATCCAGCCATGCCGACCCCCCCGATCCTGCTCCGTATCGATGCGCTCGGCCTGGAAGCGTTCCAGTGCCATGAACATGCGATCGTCCGCCTCGCCGCATTCGGCGAAGGCGAACGGCACACCTTCGCCGAATGGCTGAAGGGACGGCACCGCAAGGCCCGCTACCGCATCCTGGCGGACCTGCCCGATGAAAGCCACGAGCTCGAGACACTGCCTCGCGTGCGCGGCGCCGACCGCCGCGCCCTGGTCTCGCGGCGCCTCGCCACGTGGTACCCGCAACCCGCCTACGCAAAGGCCGAGACACTCGCCGTCGACCGCCAGGCCAATACCGAGCAGGTGTTGTTCAGCGGCCTCGCCCGTCCCGCGAGAATCGAGGCCTGGATAGCCGTCCTGCACGACGCCGGGCTTGCAGGCGAACGGCTGGTCCCGGCCAGCGAACTGATCGCCCATTTCCTGCCGAGCGACCCCGGCCTGGTCGTCAGCTTCAGCCGCGCAGGCATGCGCCTGACCCTGGCCGAAGGCCGCAGGGCGCGGCTGTCACGGCTGGTGGAAGGCTTCAGCGCCGAAACCTCGCTGCAGGACACGGAATGGCGGGCGGAAGTCGATCGCACGCTGCACTACGCCAGTTCCATCCAGCCCGGCCGCGGCGAGCGCATACAAGTCGTCGTGCTCGCCCCAGCGACGGTGGCCGGCGATGCCCCTCCGCCCCCCGGCGGCACCTCGCTGCGGCATCTCGATCCGGCGGAACTCGGCCCCCCCCTGGCCGATACCCCCGCCACGGACAGCAGCGCCTTGCTACTGCGCTGGCTGGCGCGGGCCCCGCGGCGCCTGGGCTGGCCCGATTCCGGCCATGGCGCAGCGACGCATCCGCGCCGCGCTCTTTCCTTCACGCTTGGCGCCGGGCTGCTGCTGTTCATCGGCGGGGCGGGCATGGCCGGCCTCGACTGGAAGGCAGCACAGGAAGCGCGCGAGCGGAACACCGCACTGGAGCGCGACATCGGCCGCCTGCAGCGCGAGCGCGCCGCAGTGGAAGCCGGACATGCAGACCTGGACGCGCCGCCCGCGCAGATCATCCACAGCATGCGCCTGGTCACCCGCGAACGCAGCGCGGCGGTCGCGCCACTCGCCGTCCTCGGCCCGATGGCGGCCATCCTCGACCACAGCCCGGGGCTTGCCCTGCAGACCCTGGACTGGTCGGCCTCGCCCACCGGCGACACAAGGCAGGCCTTCGCCCAGGTGAAGCTGAGCCTCTCTGCGGACACGGCCCGGCAGCCCCGGATGGACGCCGCCGGCAACGCCGCCCTCGACGCCTTCATCGCCCGCCTCTCGGCAACGGGCGCGCAGGACATCGGCCTGCGCATCGGCAGCGGGGGCGACGCCCATGTCGAGCTGCTCCTGCCACTGGGCCATACGCAAGGACCGCACCGATGAACCCCGTACGAACCGCCCCCTCGCCGCCCCCCGTCCCCGCCCTGCTGCTGGCCGCAGCACTCGCGGCTGGCGGCATCGGCGCCGCGTCCTGGTCAAGCGGTGCGCGAGACGAAGCCCTGGCGACGCTGTCGGCGACGCAGCGCTGGCATGCCGGCCTCATGGCCGAGATGGAGGCGCTGCGGCAGCAACAGCACGAACTGCAGCCCGCGCTCGAACGCTGGAAAGCCCTGGCCTCCGCAGGCGCGATGCAGCCGCCCGATCCCTCGGCCTGGACCGCCGGGGCGTCACGCATCCAGATACGGCAGGGCATCGGCGGCGACACGCTCCGCTTCGCCCCTGCACGGCTGCTGGAGGACACGAACGGCGTCCTCCTCATCTCCCATCGCCTGGAAATCGACGCCGCACTCCGGCATGAAGGCCGGCTCCCGGCGCTGATCGACGCGCTGGCTTCCATGCGCGGCGCACTGATCCTGCCCCGCGGCTGCACGCTGGCGCGCCGTGGCGAGGACGCGGCCAAACGCGTGCATGCCCGCTGCCGGCTCGACTGGCTGACGCTTTCCGTGGCGACCCGGGAGGCTTCGCGATGACGCACCCCAGGCATCGTCCCCCTGCCCGCACGGCTCTGCTCCTGGCCGCGGCCATCGTGGCGCCGGCCGGCGCCGCAACGAGCGCCCTCCCCGATGCGGCTACCGAGGCCGGCCTCGGCCGCCTGTTCTTCACACCCGACGAACGCCGCATCCTGGACGAACCGCCGCTCCCCTCCGCGCCCCCCGCGGCGGTCGTGGCAAGACCGATGCCCGCCGCACCACCGCCGCGACGCATCGACGGCCTCGTGCGCCAGTCGAGCGGAGCGCTCACGCTCTGGCTGGACGGAACGCCGGGCCCGCTGCCCCAGGCGCTGCGTGCGGCGCCGTTTCCCGCCCTGGAGCTGATTCCGCGACACAGCCCGCGTGAACGGCTGCGCACCGGCGACGCCTGGCAGCCGCCTGCGGACACGCCCCCCGCCCAGGCGCCGCTGGCCGCAGACGAGCAGGACGCGAGGCAGCCCGAATGAGGCGCACGCACACGCGGGCCTCCGGCCACGGCCTGATCGCCGCCCTCGCGCTCGCCATCCTGCTCGGCGCCGGCGGGCTGCTCGCCCACGGCGGGCTCGACGCGCGCTTTCGTGCCCAGGCCCAGGCGCGCAGCATCTCGGCGCTGTCGCAGGCGCGCGAGGCCTTGCTCGGCTACGCGATCAGCTACGGCGAAAGCCATGACGGCCAGGATTATGGCTACCTGCCCTGCCCGGATGCCGGCAACACGGGCTCGACCACGCTCGGCGCCTGCGGCGCTCGCGGCCTGTCGGCAGCCGGGCGACTGCCCTGGCGAACCCTCGCCCTTCCCGAACTGCGCGACGGCTGGGGAGAATGCCTGTGGTACGCCGTCGCAGCCAGCGTCAAGCACAACCCGAAGGCCACATCGCTCAACTGGGACAGCCCGGGCCAGTTCGCCCTGCAGGGCGACGACGGCGCGGCCTTGCCCGCCGCATCGCCGAACGGCCTCGCCATCGCGGTGATCCTCGCCCCCGGTCCGCCGCTCGACGGCCAGCATCGCAACAGCGGCAGCAGCGCCCCCTGCGCCGGCACCGACAGCGCCGCGAACGACTTCGACGCCTTCGTCGAAGCCGGCACCGGCCTCGCCTCCGGCGCTACGCTGCCTGTCCGGCAAGGAAGCATCGGCAGCCCCGCGCGCAACGATCTCATCGCCTGGCTGGGCGTAGACGACCTGTACGACGCCCTGCGCCGGCGCAGCGACTTCGCCACCTACATCGACCGCATCGGCGAAATCGCCGCACAGCATCTGGCCACGCGGCTCGCCGATACCGTGCTCCTCGCCCGGCATGCGCACGCGACGCCCGGCGGCCTGCTGTTGACCGGCGGACTTCCTTCGGCCGCGGAACTGGGCGTGCCCGCCCCCGCCGCCGCGGCCCACGACAACTGGCGCGACCAGTTCCACATCGCCCTGTGCAGCGACGGCAGCGCATGCATCGGCTTCATCGACTCGACCCGCCCACACTCGGAAAGCTGCCGCGCCGTACTGCTGTTCGGCGGCGAGCGCATCCGCGACGGCAACGGCCGCCAGCAGCGCAATACTCCCGCCGATCGGGCCGACATCACGCAATACCTCGAAGGCGACAACCCGCAGCACTTCGCACTCGGCATCCCCGAGTTCCATGGCGCCCCCGGATTCCGGATCTCCGACCCGCGGCGCCCCGCCACCCAGGACGTCGTCCGATGCCTGAACTGAACATACCCCCCGGGCCGCCCCCGTCGCGCACGCTTTCCGGATCGTGCCAGGCCGGCTTCACCCTCGCCGAACTGGCGGTGGTACTCGTCATCCTCACGCTGCTTTCGGGCAGCCTGCTGGTTCCGCTCGGCAGCCGCATGGAGGCCCGCGACCGCCAGACGACGATCGAACGCCTGCGCGACATCCAGCAGGCGCTGACCGGCTTCGCCATCATCCACGGCCGCCTGCCCTGCCCCAGCATCGAGGCGGACCCGGCCCAGCCCGGCTACGGCCAGGAAGCCCC
The DNA here is from genome assembly GCF_000310205.1 of Thauera linaloolentis 47Lol = DSM 12138. GTDB lineage: Bacteria > Pseudomonadota > Gammaproteobacteria > Burkholderiales > Rhodocyclaceae > Thauera > Thauera linaloolentis. Next base: position 27,855 of record NZ_AMXE01000018.1, on the reverse strand, counting down.
TCCGCCCTGCGACACGGCGGTCGAGGGCATTCTGCCGTGGCGCACGCTGGGCATGCCCGCCACCGATGCCTGGGGCGGCGAGCGCCTGCAGGCCGGCGACGGCTGGGGTGGCCACTGGCGCTACCGGGTCGACCGCAGCTTCAGCGACCACCTCATCACGCCGGAACGCATGCCGGCGGACGGGCTGCAGATCTACGCGCACGACGGCCGCCGCATCACCACCAGCGATTCGCAAGCGGTCGCACTCGTGTTCTCGGCTGGCGCCAACCGCGGCGCCGACGGGCGCAATGCCAGCTACTCCGCCACCCATCCCGAGTACCAGGCAGGCGAGCCCACCGCCGGCTTCGACGACCTGCTGGTGTGGATCGGCCGTCCGCTGCTGATCGCCCGCCTCGCCCAGGCCGGGCGCCTGTAATCCCGTTCTTCCAACCCCGTTACCGGAGGCATCGCGCATGAAACCCCGTCAACAAGGCTTCACCCTCGTCGAAATCGCAATCGTGCTGCTGATCGTCGGCCTGCTGCTGGGCGGCGTGCTCAAGGGCCAGGAGTTGATCGACAGCGCCAAGGTCAAGAACCTCGCCCAGGACTTCCGCACCTTGCCGACACTGGTCCACGCCTACCAGGACCGCTTCCGCGCCCTGCCGGGAGACGACGCCCGCGCACGCTTGCACCTGTGCCCGGACAGCGGCGAGTGCACCGGGCAAGGCGATGGCAACGGCGTGATCGACGGCAACTGGGACGACGCTGCCGACAGCGAATCCTTCCGCTTCTGGCAGCACGTGCGCCTGGCCGATCTGGCGACCGGCAGCAGCGACACGGACAACGCCGGCTACCTGCCGCGCAATGCGGTGGGCGGACGCCTCGGCGTCCAGCGCGGCGGCAACCTGCTCGGCATTCGCGGCGCCATCCTGAGCTGCTCGGGCGGCATCCCGGGCAAGCTCGTGCGCCAGCTCGACCTGGCACTGGACGACGGCGACCCGGCCGCCGGCTCGATGCGCGCGGGCAGCGACAGCGGCGGCTCGCTCATCATCGTCTCCACCGACAACCCCCTGGACGACAACGCCAGCTATACCGTCTGCGCCAGCCTGTAGCCCCTCCCGGCAAGCGGCGGGGCGGCGGGGGCGAGGCATCCGGCCGTTTCCCCGGCGCCGGGCGGCGCTCCGACTGTTATACAATTGCGCGTCTTCGCCGGCGCGGCGCAAATGCATGTCAGCACTGCATCGGCGATATGCGCGACCGACAGTCTCCAGCCTGAAGCAGCGACGCCCGCCCCCAATGACCCAAGCCCCCGAAAGCCCCACCCTCGCGCTTGCGCGCCGCGTCCTTCGAATCGAGGCCGCAGCGGTATCCGCCCTGGCCGACCGCCTGGGGGCCGAGTTCGAGTGTGCGGTCGAGCTCATCCTGCGGCGGCGCGGGCGCGTCATCGTCACCGGCATCGGCAAGTCCGGCCACATCGCGCGCAAGCTCGCCGCCACGCTGGCCAGCACCGGCACGCCCGCCTATTTCGTGCACGCGGCCGAGGCCGCACACGGCGACATGGGCATGATCACCCCCGAGGACGTGGTGATTGCGCTTTCGAACTCGGGCACCAGCGAGGAAGTGCTGACCATCGTGCCCCTGGTCAAGCGTCAGGGCGCGCGGCTGATATCGATCACCGGCCGCCCGGAATCGCCGCTGGCGCAGCAGGCCGACATCCATCTCGAGGCCGCCGTCGCCGAAGAAGCCTGTCCGCTCAACCTCGCGCCCACCGCCAGCACCACGGCCGCGCTGGCCCTGGGCGATGCCCTGGCGGTCGCCCTGCTCGACGCACGCGGCTTCGGCGCCGACGATTTCGCCCGCTCGCACCCCGGCGGCGCGCTCGGCCGGCGCCTGCTGACGCACGTCGGCGACGTCATGCGCGCCGCCGATGTCGTGCCCATGGTGGCAGCCGACGCGCCGCTGACCCAGGCACTGCTGGCCATGACCGCCGGCGGCATGGGCATGACCGCGGTCTGCGACGCGAATTCGCGCCCGATCGGCATCTTCACCGACGGCGACCTGCGCCGCGCGCTGGAAAAGGGCTGCGACGTCCGCAGCACGAAACTGACCGACGTGATGACGCGCAACCCGCGCTCGATCGGCCCCGAAGCGCTGGCCGCGGAAGCAGCGGAATTGATGGAGCGCATGCGCATCAGCCAGTTGCTGGTGCTGGACGCCGCCGGCGGCCTCGCCGGCGCACTCACCACGCACGACCTGATGCAGGCCAAGGTGATCTGAGTGGGCAGCACCTACCGCCTCTACCCGATCATCGTGCTCGGCCTGCTGGCCGGCGCCTCCGTATGGCTGGAGCGCGTCACCCGCGTCGAAGACCCGGCGGCAGCGGCCGTAGAACAGACGGGACCGGACTTCATCGCCAACGGCACGCGCGTCGTCGGCTACGGTGCGAATGGCGCGCAGCGCTACGAACTGTTCGCCGACCGCCTGAGCCATTTCCCGCAAGGCGACATCACACGGCTCGACATGCCGCGCCTGCGCATGATCAGCGAAGGCCGCGAAACACGCATCACCGCCCGCCATGCCGAAGTATCGCCGGGCGGCGAACAGGTCGACATGCAGGGCGAGGTGCGCGTGCGCCGCCCCGCCGTGGCCGACGACCCCGCCCTGGCCCTCGACTCCGAAACCCTGACCGTGTGGCCCGACGCCTATCGGGCCCGCACCGACTCACCCGTACTGCTGACGCGCGGCGCGACGCGCGCCGACGCCCTGGGCATGCGCGCCGACAATCTGTTCGGCACGCTCGAACTCATCGGCAAGGTTCACGTCAACATGCCGCGCCGCCAAGGACCCGCTTCATGAAAGCCTTGATCCCGACTCTTCTCCTCGCCCTCGTGGCCATCGGCCAGCCCGCGTTCGCCGAAAACGCCGACCGCCAGCAGCCGGTCAATATCGAAGCCGACCGCATGACGGTCGATGACCGCAACAAGGTGCATGTCTTCGAAGGCAACGTGATCCTCACCCAGGGCAGCCTGCTGATCAAGGGCGACAAGCTCGTCGTCACCCAGGATGCGGCCGGCTTCCAGAATGGCGTGGCGACCGCGAACCAGGGCAAGCTCGCCACCTTCCGGCAGAAGCGCGAAGCCACCAACGAATACGTCGACGGCGAGGCCGAGCGCATCGAATACGACAGCCGCAACGAGAAGGCGCGGCTGTTCAATCGCGCGCGGGTGACCAGCGGCGGCGACGAGGTGCGCGGCGCCTACATCGAGTACGACGCGATCACCGAGAACTATCTCGCGACCAATGCACCGGGCAGCAAGCCGGCCGGCGACGGACGCGTACGCGCGGTCATCCAGCCCAAGAACGACAACAAGACTGCCACACCGCAGTAATCACCCTTCCTGCAACACGCTTGGAGACAGCATGAATTTCGAACTCATCATCACCGAAACCCGCGGCCGCGTCGGCCTGATCACCCTGAACCGGCCCAAGGCGCTGAACGCCCTCAACGACCAGGTCATGGACGAGATCGGCGCTGCACTCGACGGCTTCGAAGCCGACGACGGCATCGGTGCGATCGTCATCACCGGCTCCGAGAAGGCCTTCGCCGCCGGTGCCGACATCGGCGCAATGGCTGAGTTTTCGTACATGGACGCCTACAAGGGCGACTACATCACCCGCAACTGGGAGCGCGTGAAGACCTGCCGCAAGCCGATCATCGCCGCGGTTGCCGGCTTTGCGCTGGGCGGAGGATGCGAACTGGCGATGATGTGCGACATCATCATCGCCGCCGACAGCGCCCGATTCGGCCAGCCCGAAGTCAAGCTCGGCATCCTGCCCGGCGCCGGCGGCACGCAGCGCCTGCCACGCGCGGTCGGCAAGGCCAAGGCCATGGACCTGTGCCTGACAGCACGCTTCATGGATGCCGCCGAAGCCGAGAAGGCCGGCCTGGTGTCGCGCGTCGTGCCTGCGGACAAGCTGGTCGACGAAGCCCTCGCCGCCGCCGAGACCATTGCCGGCTTCTCGCTGCCCGTGGTCATGATGATCAAGGAATCGGTCAACCGCGCCTTCGAAAGCAGCCTCAACGAAGGCCTGCTGTTCGAGCGCCGTGTGTTCCACTCCGCCTTCGCGCTCAAGGATCAGAAGGAAGGCATGGCCGCTTTCGTCGAAAAGCGCAAGCCGGAATTCGGCCACGACTGACCCGCCGCGATGCTGCAGCGCACGGGAACGGCCGCCTAGAGGCGGCCGTTCCCGTTGCGGCCCTCCCTGCGCGGAATCCACCTTCCGCATCCCCGCGCGTCATGCTCCCGTAAGGATTCCCCGGCATGATGCGAAGCGAAAGAACAGGCCCCGCGCACAGGCATCCTGGCCGGCAGGCTTTCCCGGCAAATGGCGATAGAGAAAAATAATCACATCACCATTGTGCGATGCACAAAAAATGGCTTGACACGGAAGTCCCCACCCCTATAATTCAGACCATGCTGCAACGCAACATCGCGGCAGAATCGAAGTCCGATGTTCCTGCATTGACCCATTTCCCGAGGAGATATCCATGTCCGCCTTCATCACCCCCGAGCAGTTCGCCGCCTCCAACAAAGCCAACGTCGAAACCCTGCTGACGCTGGCCAACGCCGCTTTCGCCAGCGCCGAGCGCCTGGCCGCCCTGAACCTGAACACCGCCCGTTCGATCCTCGAAGACGGCGTTGCCAACACCAAGGCGCTGCTGGCCGTCAAGGACGTCCAGGAACTGCTGAACCTGCAAACCTCGCTGGCCCAGCCGATCGTCGAGAAGGCCGTCGCCTACGCCCGCAGCGTCTACGAGATCACCTCGCAGAGCCAGGAAGAAGTGTCGAAGGTCCTGGAAGGCCAGGTCGCCGAGCTGAACAAGGGCGTCGCCACCGCTCTGGACAAGGCCGCCAAGTCGGCTCCCGCCGGTTCGGACGTTGCCGTCGCCGCCGTGAAGTCGGCCATCGCCGCCGCCAACAGCGCCTACGACAGCCTCAGCAAGACCGCCAAGCAAGTCGCCGAAATCGCCGAAGCCAACGTGGCTGCCGCGACCAACGCCACCGTCAAGGCCGTCAGCACCTCGACCAAGACCGCTGCCAAGAAGGCCGCCTAAGTCTTCAAGGTTTCAGGCTTCACGAAACGGCCCCGCATTGCGGGGCCGTTTTGCGTTGACGGCCACGCCCGCCCCCGTTCTCGCCATGGCGAAGGCCGGCGCAGGTTCCGGACTCCGAAGACCGGGCAACGATGCCTGCTTACCGGCGCGATCCCGCAGCGGGCTGATCATCGTAGTGATGCGGGAACAACCGCCGCATCTCGGCCTCGATCCATGCTTCCGCGCGGCCATTGATCTCGTCGGCCTTGACGCCCTTGACCTCGATCACCGGCCCGATGCTGACGACGATCTCGCCCGGGCGCTTGACGAAGGCATTGCGGCGCCAGAACTCGCCGGCATTGTGCGCAACCGGCACGACCGGCACCCCGGCGCGCTTGGCCAGAATCGCGCCGCCCGGCTTGTAGCGGCCGGTCGTTCCCGGCGCCACGCGCGTCCCCTCGGGGAACACCACCACCCACAACCCCTCCTTCAGGCGCGCCCGGCCCTGTTCGACCACCTGGCTCAGGGCATCCTTGCCCGCCGAACGATCGATGGCGATGCCGGGAATGCTCGCCAGCCCCCAGCCGAAGAACGGCACGCGCAGCAGCTCACGCTTCAGCACGTAGCACAGCGGCGGAAAGATCTGCTGGAGCGCGATCGTTTCCCAGGCGGACTGGTGCTTGGAGAGCACCACCGCGGGCCCCGCCGGCATGTTCTCGGCGCCGATGAGGCGATAGCGGATGCCCAGCACATGCTTGATGACCCACATCATGATCGGTACCCAGGATGTGATCAGGCGGTGCCGCGTCATCGGCGGCAGCCAGAAGATCAGGATGGCGAACAGCGCGTACGGTACCGTGATCAGCGCGAGCAGGACGGCGAAGACGAAAGAGCGGATCAGGTGCACGGTCGGGACTCGGGAAGTGGCCGCGCCGGACGCTGGCGGCGGGACGGATCGGGAAGACGGCGCGGGCGGATCAGCGCGAGGACGTCAGCTCGCTGGCAACGGCGTCGAGGTCGGAGAAGACATGCGTGCCCGGTGGCAGGTCCGGGCTTTCGCGCGTCGCCTCGCCCTTGCCGGTCAGCACCAGATAGGGCTCGCAGCCCAGGCGCACGCCGGCCTGCAGGTCGCGCAGACTGTCGCCCACGCAGGGCACGCCGCGCAGATCCACATTGAAACGCTCCGCAATCTGCAGGAACAGGCCGGACTTCGGCTTGCGGCATTCGCAGGTCGAGTCGGCGGCATGCGGACAGAAGAAGATCGCATCCAGCCGCCCGCCCACCTGGGCCAGGCTGCGCACCATCTTCTCGTTGATCGCGTTGAGCGTGTCCATGCCGAACAGGCCGCGGCCGACGCCCGACTGGTTCGAGGCGACGACCACGCGCCAGCCCCACTGGTTGAGGCGGGCGATGGCTTCGAGCGAACCGGGGATCGGTTTCCACTCGTCGGGCGACTTGATGAACTGGTCGGAGTCGACGTTGATGACGCCGTCACGGTCGAGGATGATGAGCTTCAGCGGCATGGTCGTTGATCCGGGCTAGGTCAGGCCGACAGACGCGAGATGTCCGCCACCTGGTTCATCAGGCCAGCAAGCTGGGCGAGCAGGGCCAGGCGGTTCTGGCGCGTCAGCGGCTCTTCGGCCATGACCATGACGTCCTCGAAGAACCGGTCCACCCCGCCACGCAGGCCCGCGAGCACGCGCAGCGCCTCGCGGTAGTCCTCGTTGGCGACGTGCGAACGCACCAGCGGCGCGACCTCGACCACCCGCTGGAACAATGCCTTTTCCGCCTCTTCCTGCAGCAGGGCGATGTCGGGCTCGCCCGGCGTGCCCTCCGCCTTTTTCAGGATGTTGACGATGCGCTTGTTCGCGGCCGCCAGCGCATCGGCCTCGGGCAGCGCGCGGAAGGTTTCCACCGCCGCGAGTTTGGCCGGCACGAGATCGATGCGGGCGGGCCTGAGCGCCAGCACGGCGTCGATCACCGCGCCGTCGCGGCCCGTCTCCCTGAGCAGGTTCTTCAGGCGCTCGAACATGAAGTCCTGCAACTGCGCGGCAAAGCCCCCGGCCGTCAGCAGGCCCGGCTTGAAGCCGGCGGCGGCGAGGTCGATGAGGCGCGGCAATTCGAGCGGCAGCGGCGTTTCCATCAGGATGCGCAACGCGCCCAGCGCGGCGCGGCGCAGCGCGAAGGGGTCCTTGTCGCCGGTCGGCACCATGCCGATGCCGAAGAAGCCGACCAGCGCATCGAGCTTGTCGGCCAGCGCCACCGCGGCGGCGACGTTGCCCACCGGCAGCGCATCGCCGGCGAAACGCGGCTGGTAGTGGGCCTGGATGGCGTCGGCCACGACCTCGCCCTCGCCGTCGGCCAGGGCGTAGTAGCGGCCCATGACGCCCTGCAGCTCGGGGAACTCGCCGACCATGTCGGTGACGAGATCGGCCTTGGCCAGGCGCGCGGCACGCTTCGCCGCGACCGCGTCGGCATGCAGCAGCGAAGCGATCGCGCCGGCCAGCGCCTCGACACGCTCGACGCGCTCCAGCACGCTGCCGAGCTTGTTGTGATACACGACCGGCGCCAGGCGCGGCAGGCGGGCTTCGAGCGTCTGCTTCTTGTCCTGCTCGAAGAAGAAACGCGCATCCGACAGGCGCGGGCGCACCACGCGGGCATTGCCGCTGATGATGTTGGACGGATCGGCCACCCGCATGTTGGACACGATCAGGAAGCGGTTGAGCAGCGTGCCGACGCCGTCGAACAGCGGAAAATACTTCTGGTTGGCGCGCATCGTCAGGATCAGGCATTCCTGCGGCACGGCGAGGAACTCGGATTCGAACTCGCCGACATACACGGTCGGATGCTCGACCAGCGCGGCGACCTCGTCCAGCAGGTCGGCGTATTCGCCGAGCAGCGCGCCCTGCCTTGCCGCTTCGGCCAGCAACTGGCGCTCGATGTCGTCGCGGCGTTCGGCGAAGCTCGGAACGACCTTGCCTTCGGCCAGCAGCGTGGGCTCGTAGGCATCGGCGCTGGCGATGTCGATGTCGCCGCGGCTCATGAAGCGATGGCCGCGCGTGCTGCGGCCAGCGTCGAGGTCGAGCACGCGGCCGGGCACGACCTCGGCGCCGTGCAGCATCGTCAGCTTGTGCACCGGACGCACGAACGTGGCATCGCCATCGCCCCAGTGCATCACCTTGGGAATCGGCAGCGCCTTGATCGCGTCCTGCACGATGGCCGACAGCACGTCGGCCAGCTTCGCACCGGGCACAGTGGCGGTGTGGAACAAGGCTTCGGCCTTGCCGTCCAGGCGGCGCTCGAAAGCGGACACCGCATCGGCCGGAATACCCTTCGCCTCCAGCTTCTTCAACAGGGCCGGCGTCGGCCTGCCCTCGACGTCGAGGGCGACGGAGACCGGCATCAGCTTCTCGGTGACTTCCTTCACCGCACCTTCGGCGGACACGCCCGCCACCGTCACCGCGAGGCGGCGCGGGCTGGCGAAAGCGCGGAAGGCCGCGTCGGCCGGGGCCAGCCCCTTCGCCTTCAGGCCTTCGGCGATCTTGCCGGCAAAGGTCTCGCCGAGGCGTGGCAGGGCCTTGGGCGGCAGTTCTTCGGTCAGCAGTTCGACAAGCAGGGTCGCGCAGTTCATCACACGCCCTCCTTCTTGGCGCTCAGCATCGGGAAGCCGAGGGCTTCGCGGGATTCGAAATAGGCCTGCGCCACGGCGCGCGACAGGTTGCGGATGCGGCCGATGTAGGCGGCGCGCTCGGTCACCGAGATGGCGCCGCGGGCATCGAGCAGGTTGAAGGTGTGCGCGGCCTTGAGCACCATCTCGTAGGCCGGCAGCGCCAGACCGACATCCATGATGCGCTTGGCCTCGGATTCATAGCTGGCGAACAGCGAGAACAGGAAATCGACGTTGCTGTGCTCGAAGTTGAAGGTCGACTGCTCGACCTCGTTCTGGTGATAGACGTCGCCGTAGGTGACCTTGCGGCCGTCAGGCGCCACGGACCACACCAGGTCATAGACGTTCTCCACGCCCTGCAGGTACATCGCCAGGCGCTCGATGCCGTAGGTGATCTCGCCCAGCACCGGCTTGCAGTCCAGGCCGCCGACCTGCTGGAAGTAGGTGAACTGGGTGACTTCCATGCCGTCCAGCCATACCTCCCAGCCCAGCCCCCAGGCGCCCAGCGTGGGGTTCTCCCAGTCGTCCTCGACGAAGCGGATGTCGTGCGCCATCGGGTCGATGCCCAGCGCGCGCAGCGAATCGAGGTACAGCTCCTGGATGTCGAGCGGCGACGGCTTGAGCACGACCTGGAACTGGTAGTAGTGCTGCAGGCGGTTGGGGTTCTCGCCGTAGCGGCCATCCTTGGGGCGGCGCGAAGGCTGCACGTAGGCGGCACTCCACGGTTCGGGGCCGATCGCGCGCAGGAAGGTGGCGGTATGGCTGGTGCCGGCGCCGACCTCGAGGTCGTAAGGCTGCAGCAGCACGCAGCCGCGTTCGCCCCAGAAATGCTGGAGCGTGAGAATGACTTGCTGGAAGGTGGGTTTCTGAACGGACATGGCGCCTTGGACGGTGGGGCGGCCCGGAGCCGCACTGCGAACGCAAAGTCCGGGATTTTACTGGGATTCGGCGCTCGCTGCGTACTTGCCCGCATGCATGCGCAGAAAAGCCCCCGGCATCTGCCCGCTCCGCACCGCCGCGGCCCCCCGGGGTTTCTTGCCCCGGGGTTTCTTGCCCCGGGAGGTCGCGCGGCGGCAGGCGGCGCGTGCGTTCAGGAACGCCGCCAGAGCCGCGCCACCCGCAGCTTGAAGCCTTCGACGTAGGTGTAGACCACCGGCACCACGAGCAGGCTGAGCACGGTCGAAGTGATCAGCCCGCCGATCACCGCGATCGCCATCGGTGAGCGGAAGCTGCTGTCGGAGCCGCCGGACCCCATGGCGATCGGCATCATGCCGGCACCCATTGCGATCGTCGTCATGACGATGGGCCGGGCGCGCTTGCGGCAAGCGTCGATCAACGCCTCGGCGCGCGACAGGCCGTGGTCGCGATAGGCGACGATGGCGTATTCGACGAGCAGGATGGAGTTCTTGGTGGCGATGCCCATCAGCATGATCAGGCCGATCAGCGAAGGCATCGAGAAACTCTTCTGTGCCACCAGCAGCGCGACGAAGGCGCCGCCGAGCGACAGCGGCAGGGCGACGAGGATCGTGACCGGGTGCAGCAGATCCTTGAACAGCAGCACCAGCACCGTGTAGATGCACAGCACGCCGGTGAGCATCGCCAGCCCGAAGCTGGCGAACAGCTCGCCCATGACCTCGGCGTCGCCGATCTCGATGACCTTCACGCCCGGCGGCAGATTGCGCACCGACGGCAGTTGCGCGACCGCCGCCGTGACCTCGCCCAGCGGCGCCCCCGACAGCTCGATCTCGAAGTTGATGTTGCGCGAGCGGTCGTAGCGGTCGATCACCGCCGGACCGCCGGCCACTTCCAGCGTCGCGACCTGCCCCAACATCACCGGGCCGCGCACGCCCGGCACGGCGAGGCGTTCGAGCAGGGCGAGGTTCTCGCGCGCGGATTCGTCCAGGCGCACGAGGATGGGCACCTGGCGCTGCGACAGGTTGAGCTTGGCCAGCGCCATGTCGTAGTCGCCGACCGTGGCGACGCGCAGCGTGTCGCCGATGGCGCGGCTCGTCACGCCGAGGTCGGCGGCACGTGCGAAATCCGGCCGTACCGCGATCTCGGGGCGGATCAGGCTCGCGGTCGAGGCGATGCTGCCCAGCCCCGGGATCGTGCGCAGGTCGCGCTCGACCGCGAGCGCCGCCGATTGCAGCGCGACCGGATCCTCGCCCGTCAACACGAGGATGTACTTCTCGCCCGACCCGCCCAGCCCGACCTTGCTGCGCACGCCGGGCAGCGTTTCCAGCACCGCGCGGATGTCCTTCTCGATCGCCTGCTTGACCGGCCGCTCGGCGCGCGGCGACAGCAGCACCGTCAGCGTGGCCTTGCGTACCTCGGCGGCACTCTGCGGCGCGAACGGATCGCCGCCGGCACTGCCGCCGCCGACGGTGGTGTAGATGCTGCGCACGTGCTCGACGCCCGCCACCAGCCGGCGCGCATGCTCGGCGGTGTCCAGCGTCTGCGCCAGCGTCACCCCCGGCGGCAGTTCCAGATAGACCTGGGTCTGCGAATTGTCGTCCGGCGGGATGAAGCCGGTCGGCAGCAGCGGAATCAGCATCACCGAGCCGACGAAGAAGGCCGCCGCTGCGAGCATGGTCAGGCCGCGATGGCGCAGGCAGCGCTCCGCCCAGCGCGAATACCATGCCAGCCAGCCCGGCTCGCTGTGCTTGTCGACGATGGGCTTGAGCAGGTAGGCCGCCATCATCGGCGTCAGCACGCGCGCCACCACCAGCGAGGCGAACACCGCCAGCGACGCGGTCCAGCCGAACTGCTTGAAGAACTTGCCCGCGACGCCGCTCATGAAGGCGGTGGGCAGGAACACCGCGATCAGCGTGAAGGTGGTGGCGATCACCGCGAGGCCGATCTCGTCCGCCGCCTCCATCGCCGCCTGGTAGGGCGTCTTGCCCATGCGCAGATGGCGCACGATGTTCTCGACCTCGACGATGGCGTCATCCACCAGGATGCCGACCACCAGCGACAAGGCCAGCAGGGTGATGACATTGATCGAGAAACCAAGCAGGTACATGCCGAGGAAGGCCGGGATCACCGACAGCGGCAGGGCCACCGCCGACACCAGCGTCGCCCGCCAGTCACGCAGGAACAGCCACACGACGATGACCGCGAGCGCGGCGCCTTCGTACAGCAGGTTCAGCGAACCCTGGTATTCCTCTTCCACCGGCGCGACGAAATTGAAGGCCTCGGTGATTTCGACATCCGGCCGCGCCACGCGCAGCTCCGCGAGCGCCGCCAGTACCGCGGCGCCGACTTCGACCTCGCTCTCGCCCCGGCTGCGCGCGACTTCGAAGCCGACCACCGGTTTGCCGTCGAGGAAGGCTGCCGAGCGCCGCTCGGCCACGGTGTCCTCCACCTTGGCCAGTTCGCTCAGGCGCAGTGTACGGCCGTCGGCGAGCGCGAGTTCGATCTTGCCGAGCGCCTCGGCCGAGGCGACGGTCGCCATCGTGCGCACCGGCTGCTCGCCATCGCCGAGGTCCGCGCGCCCGCCCGCGCTCTCGGTCTGCACCTCGCGCAGCGTCTGCGACACTTCGGCGGCGCTCACCCCCAGCGCCTCGAGGCGCAGCGGGTCGAGCGTCACGCGCAGTTCGCGCGACACGCCGCCGACACGGGTGACCGCGCCCACGCCGCGCACCGCCAGCAGCTTGCGCGACACGTCGTTGTCCACGAACCAGGACAAAGCCTCGTCGTCCATGCGCGGCGAGCGGATGGTGAAGGCCAGCACCGGCGTGCCGGCGAGGTTGACCTTGTTCACCACCGGGTCGCGCAGATCGCCCGGCAGGTCGGCGCGCACGCTGGCGACGGCCGAACGCACGTCGTCCACCGCCTCCTGCACCGGCTTCTCGAGGCGGAATTCGGCGGTGATCAGCACGCTGCCGTCCTGCGCCTTGGTATAGATGTGCTTGAGTCCGGACTGGGTCGCGATCGCGTTCTCGATCTTGCGCGCGACATCGTTCTCGAGCTGCGACGGCGTCGCGCCCGGCAGCACGGCGGACACCGTCACCGTCGGCAGGTCGATGTCGGGGAAGTTCTGCACCTTCATCGCCTTGAACGACAGCAGGCCGGCAAAGCTGAGCAGCACAAACAGCATCGCCGCCGGAATCGGATTGCGGATGGACCACGCGGAAACGTTCATCGCCCGTGGCCCTCAGCGCGCCGGCACGGCTTCGGCGATGCGCACCAGATCGCCGTCGTTGAGGAAGCCGGCGCCGGCCACCACCACCTGCGCGTCTTCCGACAGGCCCTCGACGATCTCCACGCGGTCGCCGGCGCGGCGCCCGGTGCCCACCTTCAGTTGGGCTACACGGCCATCGCCGCCGACGCTGAACACATAGCTGAAGGCCTCGCGCACCACCACCGCCTGCTGCGGCACGGTCAGCGCCTCGACCTCGCCGAGCTCGAATTCGCCGCGCGCGAACATCCCCGCCTTCGCCAGCCCGGCCTCCGCGCCGCTCACCGGCAGGTCGACGTAAACGAGGCCGAAGCGCGTCTGCGGATCGACCGTCGGCGCCACCATGCGCAACCTGCCCGTCAGGCGGCTGCCGTCAGCCAGCGTCAGCGCCACCGTCTGGCCGACGTGTACGCGGCCGATCTCGGCCTCGGTCAGGCGCGCGCGCCATTCCAGCCGCCCCTGGCGGATCATGCGGAACAATTCGGCGCCGTTCGCGGCCACCGCGCCCACGGTGGCGCTGCGCGCCGAAATGACTCCATCATCGAGCGCCAGCACCCGAGTGTGGCGCAGGCGCAGCTCGCGCGCGGCGAGCGTCGCCTTCGCCGAGGCGATGCGCGCCAGGGCGGTCTTCTCGGCGGTCAGGAACTGGATCACCTGCTGTTCGCTCATCGCACCGGTTTCGCGCAGCGTGCGCGCACGCTTGGCATTGGCGACCGCCTCCACCGCCGCAGCCTCCGCCTCGAGCAGCGCGGCGCGCGCCTGCCCGGCCTCCGCGCGCGGCATGCCGTCGTCGAACACCGCAAGCACCTGGCCGGCGCGCACCGCGTCGCCGACGTCCGCCCGCACCTCGACCAGGCGCTGCTCCCCGATCGCGGTCCCGACGCTGGCCTCCTGCCATGCGGCGATGTCGCCATTGGCCACCAGGCGCTGCAGCATCTGCACGCGCGCGGGCTGCGCCACGCTCACGGTCAGGGCCGGACGCGGCGCCGGCGCCGCGTCCGGAACGTCGGCGGAAAACGCGCCGGAAAGCGGCAAGGCCAGCGTCAGGGCCACGGCGGTCACGGCTACGGCGATACGGGCAGTTTTCTTGTTCATCTCTGTGGTGTGGCGACGCTGCGCCGGACGTAAATCATGGGGAGGCCGCGATTATGACATCCGGTCGCGTACGGATCACCTGCGCGATAAAGCCGCGCGCCGCAATGCCACCAGCGCCAGCAGCACGGCCAGCGCCGCAGCCAGGGCGGGGCCGTTGCCGACGCGCGCATACGGCGTCAGCCCTTCGTAGCCCTGCACGCTCATGCGCAGTACGCCGCGCTTGAAGGCGGGTAGCACGCCCGCCACGCGGCCATCCGGCTGCACGACCGCCGTCATGCCGGTGTTGGTCGAGCGCAACATGGGGCGGCCGGTTTCCAGCGCCCGCACGCGGGCGATCTGCAGGTGCTGCGGCTGGGCGATGGAGTCGCCATACCAGGCGAGGTTGGAAATATTGAGCAGCAGCGTGGCCTGCGGCAGCGCGTGAATGAGCTCGGCGCCGAACAAGTCCTCGTAGCAGATGTTGAGGGCGATGCGCTGCCCATCGAGCGCCATCGGCGGCTGGCCGGGCGCGCCACGGGTCTGGTCCGACATGGGAATACTGGCCAGGCGGTAGAACCAGCCGAACAGCGGCGGCGAATACTCGCCGAAGGGCACGAGATGTTGCTTCGCGTAGCGCTGCGCCGGCGCGGTGCCGAGGCTGATCGCCGCATTGTAGATATGGTCCGCCTCGTCGCGCCGGAACGCGCCGAGCACCAGGTCGCCCCCCGCCTCCGCGGCAAGGCGGCCCAGCTCATCCAGATAGCCTTCGGGCAGATAGTCGAGCAGGGTCGGCAGCGTGGTCTCGGGCAGGACCAGGATGGCCGGCGGGTCCGGGCGGCCGAACTCACCGCGCACCAGGTCGAGATTGTCCCGCAGCACGTCGGCGAAGCGGTCGGGGTCCCACTTCAGGCTCTGGTCGAAGTTGGTCTGCGCCAGCGCGATGGTGACGGGCGCGCCGGCCGGCTTCGTCCAGCTCCGCCCCAGCAGGCCCGCGCCCGCGGCCAGCACGACGGCCAGCACTGCAGCCGCCGTGACCAGCGGCCGCCACCCGGCCGCGCGCCGCCAGTCGGCAAAGGCCAGTAGCCCGGCAAGGAAGGCGAGCAGCCCGCCGGCACCGTACACGCCAAACAAGGGTAGGTAGCCCGCCAGCGGGCTGGGGGGCGTCTGCGAATAGCCTGCGGCCAGCCACGGGAAGCCGGTCAAGAGCACGCCGCGCAGCCACTCGCCGAGCAGCCAGAGTGCCCCGAACGCCGCCGCCGCGGCCAAGGCCCCCCTCCCCCGTTCGAGCCGCCAGGCCAGGCCGCGGAGGCGCACGAACAATGCCCCTGCCAGCGCCGGGTAAAGCGCGAGATAGGCGCAGAACAGCGCGATCGCCAGCCCCGCGAGCGGCGCCGGCATGCCGCCATAGCGGTTGAGCGCGACATACAGCCAGGAGACGCCGGCGATGAAGGCGCCCCAGCCCCAGGCGAAGCCAAGCCAGAAACCGTCGCGCATCCGCCCGCAACGGCCCAGCAGGTGCGCCAGGACGGCGAGGCTGAGGAACATCAGCGGAAACCACGCGAAGGGTTCGAACGCGAGCACGCTGGCAGCGCCCGCGAGCAGGGCGGACGGAATGCGGACGCGCATCAATCGGCCGCCGTCCTGCCGGTCGCCGCCCCTGCTCCGGATGGGGCCTGCGTAAGCACTTCGACCAGCAGGGAATGCAGCCGCCGGGTGTCGGCGCGCAGCACCTGGAAGCGGAGCCCTTCGAGCTCGACCACGTCGCCGCGCTGGGGCAGGCGGCCGAACTTACGCATCAGCAGGCCGCCGATCGTTTCGTACTCGTCGTCGCAGAAATGCGTGGCGAAAGCCTTGTTGAAATCCTCAATGCCGGTCGTCGCCTTGACCCGGTAGCGGCCGTCGTAGGCAAGCCGGATGCTGTCGCCGATGTCGTCGAGATCGTATTCGTCCTCGATGTCGCCGACGATCTGTTCGAGCACGTCCTCGATCGTCACCAGCCCGGCGACGCCGCCGTATTCGTCGACGACGATCGCCATGTGGTTGTGGCTGACGCGGAACTCGCGCAGCAGCACGTTGAGGCGCTTGGATTCCGGGATGAAGACCGCCGGCCGCAGCATGCCGCTCAGGTCGAACTCGCGTCCGGAGAAATAGCGCAGCAGATCCTTGGCGAGCAGGATGCCGACGACGTCGTCCTTGCCCTCGCCGATTGCCGGAAAGCGCGAATGCCCCTTGTCGACGACGAAGCCGGCGATCTCCTCGACCGGGTCGGCGAGGCTCACGCAATCCATCTGGGCGCGCGGCACCATGACGTCGTGCACCTGCATGTCGGACATCTGCAGCGCGCCCTCGATGATGGACAAGGCATCGCCATCGAGCAGATCGCGCTCGAAGGCGGCATGCAGCAGGGCAAGGAGGTCGTCGCGGTCTTCCGGCTCACGCGACAACAGTGCGGAAATGCGCTCGATCAGTGAGGGTTTTGCGGGGCTGTCCATGTCAGGGGGGTGGAAGGATCCACGGGCGGCGCATGCCGGGCTGCGGCCGCCCCGCGCGGGGCATGGCAGTCAGTCAGGCATACGGATCGGCGTAGCCGAGACCGCCGAGGATATCCGTTTCGAGTTTCTCCATGTCCAGGGCCTCGGCCTCGTTCTCGTGGTCGTGGCCCTGCAGGTGCAACATACCATGCACCACCAGATGGGCGAAATGGGCTTCCGCCGTCTTGCCCTGTTCGGCCGCCTCCCGCAGCACGACGGGCACGCACAGCACCAGATCGCCCGCCAGCGGTCCGCCGCCGTCGCCCCGCTCGTGCGCTTCCTCGCCTTCGCCATAGACGAAGGTGAGCACATTGGTGGCGTAGTCCTTGCCGCGGAACGCCCGGTTCAGCTCCCGCCCCTCGGCCTCCCCGACCAGCCGCACCGCCACCTCGGCGTCGCGCAGCAGCGCGGCCTGCGCCCAGCGGCGAATGTTGTGCTTCTTGGGCACACTGGCCTTGTCCGGGCCGTCGACCGCCTTCTGCACCGCCAGCTTGAGTACCGGCGGACTGTCGCTCTGCGGCAGGTCGATCGACTCGACGGACTCGGCCGGCAGCATATCGTGGTGCAGGTCGACGCGCAGCGTCATCAGATTGCAGGCGCCGGGCTGCAGGGACAGCATCGGCACGACGTCGTCGCTGTCGCCCTCGGCCTCGATTTCCAGATCGCCCCAGGCGCGCTCGGGAAAGGCGAGCAGCAGCTTGCGCCCGCCGCCCAGCTCGATCTCCAGGCGCTCGGCCTTGACACGGGTCGTCTTGCCCTCGGCGTCGATGGCAAGAATTCTGGGCCTAGCCATCGGCTTGTCCGCCGCTTTCGGCATGTGCGTCTCCCTCATCCTGATGTCGGGCTGCGCCCGCCTTGGCCTGCTCCAGACGGGCAGCCTCGTTGTCATAAGCTTCCACGATGCGTGCGACAAGCGGATGACGGACCACGTCTTCCTTGCCGAACTCGGTGAATGCGATGCCGCGCACACCGGCCAGCACCTGGCGTGCTTCCTTCAGGCCGCTGCGCTGGCCGCGCACCAGGTCGACCTGGGTGAGGTCGCCGGTCACCACCGCCTTGGCGCCGAAGCCGATGCGGGTGAGGAACATCTTCATCTGCTCGGGCGTTGTGTTCTGCGCCTCGTCGAGGATGATGAAGGCGTTGTTGAGCGTACGCCCGCGCATGAAGGCGAGCGGCGCGACCTCGATCAGGCTGCGCTCGAACAGCTTGCCGACGCGGTCGAAGCCCATCAGGTCGTAGAGCGCGTCGTACAGCGGGCGCAGGTAGGGATCGACCTTCTGCGCCAGGTCGCCGGGCAGGAAGCCCAGGCGCTCGCCGGCCTCGACCGCCGGACGCGTCAGGATGATGCGCTCGACCAGTTCGCGCTCGAAGGCATCGACCGCGCACGCCACCGCCAGATAGGTCTTGCCCGTGCCGGCAGGGCCGATGCCGAACGTGATGTCGTGCTCCTGGATGTTCTTCAGGTATTCCACCTGGCGCGGCGTACGGCCGTGCAGTTCGCTGCGGCGGGTCATCAGCACCGGCGAGGCCACGGTGGATTCTCCGCGGTTGGCGATCTCGACCAGGCCGAGCTGGACCTCGTCGAAGGAAAGATCCTTGTCCGCGCGCTCATAAAAGTGCTTCAGCGCCATTTCGCCACGCAGGACCTGGGCCGGATGGCCGTGCAGCGTGAACTGCTCGCCACGGCGGCCGACGGTGATGTCGAACGCGTTCTCGATCTGGCGCAGGTTCTCGTCGAGCACGCCGCACAGCTTGGCGAGCCGGGCGTTGTCGGCCGGCTCGAAGAAGACTTCCAGGGTTTTCGCCATTCAGGATTCCCGGGTGATGATCTCGCCGCGCAGGCTGTGCGGCAACGCTGCGCTGATGCGCACGTCGATGAACTGGTTGATCAGGCGGTCGCGGTTGAGCGACGGCGCGGCGAAGTTGACCACGCGGTTGTTGTCGGTGCGGCCCATCAGCTCTTCGTCCGCGTTCTTGCGCGCCGCGCCCTCGACCAGGATGCGCTGCACCGTGCCGACCATGGCCGCGCTGTTGGCCTGGTACTGCTCGTCGATGCGCTTCTGCAGGCGGGCCAGCCAGGCGAGCTTGGCCTCCTGCGGCACCGGGTCTTCGAGGTCGGACGCGGGGGTGCCGGGTCGGGCGCTGTATACGAAGCTGAACGAGCCGTCGAAGCCGACCTCGTCGATCAGCTTCATCGTCTTGTCGAAATCCGCCTCGGTCTCGCCCGGGAAGCCGACGATGAAATCCGAGGTCAGCGACAGGTCCGGCCGCGCCGCGCGCAGCTTGCGCACGACGGACTTGAACTCCAGCGCCGAATAGCCGCGCTTCATCGCCGCCAGCACGCGGTCCGAACCCGACTGCACCGGCAAGTGCAGCTGCGACACCAGCTTGGGGATGGTGGCATAGCAGTCGATCAGGCGCTGGGTCATCTCGCGCGGGTGCGAGGTGGTGTAGCGGATGCGCTCGATGCCTGGAATCTCGGCCACGCATTCGAGCAGGAAGGCGAAATCGCCTTCCTCGCCGCTTTCGCGCACCAGTTCGCCACGCCAGGCATTGACGTTCTGGCCGAGCAGCGTCACTTCCTTGACGCCCTGCACGGCCAGGCCGGCGACCTCGGCGAGGATGTCGTCGAGCGGGCGCGACACTTCCTCGCCCCGGGTGTAGGGCACGACACAGAAGGTGCAGTACTTGGAACAGCCTTCCATGATGGAGACGAAGGCGCTGGCGCCTTCGACGCGCGCCGGCGGCATCGCGTCGAACTTCTCGATCTCGGGGAAGGAGATATCCACCTGCGAGCGGCCGGTGCGGCGCCGCGCCTCGATCAGGTTCGGCAGGCGGTGCAGGGTCTGCGGACCGAACACCACGTCCACATAGGGCGCGCGCCTGACGATGGCCTCGCCTTCCTGGCTCGCCACACAGCCGCCCACGCCGATGATCAGGTCGGGCCTGGCCTGCTTCAGCAGCCGTACCCGGCCGAGGTCGTGGAACACCCGCTCCTGCGCCTTTTCGCGCACCGAACAGGTGTTGAACAGGATCACGTCCGCTTCTTCGGGGTTGTCGGTCTTGACCAGCTCTTCGCCGGCAGCGAGCACGTCCGCCATCTTGTCGGAGTCGTACTCGTTCATCTGGCACCCGAAGGTGCGGATGTAGAGTTTCTTCATCGGGGGAATCGAATCACCGCGGTCTTACCGCTTCGGATCTGGAATGGCGGCCTCTTCGGGCGTGAGGATCCACACCCGGTGTATCTGGCCATGCTTGTCGAACTTGACGCGCACCTTGTATTCGCCGCGAATGTGCGAAGGCAGCACGATGCGGTTGTAGGTGTTGCGGATCTGCGCACCGGGACTGAGGCTGGCCGGCTCGTCATCCACCAGCACGGTTCCCGCGGAGGCGAAGGTCATCGTGGTCTTGCGGGCATCTTCCGGGAACGCCCGCGACGGCGCCGCATGTGCGGCGGAACCGGGCGCTCCTGCCAGCGACAGCAATAGAAGTGAAAAGGGGATCTTGCGCAAGACGTCGGCCGACAATGAGTGGCAAGTTACGTGAACAGGCGCGGAATCATCCCCGATAGAACACGCGATGTCAATATAAAAGCCTTATAAATCAAACGCTACGCAAGCAAACCGTGCCCCCCTTCGGCGCTGCGCACTGCCTGGCAGGCAGCGCCGCCTGTTGACGCTCCTCTGCAAAACCCGCTATATTCGCGCGCTCTGTTGGTGATGTAGCTCAGACGGTTAGAGCGATGGATTCATAACCCATAGGTCGGCGGTTCGATTCCGCCCATCACCACCAAAACTCCGGAACCCGCTGATTCGTCAGCGGGTTCTTTCGTTTACGCTTCCCTTTCCGGCCCGCCCCTCGCCCGCGCCGCGCGTGAAGCCTGCGATGCCGCACCCGCCCCGACGCATCGGGCGCAACATACGGAGACAAAAATGAATCGCGCATACGCCATCGGCCGCATCACGGTCAAGGACGAAACCTTGTGGGCCGCGTATCGCGCCAAGGTTCCCGCCACCCTCGAACCATGGGGCGGCGAACTGGTGTTCAGAGGCACGCAGTTCGCCGCGCTCGCAGGGCTCTGCCCCGAGGCCGACGTGGTCGTGGTGCGCTTCCCGAATGCCGCCGCGCTCCGGGACTGGTTTGCGTCCGCGGCCTACCAAGCGCTCATCCCCCTGCGCGAGGCAGCGGCGGAAGTGGTACTGACCGCCTACGAAAGCTGAGCGGAACGCGCGCCCGGCTCCGGCTGTCGGACGCTTCGGCCGCGCGACGTTCAGCCTCACAACGAAATGGCAGCCTCATCCCCGGGGCAACCTCGACCCCGCGTTCCCATGGAGCCCGCATGATCGACCAGGTCGCCGAAAAAATCGCCCGCCGCGTCATCCTCGGCCTGCTGCTCGGCGGGCTGCTGGTGCTGAGCTACGCGGTACTGAACCCCTTCATCGTCCCCGTCGCCTGGGCGGTCATCATCGCCTATGCGACCTGGCCGCTCTACCGGCGGCTGACGCGCTGCATGCCGCACCGCCCGAACGTGAGCGCGCTGATCATGAGCCTGATGCTGACCGCCGCCTTCGTGCTGCCGGCACTGTGGCTGGCGAGCCTGCTGCGCAACGAGGCCGGGCTCGCGATCGCGGCCATCACCGCCGAGATCCGCCACGGCACGCTCGTCCTGCCCGAGTTCATCCGCAACCTGCCCTGGATCGGCGACGACCTGCAGCAACTGCTCGACGAACTGACCGGCGACCCCGAGGCCTTCCGTGCGCAACTGACCGAATGGGTGCGCCTGGGCTCGGACCACGCCGTCGCGCTGATCGGCGACGTCGGGCGCAACGCTGCCAAGCTCGGCTTCGCGCTGATCACCGTGTTCTTTCTCTACCGCGACGGCGAACGCATCCTGCAGCAGGTGCATCAGGTGCTGAAGCGCTTTCTGGGCGGGCGGGTGGACGACTACCTGTCCGCCGTGGGCTCGATGACCAAGGCTGTCGTCTGGGGGCTGGTCGCCACCGCGCTGGCCCAGGGCTTCGTTGCCGGCCTGGGCTACTGGTGGGCGGGCGTGGCGGCGCCGGTGCTGCTCGGCGCGGTCACCGCACTGATTGCCATGATCCCCTTCGGCACCCCCTTCGCCTGGGGCTCGATCGCCGCATGGCTGCTGATCAGCGGCGAAACCGCGGCCGGCATCGGCCTGCTGCTGTGGGGCGTGCTGGTGGTGAGCTGGGTGGACAACCTCGTGCGCCCGCTGGTGATCAGCAACGCCACCCGCATCCCGTTCGTGCTGGTGATGTTCGGCGTGCTCGGCGGCCTGGCGGCCTTCGGCCTCGTGGGCCTGTTCCTCGGGCCGGTGGTGCTGGCCGTGCTGATGGCGGTGTGGCGCGAATGGATCGAGGACTCGGACCTCGACACGCTGAAACGCCGCCCCGGCGCCGAATACGGGGCCGCAACGCCCGCTCCACCCGTCGGAGACCGGCAGGCCGACTGAAAGCGCCCGGTTTCGCCTTATCCTTGCGCTCTTCCGCTTCCCCGCCCTCCATCCATATGAAACCCGCCCAGCACCCCACCGCCCTGCGCACCCAGCAACGCCTGGCCGACGCGGGCTCGACGGCCCAGGTCGTCGAATTCGATCAACCCACCCGCAGCAGCGCCGAAGCCGCCGCGGCCATCGGCTGCAGCGTGGCCGAAATCGCCAAGTCGGTCGTGTTCCGCGGCAAGGAAAGCGGCCAGGCGGTCGTCGTCGTCGCCAGCGGCGACAATCGCGTCAGCGAAGCCAAGGTCGCAGCCCTGGTCGGCGAGAAGATCGGCCGCGCCGACGCCGACTTCGTGCGCGAGGCCACCGGCTACGCCATCGGCGGCGTTGCCCCCATCGGTCACGCACAGCCGGTGAAGCTGCTGCTGGACGAAGATCTGCAGCGCTTCGAGCAGTTGTGGGCCGCCGCCGGCACGCCGTTTTCGGTGTTCCCGCTCACCCCGGCGCAGTTGCGGGCGCTGACCGGCGCCGAGTGGAGCGACATCAAGCAATGAGCGCCCTGCCCCCTGAGATCCGCCCCGAGCAGTCGATCGAGCTGCTCAAGCAGCTCCACATCCTGACCCGCGACGGCAAACTGAACCAGGACAGCCGGCGCAAGCTCAAGCAGGTCTATCACCTGTACCAGTTCATCGAGCCGCTGCTGGCCGAAGCGCTGGCCGCGCGGCCGGACATCCAGCTCGTCGACCACGGCGCGGGCAAGTCCTACCTCGGCTTCATCCTGCACGACCTGTTCTTCAAGCAGCACGCGCCCGCCGGCCGCATCCACGGCATCGAGACACGCGACGAACTGGTGATGAGTTCGCGCCGCCTGGCAGACAAGCTGGGCTTTTCGGCCAGCATGCGCTTCCACGGGCTGACGGTGGCCGAATCGATCGAGTCCGAGCACCTGCCCGGCCACATCGACGTCGTCACCGCGCTGCACGCCTGCAACACCGCCACCGACGACGCGATCCGCTTCGCGCTGGCAAAGCAGGCGCGCTTCATCGTGCTGGTACCCTGCTGCCAGGCCGAAGTCGCCGCGGTGCTGCGCAAGAACAAGCAGCAGGCGCTCAGGAACGGCCTCGCCGAGCTGTGGCGCCACCCCATCCACACGCGCGAATTCGGCAGCCACGTCACCAACGTCCTGCGCTGCCTGCAGCTCGAAGCGCACGGCTACCAGGTGACGGTGACCGAGCTCGTCGGCTGGGAGCATTCGATGAAGAACGAGCTCATCATCGCCAGCTACAAGGGACTGCCGCGCGGCCGCGCCGCCGAGCGCCTGCGCGGTCTGCTGCAGACGCTGGGGCTGGAAGAGCTGGGCGGGCGCTTTTTTGCCGGCGAGCCGCCGAACGGCGAAGCCTCCTGAGGCCGCCCGGCTGGCACGCCGCCGGCCGGGCCCCGAACCATTCAGCTCCCGGCGGTCCTGATCGGGATCGCCGGCCTTGCCGCTGCCGGCTGCGGCACATCCAGGCCAAGCACCCTCTGGAGCCGCCCATCGTGGCCAAGGAGGTCGGCCAGCGTGGTCCGGTCCAGCTCGGCCAAAAAAGTCTGCAAGGCCTGTCCCAGCACGCCCTTCAGGCGGCAGACGGGATCTAGCAGGCATTGCGAGCCGGCACCGAAGCATTCCAGCAATTCGAGGCTGGGCTCCATCTGGCGAACCACTTCGCCGAGGCCGATGGCACCCGGCGCGCGCGCCAGCATCAGCCCGCCGCCTTTCCCCCGTGCGCCATCGACGAAGCCCTTGGCTACCAGTTCGGTGACCACCTTCATCAGGTGGCTGCGCGAGATCTCGAACCGCTCCGCCACCTCCCGAATCGTGACGCGCCGGCCCGGACAGGCGCCGAGATACATCAACAGGCGAAAGGCATAGTCAGTGTGCTGGGTGATGTTCATACAGGCATCGCTCGGACGGCCGGTGAGTCGGAAGCGTGAAAATCTAACACCAATAGATTCATTTACGTTGACTCTTTAAAAGAGTCATTTAACATGAATCTTAAGCCACCGGAGGATCCAGCATGAAGCGCCACCCTCAACTCATCCAGTTGTCCCGCGAACACCACGCCGCACTCCGGCTGGGGCGGCACCTCCTCGCCGGCGGCGCGGCAGGCGAACTACGTGCCGAATACCCCGCGCTGGCCGCACATTTTGCCGAAGAAGAGCGCGACCTCCTTCCCCTGCTCCAAAGGCACGGCCACCTTGCACTGGCCGCACGGCTGCGCGACGAACACGCGCAACTGCATGCGCTGTTTGCCGCAGCCTCGAACGGCGCGGGCGAGGCCGAGGCCGGACAGGCGCTGATCGCACACGTGCGCTTCGAGGAGCGCACGTTGTTCCCGGCCATCGAAACCTTGTTCGCGCAGGGCGCCCCCCAACACCCGCCCCGCTAGCGGCAAGCCGCTCCACCCGGCGCCTCCGCATACCCCGGCCCCTCCTCCGAGCACTTCCATGTTCTTCTCCCGACAAAAAGCGGACCTGCGCCGCAGCGAAGCCGACAACCAGTCGTTGCAGCAAGCCAATGCAAGCCTGCAGGCACGCGTGCAGGCCCTCGAGGCCGAACGGCTCGAGCTGCGCGTCGAAGCCGAAACCCTGCGCCGCGAACGCATGGTCCTCGACGGCGTTTTCGCCAGCCTGGGGAGTTTCGGCAGTTCGCTCTGCGGCGTACGGGAATCCTTCTTCCGGCTCACGACCACACTCAACGACGAAAAGGCGTCCGCGCTCGAAGCCGCCGCGCAGTCCGACACCAACCGGTCGGCCTTCGAGCAGATCGCCGGCAACCTCGGCACGATGTTCGAGCGCATGGACGAGGCTTCCCGAAACGTCACGGTCCTCAGCCGCCGCGCCGACGAGATCGGCGGCATCATCCGGCTGATCAAGGAAATCGCGGATCAGACCAACCTGCTCGCGCTCAACGCCGCAATCGAGGCCGCGCGCGCCGGCGAGGCCGGGCGTGGGTTCGCCGTGGTCGCCGACGAAGTGCGCAAGCTGGCCGAACGCACGGCCAGCGCCACCACCGAAATCGCGGTCCTGGTCGAGAACATCCAGGACGAGACGCGCGCCGCACGCAAAGTGATGGAGGCCGGCGCGGAAGACGCCAGCCGCTACGCCACAGACAGCGCACAGGCAGTGCTCAGCATGAAACAGCTGCTCGATCTGTCGCGGCGCATGGAACGGGCCGTCACCTCATCGGCGGTGCTCGCGAACGTGGAGCTGGCCAATCTCGACGAACTCACCCTGAAACTCGAGGTGTACAAGGTCTTCCTCGGGGGCTCCGCGCTGCGCGCCGACGCCCTGCCTGACGAGAAACACTGCCGTCTCGGCCAGTGGTATTACGATGGCGAAGGCCGCGAGCGCTTCGCCGGTCTGGCCGGCTACGCCGAGCTCGAAGCGCCGCATCGCGCGGTGCACGTGCATGCGCAACGCGCCGTGGCGCTGCATGCGCAGAGCAGGCTGGAAGAGGCGCTTGCCGAATTGCAGGCGATGGAGCGCGCGAACCTCACCGTGATGCGCGGCCTCGACCGGATTCTGGAAAAGAGCGTGATGCGCTGACGCCCTGCACGGCGGCCGGGCCGGCGCCCCGCTACACCGCCTGCACCAGGTTGCTCGGCCTGCCGGCGACAAAGTTCTCGATGTTGTCGATCAACTGGTCGGCGAGGGTCTGCTGCGCCTCGTCCGAGGCCCAGGCCACGTGCGGCGTCAGGATCACGTCGGGGCGGGCGGCGATGCGCATCAGCGGGCTGTCTGCCGCGGGCGGCTCGCCATCGGCGACATCGAAGCCCGCACCGCTGATCAGCCCCTCGTCCAGCGCCTGCGCCAGCGCATGCTCGTCCACCAGGCCGCCGCGCGCGGTGTTGATGAGCAGGGGCTTGCGCTGCATCGCGCGGAACTCCGCCAGGCCGATCATGCCGCGCGTCGCGGGGGTCAGCGGACAATGCAGGGTGATGATGTCGCTGCTCGCCAGCACCTCGTCCCATGACGTGTACAACCGGCCATAGCCCGCCTTGCCCTTGTGCGCGGCGAACAGCGGCTGCATGCCGAAAGCGCGCCCGATGGCCGCCACACGCTGGCCGAGGTCGCCCTCGCCGATGATGCCCAGGCGGGCGCCGTTCAGGTCGCGGATCGGGTGGTGGAAGAAGCAGAACTGGCCGGACTTCTGCCACTCCCCGGCCAGCACGTCGCCGCGATACGGCACGAGGTTGCGCCGCAGCGCCAGGATCAGGGCGAAGGCATGCTCCGGCACCGAATGCACCGAATAGCCGCGGATATTGGCCACCGCCACGCCGAGCCGCCGGCAGGCGGCCTTGTCGACCTGGTCGGTGCCGGTCGCGGCCACGGCAACCAGGCGCAGCGCGGGCAGCCGTTCGAGCTCCGCGCCCGGCAGCGGCACCTTGTTGGTGATCGCGATCGTGGCGCCCTGCAGGCGTTCGGCCAGTTCGCCGGGCGAAGTGCGCGCGTGCTCCACATAGTCGTGGGCGAAGCCGGGACGGCGCAGGCGGATCTGCGGCGCCAGCGTGTCGCGGTCGAGAAAGACGATTTTTTCCATGGTCGATTCCTGCCGTGGGGTTGGACAGCACCATTATCCCCGAGACAGCCGTCCCGCCCGGCCGCCGTCGGGGCACAATGGGCCACGCCAACCCATCCGAGGAGAACGTTGCGATGAGCGTACTGCTGCAAGTCGATTTTCCCTACGCCGGCCCATGGGGCGACACCATGAGCGAAGCCATGCGCGAGCTGGCCGAGTCGATCGCCCGCGAGCCCGGCCTGCAGTGGAAGATCTGGACCGAAAACCGCGACGCCGGCGAGGCCGGCGGCATCTACCTGTTCGCCGACCGCACCAGCGCCGAGGCCTATCTGCGCATGCACCGGGCGCGGCTGCTCGGCTTCGGCGTGCCCCGCGTGAACGCCAAGCTGTTCGACGTCAACCAGACGCTGTCCGCGATCGACCGCGCGCCGGCCGGCGAATAGGCACCGGCCGCACCTGCCGGCCAGCCCCGGGTCCGGCCGCAGGCCTCAGCGCCAGGGCGCGCTCGCTTCGACCAGCGCCGCGATGCGCTCGCCCAGCGCCGCCAGCCGGGCATCCACGCCGGGCTCGCCCTGCGCGATCGCCGACTCCAGCGCACCGGCCTCGTCCATGATCTCCATCGCGCAGATGAAGCCGGCATTACTGCGCAGCGTATGCATGCGCCGCGCCGCCGCCTCGCGCGCGCCGGCCGCGAGTTCGCGGCACGCCTGCTCCGCCGCGCCGGCGTTGTCCTCGATGAAGAATTCGAGCAGGCCGATGAACATCGCCCTGTCCTGCCCCACGCGCTGCGCGGCACGTTCCCGGTCGATGCCGGTGATGGCGGGAAAACCGGCGCCGCCGTCCCCGCCCGCCGTGACCGCCGCCGGCGCCCGGACGGCGCCCGGCCTGATCCAGCGCGCCAGCAAGACCGCCATCTCATCCAGGTCCATCGGCTTGGGCAGGACGTCGTTGGCCCCCGCATCACGCGCCGCCGCCTGCTGGCCGTCGCTGACACCAGCGGTGAAAGCGATCACCGGCAGTCCGGCAAGCCCCAGTTCGCCGCGAATCGTCCGCGTGGCGCTGAGGCCGTCCATGACCGGCATCTGCACGTCCATCAGCACCGCGTCGAAACCGTCCGGCCGGGTCTTCAGCAATTGCACCGCCTGCTGCCCGTCGGCCGCCAGCGTCGCGGTGGCGCCCTCGAGGGCGAGCGCACGCTCGACCAGGTCACGATTCATCGCGCTGTCGTCCACGACCAGCACGTGCGCACCCGGCAGGCGCGGCCCGGGCGCTGCCGGCCGGGCACCGCCGGCAGCGGGCGCCTCGCCCTCGGC
>NZ_AMXE01000017.1 GCF_000310205.1 Thauera linaloolentis 47Lol = DSM 12138 | reverse complement strand
CGCAAGGCCGACCGCGCCCAGGCCGCGGCCGACCGCCAGGCGCGGCTGGCCGCGCGCCGCCCGCTGGTGAAGGAGATCGAGCAGATCGACAAGCGCCTGGCGGCATGGAGCAAGGAAAAGGCCGAGATCGACGCGCGCCTGGCCGATCCGGCCCTGTACACCGGCCAGCAGGCCGGCGAGGTGCCGGCCTTCAACAAGCGCCAGGCGGAGCTGGCCGGGCGCATCGAGGAGGCCGAGCTGCGCTGGCTCGAACTGCACGAGGCGCTGGAGGCGATTCCGGCCGATTGAGCCTTGCGGCCGCGCCTCAGGCCGGCAGCCACAGCGCCGGATCGATGTTCCAGGCGTCGAAATCCTCGTGGCCGACGATGTGGTCCTGCGAGCGGCGCAGGTCGATGGTCTCGGGGTTCAGGTAGTGGCCGTGGATATGGAAGATGACCTTCACCACCGGCTGCATCAACTGTTCCGTGTTCTGGGACTGCACCACTGCCAGGCGCTGGCTTTCGAGCCGCACCAGCGAGCCCGTCGGGTAGATGCCGACCGCGCGGATGAAGGCGTGCACCAGTTCCGGCTTGAAGTGGAACTTGCTCCATTCCAGCAGCTTGCGCAGCGCCTCGGTGGCCGGCATGCCCTTGTGATAGACGCGGTTCGAGGTGATGGCGTCATAGACGTCGACGATCGCCCCCATCTGGCCGTACAGGCTGATTTCGTCGCCCTTGAGCTTGTTCGGGTAGCCGGTGCCGTCGAAGCGTTCGTGGTGCTGCGCGGCGACGTCCAGCGCGATGTCGCTGATGCCCGGCGTGGCCCCCAGGATGATCTTGCTCTGCACGACGTGGCTCTTCATCTTCACGAATTCGGCGTCGGTCAGCTTGGCCGGCTTGTTCAGGATGTCGTCGGGCACCCTGGCCTTGCCGACGTCATGCAGCAGGGCGCCGACCGCGATCTCGTGGATGATCTCGCGCGGCAGTTCCAGCGCGCGCGCGAACGAGGTCAGCAGCGCACAGACCGAAACCGAGTGCTGGAAGGTGTACTCGTCGTGCGCCTTCAGCCGCGCCAGCGGCAGCAGGGCGTCCTGGCGGCTGAAGATCGAATCGACGATGCGCGCCACCAGCGGCTCGATCTGTTCCATCTCGATCTGCCTGCCCAGCCGGACGTCGACCATCACGTCGCGCACGATGCGATTGGCTTCGCCATGCAGGCGGCGCGCGCGCTCGACCTCGTGCCCGAACGACGGCTTGCGCGCCGATGCCGTGGTGCTGGCCGCGAGGGCGTGCATGGCCTTGTCCACCGCGTGCGCGTGGTCCGCCTGCGTCGGCGCCTCGGCCACGTCCAGGCCGCGCTCGGTGTCGATGTAGAGTTCATGCACGCCCAGCGCCCGCACCTTGGCCGCAACTTCTGCCGTATCGACGGCAAAGCGGTTGCGCACGAAGTTGTGCTCCATCCAATCGCAGTTCAGGTCATGGATGTACATGCCGGGTTGAAGCTTGTCGATGGGAATGAGCTTGATCATAGGGGTACGGGCACACCATTTGCCGGGAGTATTCCACCTGGTGCCAGCATACGCCACTGGGATTGCCCGGTAGTCGAGAAGTTGCGCACGGGTCGATGCTTGCGCGGAACGCCTTGTCGGGCCGACACGATTCGGCGCGGGAGCGCCGATGCTAGAATTGCGGCTTTGCCAAAATCTTGTCCGCAGGAGCGTACGGTGCGTATCGTCTGTCTCGACCTCGAAGGTGTGCTGGTCCCCGAAATCTGGATCGAATTCGCCGAGCGAACCGGCATCCCCGAACTACGCCGCACCACGCGTGACGAGCCCGACTACGACACGCTGATGAAGTACCGCCTGAACATCCTGGCGGAGAAAAAGCTCGGCCTGCCCGAC
The DNA here is from genome assembly GCF_000310205.1 of Thauera linaloolentis 47Lol = DSM 12138. Taxonomy (GTDB): domain Bacteria; phylum Pseudomonadota; class Gammaproteobacteria; order Burkholderiales; family Rhodocyclaceae; genus Thauera; species Thauera linaloolentis. The sequence continues at coordinate 51,833 of NZ_AMXE01000017.1, read as the reverse complement.
ATCCAGGATGTCATCGCCAGCATGGGGCCGATGGAAGGCGCGCGCCGGTTCCTCGACGAACTGCGCGACACCTACCAGGTGGTGATCCTGTCCGACACCTTCTACGAATTCGCCAAGCCGCTGATGAAGCAGCTCGGCCTGCCGACCCTGTTCTGCCACAGCCTCGAAGCCAACGACGAGGGCGTCCTGGTCGACTACCATCTGCGCATGCCTGACCAGAAGCGCGAGGCGGTCAGGCGGTTCAAGGAACTCAACTTCAAGGTCGTCGCCGCGGGCGACTCCTACAACGACACCGCGATGCTGGGCGAAGCCCACGGCGGCATCCTGTTCCATCCGCCGGAAAACGTCGTGCGCGAGTTTCCGCAGTATCCGGTGGTGCGCGACTACGCCGGCCTGCGCGCCGAGATCGACAAGGCCTTCGCCAAAGCCGGCTGAATCCTGCGAGCCCCGTGGCCAGGGGCCCGGGCCCGATCTTCACGCTTGCCGCCCCCGCCAAAGGGGGCGGCAGTCTCTTCTCCAACGAATCCCGGCAATCTCCGCTCATGCACCGCGAACGCTTCTACACCCTGTCCGCCTCCTGCCCCGACCGCACCGGCATCGTCGCCAAAGTGTCGGGCTTCATCGCCGAACACAAAGGCTGGATTCTCGAAACCGCGCTGCATGCCGAGCCGGCGGTGGAGGCCGACAAGCGCGGGCGCTACTTCATGCGCATCGAAATCCGCGCCGACTCGCTGCCTTTCATGCTGAGCGAGTTCCGCGAGCGCTTCCGCCCCATTGCCGAAGAACTGCAGATGGACTGGAAGATCACCGACAGCGCGGTCAAGAAGCGCGTCGTGGTGCTGGTCTCCAAGCAGGAACACTGCCTGTACGACCTGCTGGCGCGCTGGCAGTCGAAGGAACTGGACATCGAGATCCCTTGCGTGATCTCGAACCACGACACCTTCCGCGGCGTCGTCGAATGGCACGGCATCCCCTTCCATCACGTGCCCGTCACCGCCGACAACAAGGCCGCCGCCTACGCCGAAGTGCAGCGCATCTTCGAGGAAGTGCACGGCGACACCATGGTGCTGGCGCGCTACATGCAGATTCTGTCGCCGGACCTGTGCGCCGCCTACCCGGGCCGCATCATCAACATCCACCACAGCTTCCTGCCCAGCTTTGTTGGCGCCAAGCCCTACCACCAGGCTTACGACAAGGGCGTCAAGCTCATCGGCGCCACCTGCCACTACGTCACCGCCGACCTCGACCAGGGGCCGATCATCGAGCAGGACGTGATTCGCATCGACCACTCCGACGCCGTCGAGGACATGGTCCGCTACGGCAAGGACATCGAGAAAACCGTGCTCGCCCGCGGCCTGCGCTACCACCTGGAAGACCGGGTGCTGGTGCATGGCAACAAGACGATCGTGTTCCGCTGAGCATCGCGCCGCGAACTTGCACGGGGGCAAGGTGACCAAGGCATGGATCGGTCACCTTCCTTGGAGCATGAAGAAATGAAGAAGCAGAAGCGCCTGAAACCCCGGAACGCCCTGATTCCAGTCCTGTTCAACGCATGCGGACACGCGGTTCACAAGGACAAGCGCCGCGAAGAACGAGATCGGCGAGCTCGGCAAGAGGTCAAGAACCATACCCGCGACAGCGGGTTTTTTTTGTTTCACGATGACTCCAGTACCGCATTTCGCTGGACTACGCCAAGCCTCGATACAGCAGGTTTATCAATAACTTAGGCGCGTCCATCATATGCCGGTGCTTTCCGAAACTTGACCCGGCTTCCGGTCGCGTGGCTCCTATGCGGCTCTTGGAAACCGAGGTTTCCGAGGAGTCATCATGGCAAGAATCAAGCTCACCAAGTCCGCAGTCGATGCGGCCCAACCCCAGGCCAAGGCCATCGAACTGCGGGATACCGTGGTGCCCGGCTTCCTGTGCAAGATCACCCCGGCAGGCCGCAAGGTGTTCATGCTCCAGTACCGCACGAACGCTGGCGAGCGTCGCAAGCCCGCCCTGGGCCAGTACGGGGAGCTGACCGTCGAGCAGGCCCGCGTCATGGCGCAGGAGTGGCTGGCCGAGGTGCGCCGGGGCGGTGATCCGAGTGCGGCCAAGAACGCTGCCCGCAAGGCACCGACCATGAAGGAGTATTGCCACACCTTCATGGAGGACTACTCCAAGCAGCGCAACAAGCCCACCACCCAGCGCAGCTACCAAGGCGTGATCGACCGTTGCATCATCCCCATCATGGGGCGGATGAAGGTGCAAGACGTGAAGCGCCCGGACGTGGCCGCGCTGATGAAGAAGCTCGCATATAAGCCGAGGGAGGCGAACAAGACCTTCGGCGTGCTGCGAAAGATGTTCAACCTGGCCGAAGTGTGGGGCCTGCGCCCGGACGGCACGAATCCGTGCCGTCACGTCCCGATGTACCCGCCGGGCAAGGAAACCCGGCTCATCGTGGACGATGAGCTGGTGCGGATCTTCCGCCACTTGGAACACCTGGAGGCGGAAGGACTGGAGAACTACGTCATCCCGCTGGCGATCCGCCTGCAATTCGAGTTCGCCGCCCGCCGCTCCGAAATCTGCCCCCTCGAATGGGACTGGGTTGATCTGGAAAAGCGCCGCGTCGTCTGGCCCGACAGCAAGACCGGCGGCATTTCCAAGCCCATGAGCGAGGAAGCCTATCGGCTGTTTTCGACAGCGCCACGTCTGGAAGGTTGCCCCTACGTCCTGCCGTCTCCCAACGATCCGACCCGGCACCTGACTTTTGGCCAGCACTATTGCGGCTGGACGCGCGTGCTCAAGGCCGCTGGCGTGCCGCACGTCGGCACGCACGGCATCCGCCATCGGGCCACTACCGACATTGCCAATTCTGGCGTGCCGACCAAGGTTGGCATGAAGCTGACGGGCCACAAGACGGTGGCGATGTTCATGCACTACGTCCACACCGAGGACAAGCCGGTGCGGGATGCGGCCGAGCTGGTGGCCAGCCGACGTCAGGCCATCACGGGCGCGCGGCAACCGGCGGAGGCCCTGGCATGAGCAAACGCAAGGCATCCATCACGTCATCCGCAGCGCCGTCGGCGCTGCTGGGCGACATCCGAGCACTGATCGAAGCGTCGCGGCAACGCGTTGCCTCAACGGTCAATGCGGAGCTGACCCTGCTGTTCTGGCGTATCGGCCAGCGCATCCATACCGAGGTGCTGGCCGGACAGCGGGCCGGGTACGGCGAGGAAATCATGCCGTCCCTGGCCGAGCAGCTTGTCCGCGATTACGGGCGCAGCTTCGCGGACAAGAACCTGCGCCGAATGGTGCAGTTCGCCGCTACGTACCCGGACGAACCAATTGTCGTGACGCTGTCACGACAATTGAGCTGGTCGCATTTCTTGGCCCTGTTGCCGCTAAAAGACCCGCTCCAGCGGGACTACTACGCACAGATGGCCGGTGCCGAACGCTGGAGTGTGCGGACGCTGCGCGAGCGCATCGACTCGATGTTGTACGAGCGCACGGCACTGTCGAAGAAGCCGGACGAAACGATCGCGCAGGAGTTGGCGACCCTGCGCGATGCGCAGCGCATGACACCGGCGCTGGTCATGCGCGACCCGTACATCCTCGACTTCCTGGGGCTGCGGGATACCTGGCAGGAAGGCGACTTGGAGGCGGCGATCATCCGCGAAATGGAATCCTTCCTGCTGGAACTGGGCGCGGGCTTCTCCTTCCTGGCCCGGCAGAAGCGCATCCAGATCGACGACGAGGATTTCCATCTTGATCTGCTGTTCTACAACCGCAAGCTGCGGCGGCTGGTGGCGGTGGAGTTGAAGATTGGCGAGTTCAAGGCCGCGTACAAGGGACAGATGGAGCTTTACCTGCGCTGGCTCGACAAGCACGAGCGCGAGCCGGAAGAAGCCTCGCCGCTGGGGATCATTCTTTGCACCGGCAAGAAGCGCGAGCAGATCGAGTTGCTGGAATTGGACAAATCCGGTATTCACGTCGCCGAGTACCTGACCACCTTGCCGCCGCGTGCGGTGCTGGGCGAACGGTTGCAGCAGGCGACGGAGCGGGCGCGGTTGCAGATCGAGCAGCGCGATGGTGCAGGAAAGGCCTGATATGGCGTTTAGATCGCCGCCTGGCTGACGCGCAGGCTCAATGCCTCGGCGCTTTCCTTGCGCTCGCTGTACCGATCGACCAAGTACGGTGCCACGTCGCGCGTCAGCAGCGTGAACTTCATCAGTTCTTCCATCACGTCCACCACGCGGTCGTAGTAGGCCGAGGGCTTCATGCGCCCGGCCTCGTCGAACTCCTGGTATGCCTTGGCGACCGACGACTGGTTCGGGATGGTCAGCATCCGCATCCAGCGGCCCAGCACGCGCATCTGGTTCACCGCGTTGAACGACTGCGAGCCGCCCGATACCTGCATCACCGCCAGCGTTTTGCCCTGGGTCGGGCGCACCGCGCCGACCGACAGCGGAATCCAGTCGATTTGCGTCTTCATCAGGCCGGTCATCGCGCCGTGGCGTTCCGGCGAACTCCACACCATGCCTTCGGCCCATTGCGCCAGTTCGCGCAGTTCCTTGACCTTGGGGTGATCCTCGCTGGCGTCGTCCACCAGTGGCAGGCCCGACGGGTTGAACAGCCGCGTCTCGCCGCCCAGCGCCCGCAGGATGCGGGCGGCTTCCTCGGCAGCCAGCCGGCTAAACGAGCGTTCGCGCAGCGAGCCGTAGAGCAGCAGGAAGCGCGGCGCGTGCGTGGCGCGTTCGGGAGTTTTCAGACATTCCATGTCCGGCCGCTGGAACAGCGCGGTGTCGATGTTAGGCAGGTCGAGACGGGACTCAGACACGACGCCCCTCCGTGTTCACGACCGGCTCGCCGTCTTCCTTGTTGAACGCGCCGCGCTGCGGCTGTGGCAACAGGTCGAGCACGGTTTCCGAGGGCCGGCACAGGCGCGTGCCCAGCGGGGTGACCACGATCGGCCGGTTGATGAGAATGAGATGCTGGAGCATGAAGTCGATCAATTGCTCGTCGTCCCACTTCGGATCGCCCAGGCCGAGTTCAGCATAGGGCGTGCCTTTCTCGCGCAGCACCGAGCGCACCGGCACGCCCATCGCCGCGATCAGCGCCTTGAGCGTGTCGCGGTCGGGCGGCGTTTTCAGGTACTCGATGATAATCGGCTCCTCGCCGCTGTTGCGGATCAGGCCCAACACGTTGCGCGAGGTGCCGCAGGCCGGGTTGTGGTAGATCGTGATGGTGCTCATGGGATGCCCTTGAAGATTACGGAGTGGTAGCGCGGCGTTCGTACCAGCCACGTGAACGGTTGACCACGCGCACCACCAGCAGCATCACCGGCACTTCGATCAACACACCGACCACGGTGGCCAGCGCCGCGCCCGAGTGGAAGCCGAACAGGCTGATGGCGGCGGCCACGGCCAGCTCGAAGAAGTTGGATGCGCCGATCAGTGCCGACGGTCCGGCGATGTTGTGCTTCTCGCCTACCTTGCGATTGAGCCAGTAGGCCAGGCCAGAGTTGAAGAACACCTGGATCAGAATGGGCACGGCCAGCATGGCGATGACCAGCGGCTGGCGGATGATGGCCTGACCTTGGAAGGCGAACAGCAGCACCAGTGTCAGCAGCAGTGCGGCGATGGACAGCGGGCCAATGCGCTCCAAGGCCCGGTCGAACGCGGCCTGGCCCCGGCGCAACAGCGCCCGCCGCCACAGCTGGGCGAGGATGACTGGGATGACGATGTAGAGCACCACCGAGGTCAGCAGCGTGTCCCACGGCACAGTGATCGCCGACAGGCCCAGCAGCAACCCCACGATGGGCGCGAAGGCGAACACCATGATGGTGTCGTTGAGCGCCACCTGCGACAGCGTGAACACCGGATCGCCGCCGGTCAGGCGACTCCAGACGAACACCATGGCCGTGCAGGGCGCAGCGGCCAGCAGGATCAACCCGGCGACATAGCTGTCGAGCTGATCGGCCGGCAACCAGTCGGCAAAGACCTGGCGAATGAAGATCCACGCCAGCAGCGCCATCGAGAACGGCTTGACCGCCCAGTTGACGAACAGCGTCACGCCGATGCCGCGCCAGTGCTGCTTGACCTGGCCGAGCGCACCGAAGTCCACCTTGAGTAGCATCGGAATCACCATGACCCAGATCAGCAAGCCCACGGGCAGGTTGACCTGGGCCACTTCCATGCGGCCGATGGCCTGGAACACGCCGGGTGCGAACTGGCCCAGCGCAATGCCGGCGACAATGCACAGCAGCACCCACACGGTCAGGTAACGCTCGAAGCCGCTCATGGCGGAAGGGGCCGGCACACTGCCGGCGGTATCGGTTGAGGTCATCGGGGCTGGCCTCACTGGTGGCCGATATCGCGCAGTTCGCGCTGCAAGGACATGGCATCGAGGCGCTGGAGCGGCAAGGACAGGAACAGTTCGATGCGTCGGCGCAGCGTGATCGCCGCGTCGAGGAACGCCTTGCGCTGCTGTTCCTCGGTGCCTTCGACCGCTGCCGGGTCAGGCACGCCCCAATGGGCCGACACAGGCTTGCCCGGCCATAGCGGGCAAGCCTCGCCGGCGGCGTTGTCGCAGACGGTGAAGATGAAGTCGAATACCGGCGCACCCGGCGCTACGAACTCGTCCCAGCTCTTGCTGCGGTAGCCGGTCGTCGGCAGGCGCAGGCGCTCCAGCGTGGCGAGTGCCAGCGGATGCACTTCGCCTTTCGGGTGGCTGCCAGCCGAATAGGCGTGGAAGCGGCCCTGGCCCAATTCGTTGAGCAGCCCTTCAGCGAGGATCGAACGAGCCGAATTGCCCGTGCAGATGAACAGTGCGTTGTAGGTGGTGTCGGTCATGGCGTCAGCAGTTGCATTGAGTGGATTCGGAGACTTCGCACACGCCGCCTTGGCAGCAGTGTTCGGTCAGGTAGCCGATCAGGCCGTTCATATGGGCGTATTCGGCGCGATAGATCAGGTTGCGGCCCTGCTGTTCGATGGTGACGAGACCGGCGTGGGCCAGTTCCTTCAGGTGGAACGACAAGGTGTTGCGGGCCACGTCGAGCTGGTCGGCCAGCACGCTGGGCGTGAGTCCTTCCGGGCCGGCAACGACCAGGGCGCGGAACACGCGCAGACGTTGGGTATGCGCCAGCGCGCTCAGGGCGGAAACGGCTTGATCTTCGTTCATTGTTCGATAATACAACAATCATTGAATTAATGAAAGGAGGATAGACGGCCGAGCTTCATGGCGTACCGCCGTCGGACTCACGGGCTGCGCCCCGTGCTTCGTGTCGAATCACAGCCATTCGGCGCTGATCCCTGACGCCTCCGGCCTGGCTCGTTGATCCGGGCCTGCGCGTGCTGCGCACTTGCTAACGGCGGGTGTGTGGCTGGTGGAGGTGTAGGCGGCTTGCTGTTCCCTTCACCGTATCACGGCGGTCGCAGCCGTAAAGGACTGCGCGTGCTCGCACGCTTGCGGCCCATGGCCGTCTTCGATCCTGTGACGGCTGCGCTGCGCCGTGCTGGCCACGGTTCCGGGCAATTCCGCCCGAGCAACCGGAGCACGATCATGTCGCAATTGTCCTTTTCCTCGTTCGATGACGCTTTGCTGGTGCGTGACGCCCAGGGGCGCTACCTGCCGGCGTCGGCGGATCAGATTCTTGAAGCGGCACGCCAGGCCATTGAGCAGAAGATGCAGCGTGGTGCTGAGTTCAGTTCGCCAGCAGTGGTCAAGGAGTACCTGCGCAACATGCTGGCAGGCTTCGAGCATGAAGTCTTCGCGGTGATGTTCTTGGATACGCGCCATAGGCTGATCGAGTATGCCGAGATGTTCCGGGGCACCATCGACAGTGCATCGGTGTATCCACGCGAGGTGGTCAAGGCTGCGCTTCGGCTCAATGCGGGTGCGGTTGTCCTGTCGCATAACCATCCGAGCGGGAATCCTGAGCCATCGCAGGCAGACAAGGCGCTGACGCAACGGCTCAAGGATGCGTTGGCATTGGTGGAGGTGCGCACGCTGGATCACATCATCGTGGCGGGAAGCGACACCGTGTCCTTCGCCGAACGCGGCCTGATCTGACCAAGGGGCTTCGGCCCCTCTTGCCGTGGATTTTTCCTCAGACATGAGACCGAGTTCTACCCGGGGCGGGCGTTGGACTGAGTATTTCCACTAAGGGGCTCAAGTTCGGCGAAATAGTCCGTCAACTCTGTCGGTAGGCAGAGCTTTGCTCGTAGCCTTGCCCCTATAACTTATGTCCGCGAAGAATTGGACATGCTGGCCACATGGGATCGACGATCAACGTGTGAATGCGAGCACGCGTGATCCCCACGCGCAGGACTTTGCGGCTTTTGGGATGTGGCGCCTCATCTCCTCGCCAAACGAAGGAAGACTGTACTCCGTCAGCCGTGCGTCGTGCTTCTCGGACAATGACAACTCCATCGAACTGCTTCCCCTTGGCCTTGTGAAAGTTCATCACCTGAAGCCCAACGGGAGCCTCGATACCATCCAAAATTTGCTCTTGTGCGAGGGCTTGGTCCAATGCTGACCGAGCGTTCGTATAGACACCGTCGCGCAGCCATTCGTTGGCTAAGCCTGCTGAAATTCGATGTCCACGTCGGAAGGCGACTAGGAAGTCAAGCTGGGAGGCCACGCGCAGCAACTCATTTTGACCAGTGGCTCGAAGTGCGTGTTTGACGGTAAGCCAATCGGTGGCTGGGTCTCCGGTGAAACCGTCGGCGTGAAGACCAGAAATTAACCCCCGCAACGCTTTAACGATGTTGATGTTGAGGGTCTTGCCGCCTCGAATCTTTCCGGCCTGCTCCAAGAGTTTGGCCACGGCGGCTTTGGCTTGGCCGGTCGCCCGCCGCGCAGCGGCGATCAACTCCATGCTGGCTGCGACATCGAGTTCAAGCTGTGCAAAGTCTTTGGGCTCAAGCAGAAAAGCCGCAAATCGTGCCGAGAGTAGGGCCTCGGCTTCGTCGAACAGCAGTTTGTGGCGCACAGCCTTACCCACATTGGGTTCGATGGCGTTGAGCGCGTTGGACATGCGCAGCGCACTTTTGTTGTTTGACACCAAGATTGCGAGCGTTTTGGGGCGGAAATCGGACTCCGCGCGGATTCTCGACAGCAACTGAGCTATAGCACGCCGTAGAACATGGTTCCAGTTTGGTGTTGGGTTCTCTGGCCGATAGGAAAATGAAGAGACCCCTTTATAGGACGCACCGCGCGCCTGCCCGGCCAGGATGTCGTTGGCAAAGATCAGGATTTCAGAATCTGGGCTGCGATGGTTCTGAGTGCCTAGATCGACTTCGAGTGGATTAAGTGCGGCGCGAATCGCTTCGATCCGCTCGGGCCCAACGCCGGGCAGGTAATCGAAGATTTGCTGTTCAAGGTCGGCGAGGCAAATGATCTGCGCGTGTGGTGCAAGCATTTCAACGCATTGCCACGCAAATTGGCCGGTGTCCTGGGCTTCGTCCACGATGATGATAGGATGCCGCCGCGCGAGCGATGAAAGTAAGTGGCCGCTGGTAGCGAGCAAGCGAGTGGCGTTGGGAGCAAACAAGTCGAACGCGATGCGGCCCTCTTCGTGGAACAGCCGCTCGCGCTCAACCAGCCATTGCTCCCATTCATCGTCCTCGTCGTCGATGCCGCCGCTCAGAGCCTTCTCATCCTGTGGCAGCAAAATCGACAGCTTACGCGGGGCACCGAGCAGGTACGCGTGCGCCTTGAGAATGTCCCAGAAGAAGGAATGGAAGGTCTGGATCGAAAGTTGCTCTTGCTCGGCTGCTGTAGCTTCTAACTTGGCCGCGTCGAGGATGCGCGCCACTGCGGCGCGCGAGAAGCTCAGGAAGAGAGCGGACTGCCCAGGCGTCATTCCCTGTTGAATACGCTTGACCGCCTTTCGCAGTGCAATGGTCGTCTTACCACTGCCAGGGCCACCAGTCACTAGCGCGTGCCCGTCGCAAGCAAGGACACTGTCGCGAAGCGGGCAAGGCTCGTTCACGGTCAAGCGAACAGATCGGCGTTTTCGCCTCCGCCCTCGTCGATGGGCGGAGGCGGCGGGAAAAGAGCGAACACGGACGCGAGGAATTGTGTGACGGTAGCCGGCAGCTCGTTGAATTCGCACCCTTCAAGAAGGCGGGCCGACCAGCCTGCGCCTTTGTTTCCGCCGAGAGCCTCCTTGGCGATGGCCTTGACCGCGTCGTCGGATGGGCGCGCGTCGGGGATAGCAATATTGCCATGCTCGCCGTTTGCTTTGAGGCTTGCGAGGAACGACCAATGCCGATCCACCGGCACTTCAGCCACCAAGAGGTCCTCAAAGCCCTTGTAGGCGTGCTCGACGTTAATCTCGAAATTTTCCGCGAGAGCCTGCGCCTGCTCAGCCTTGCGCTTCTTCTTGTAGTCGAGGTCGTAGAAAGCGAAGGTGCGCAGTCCCAGCGTTTTGAAGAACTTGCCAAATTTAGGCATGTTCGACTCACCGTCGGCGTCGAAGAAGGCCACGCCAGCGATGTCCAGGGGCTGCAAGTTAGGGTCGTTTTCTTCCATGCGGCGCGCGATGATGGGCATAGCATGCAGCTCGGTGACGCCCTCGACGACGATGGCTGCTCGCCCCAGCATGCATTCGGACAGCCCCGAGCGAGAGAAGCGCTTGTAGTCGTTGTCTTTGAGACCCGTTGCGTCGGAGACCTTGCGCGCGCTGACCATACCGCCGTCACGCGAAAGAAGTAGTGTTTTCGACGGTTCGAATTTCTCGATCACAAAGGGTGAGTGGGAGGTCACGAAGGCCTGGGTGGTCTTCGTCAGCAGGTATTGGGCGATCCGGCGCTGCGTGTGTGGAGGTACTGCGATCTCGGGTTCCTCCATGGCGAAGATAACGGTGTCGGGTTTTAGATCCGCGATGAACGACAGCAGAGCGAGCACGAGCGTGTTGACAGTGCCGGTGCCCGCGTGGGGAAAGGGGACGGGGCCTTGGTCCGCAGAGATGGACAAGAAGAACGACATCGTCTTGCGAAGATGCTCGCGCGTAAGCTCAGAGACGTGCAGCTTCGTCGCGTTGCCGGGCGACTCCAGTGCAATGTAGCGGGCGAGCCGCTTTTCGACCGAGCGCAAGACAGGAGCGATCTCGGCGGCGTCGGCTTCAATGTCGAGGCCGCGCAGTCGCTCAATGGTCTTTTCCCAAAGGGCCGTGCGAACGCCCTTGGTGCGTAGGATGATATCCAGTAGCGAGCCGCGCTCAAGGCTCAGCGCCCGCGATCCCGTCCGCAATGCTCGCAGGTAGAGAAATCCGAACTGCCGCTTGATCGGCTTGGATACGGGCGTCAGTGTGCCTTCCTGTGCGTCGGGGCTGTGGGAAAAGAAAGTCCTGGCTTCGAATTCGTCCTCGGCGAGATCGTATTTGCCAATGGTCTCCAGACGAAGGCAAGGAACCACATGTGGCGGGTTGGCGGCCTGGACTTCGCCCGCACCCAAAAGACGCTGTTCTTCCAAGTGCCAGAATTCTGTGTTGCCACCACACTTGGCGTCGATTTCAGCACTCAACTCGATCAAGACGACTTCGACGCGTAATGGAATTGATTCGGGCTCGGCACCCTCTTGCGCAGGCGTGGCCAGATACTGGGCGTTGTAAAAGTCAAACTCGTCAATTGGTGGGAATCGGTTCAGTCGATCTGGCCCCAAGACAAGGTCTAACGCGTCGCAGATGGTGCTCTTACCGACGTTGTTGGAGCCGACCATGAGCGTGTGCCCATCGAAAAGCAGTTCCGCAGACTTGATGCCTCGAAAGTTCGAGATGCCTAGACGAACTACTCTCATTTTCTTTTTTCCGTTCCAGTTGTGGGCAATCCCCAAGGCTAAACGCAGAGTTCTTCCAGCCCAATTCTCTATGAAGCGTTAGATAAGAAATTCCAACCGTCCGTGCTTGGCAAAAAGCAAGCATTGATGCAAATGGATAATAAACGAAACGCATCCTTGCGTCTCCGCTTCGCGGACCGCGCTGCTCCAGGTTCGCTATTCGCTCATCCCTGACGGGATTGGCATTCGCCAGCCTTCCACATCCCTGACGCCTACGGCCCGGCTTCCAGCTTCGGGCCTGCGCGCTTGCGCTTGCGTACGGTTTGCACATCGAGGCGGCCGTTGCCATGTCCAGCCGTCTCCCCTGACTTCATCACCTTGCTCGCGACTGTAGCCCGTGGCCGTGTGCCGTCAAGGCGCGCCAGGCCGTGTCCTCGGCTGCGCCTGCGGGCCGCTCCACCCTGACGCTTTTCTCCTTGACGGCCCCCGTCCGTGGGCTCCTGACCGTCGCGGGCGATGAACTCAGGAAAGACGGTGGCAACAGGGCCAACCGGGTTCCTCGTGCCAACCGCACCGAACAGCCACAAAGGCTGGGCTCCGAATCTTGGAATCCGGTGTGCGGTGTGAACAGCAAACCCTTTTCGTCAGGAGAAATACCATGTACGCATCCCCCCTTGCTTCGCGCTTTGCTTCCCATTCCCCGGTACTGCGTAGCGATTACCCGCTGTCCGACGACCAGATTCACCGCGTGGCCCCGTCCATCTTCGCAGACGCCCCGCATGAGAGCCGTTCCGATCGGTACAGCTACATCCCCACCGCCGCCGTGCTGGCAGAACTGCGCAAGGAAGGGTTCCAGCCCTTCATGGTGGCGCAGACCCGCACCCGCCATGCAGACCGGCGCGACTTCACCAAGCACATGATTCGCCTGCGCCACGCCAGCCAGATCAACGGCGCGGAAGCCAATGAAATTGTGCTGTTGAACTCGCACGACGGCACCAGCAGCTATCAGATGCTGGCCGGAATGTTCCGGTTCGTTTGCAGCAATGGCCTTGTCTGCGGCGACACCGTGGCCGATGTGCGCATTCCCCACAAAGGCGATGTGGCCGGTTCCGTGATCGAAGGCGCTTACGAAGTCTTGAGCGGCTTCGAGCGCGTGAAGGAGAACCGCGAAGCCATGCGGGCCGTGACGCTCGACGAGGGCGAAGCCGAAGTATTTGCCCGCGCAGCCCTGGCCTTGAAATACGACGACCCGGACAAGCCCGCGCCGGTGTCCGAGTCGCAAATCCTGATGCCGCGCCGCTTCGATGACCGCCGCCCGGACTTGTGGAGCGTATTCAACCGCGCCCAGGAGAACCTGACCAAAGGCGGTTTGTCCGGGCGCAGCGCCAACGGACGCCGCCAGCGCACCCGCCCCGTGCAGGGCATTGATTCCGATGTGCGCTTGAACCGCGCCCTGTGGCTGCTGGCCGATGGCCTGCGCCAGTTGAAAGCCTGATTCCCCACGCGGCAGGGGCAGGCAGCAGCCCTTGCCGCATCCCTCGCTGCTGCATCCCTGAACCGTTAGGAGTGTCACCATGAACGCCATCAATCACACCGAAGCCCAAGCCATCCACGCTACCGGTGCGCCTGCCATCCCGCTGGAAGCTGCGGACCCCACCAAGAACCTGATTCTTGTCCCGCTGTCGCGGCTGGTGTCGCGCCCCAAGGGTCGCAACGTGCGCAAGACCCCGCGCATGTCCATTCCGGAACTGGCCGCCAGCATCCAGCGTGTCGGCCTGCTGCAAAACCTGATCGTCACCGCAACCGCCGATGGCGCGCAATACGAAGTCGTGGCCGGTGGCCGTCGCCTTGCCGCCTTGAAGCTGCTGGCGAAGAAGCGCCGTATCAGCAAGGAATGGGAGGTGCCTTGCCTGCGGGTGGCCGATGGCACCGCCCGCACGGCCAGCCTCACCGAGAACGTGCAGCGTGAAGCCATGCACCCGGCAGACCAGTTTGAAGCCTTCGCCGCGCTGGTGGCCGAAGGCCGACCCATCGAGGACATAGCGGCCGATTTCAGCGTGTCCCCGCTGGTGGTGCAGCGCCGCTTGAAGCTGGCGAACGTCTCGCCGCGCCTGCTGGCCGACTACCGTGCCGAAGCCGTGAGCCTTGACCAGTTGATGGCCCTTGCCATCACCGATGACCACGCCGCGCAGGAAAGCGCCTTCTATGACGCGCCGACGTGGCAGCGCCAGCCGTCCGCGCTGCGCGACCGCCTCACCGAAAGGGAGATTGACGCCTACCGCCATCCGCTGGTGCGTTTCGTTGGGCGGGACAACTACGAAGCCGCAGGCGGCGGCATCCGCCGCGACCTGTTCGCGGAAGGGGATGCGGGCGTGTATCTGACCGATGCCGCGCTGCTGGAACGGTTGGCGCAAGACAAGCTGGCAGGCATCGCCACCGAGGTGAAGGCCGAGGGCTGGACGTGGGTGGATGCAACCCCCGCCGTGACCCATGCCGACCTGCACGCTTTCCAGCGTGCGCCGAGGGAGCGCCGCGAACCGACCAAGCGCGAAGCCGCCCGCATCGAGAAACTGCAATCCAAGCTGCACGAACTGGCCGCAGCCGTGGATGACGCGCTGGACGCTGACGACGAGGAAAAGGCCGACGCCTTGCAGGAAGAAGGCGAAGCCCTGGGCGAGCAGTTGCAGGCGCTGGAAGATGGTTTGCAGGACTACGGTGCGACAGTGAAGGCCGCAGCCGGTGCCATCGTCACCATCGACCGCAACGGGCAGGCCGTGATTCATCGCGGCCTGCTGCGCGAAGCCGAAGCCAAGGCGCTGCGCACGCTGGAACGCCTGCGCCAAGGTTTCAGCGGCGAGGATGCCGGGAACGACGACGAAGGCGAGGACGGAGACAGCGAGGGGCAGCCCAAGACCGCCGCCATGTCCGACAAGCTGGCGCAGCGGTTGAGCGCCCACCGCACCGTCGCGCTGCAAATCGAAGTCGCCCGGCATCCGCAAGTGGCGCTGGCCGCGCTGGTGCATGGCATGGTGCAGACCGTCTTGCAGGGAAGCCACTACGGCCACGACTTGCCGCTGGGCGTGAGCCTCAAAGCGCAAGACCGGCTGGAAAGCCTTGCCCCTGACGTATCGGAATCGCCTGCCGCCGTGGCGCTGCACACCTTGCAGGAAGTCGCGGGCGAAGCCTTGCCCGAGGACAGCGCCGAACTGTTCGCCGTGCTGCTGGCAAAGCCGCAGGATGAACTGGTGCGGCTGCTGGCCGTGTGCATGGCGTCCACGGTGGATGTAGTAACGCCACGCGCCACGGCGCAGCAACCGGGCGCGGAGCTGGCGCAGGCCGTAGGGCTGGGCATGGCCGCATGGTGGCAGCCGACCGCCGAAGGCTACTTCAAGCACGTTTCCAAGGCCGCGATTCTGGATGCCGTGGGCGAGTTCGCGCCGGAGCATGTCACCCGGCTGGCGAAGTTGAAGAAGGCCGACATTGCCAGCGAAGCCGAGCGGCTGGCAGATGGCACTGGATGGATGCCTGCCATCTTCCGTGACGAAAGCCCGCAGCAGGACGCGCAGGAAGTGACGACCGAAGCCGAAGCGCCGGAGGACGCCGACACCGTGGCGGATGAGCAGCCGCAGGCCGAGGCACTGGCCGCGTGACCCTGCACCGCAGATAAGCGCCCCGGTTTCGACCGGGGCGCTTCATGCCGAGGATGCCGACCATGACCCACACCCACACCCACACGAGCCGCCCACGCATGGGCGCAATCTACGCTCCCGGCACGGTACGCGCCCGCCGCTGGCATGGCGATGGCGACGTGCGCGGCTACCGTCCGCCTCGCGGCTGGACAGCGCGCGCCGACCTGACCGACCTGCACCCCATCACGGGCCGCGCCTTGCCGCGTGCCGTGTGGTGGATCATCGAAACCAAAGAATAGGGAGCAGCCCGCGCCCAAGCCGTTCCGTCATGGGCGCGGGGAATGCCAAAAATCCGGGCGCGGTCGTGGCCGCGCCCGGTGTTCAAGGCCCAAAGCCAGAGCGCCCCTGCGCCGCCTTCGGGCAGGCGGCGCAGGGGCGGCGCACAAGTAATCTAGTGCGCGGGAAACCCTCGAAGCCCATCAAAGCCCATAAGTGCGTCGGCGCACAGCGCCGACGACATCCCGACCCAATGCGCGCCGCCACAATGATCGGGGCTTGTGGGCCTACGCCCTGGCTTGCTGCCACAGGTTGCATGGAAAGCGTGCCGTCCTCGACGCTGGCGGTTCGTCGCTTGTACGTCACGAAGGACGGTTCACCGACCCGCCGCCCGGCCTTGCAATGGAGCTTCCACGCCACGCCTCAAGCAAGAGGCCACCTGCTACGTCAGGGACGCTTTCACCTTGTCGCTGGGCGTTGTCCTTGCCCGTGTCAGGGCGCAAGCCGGTGAAGCCGTCACGCGGGGAGCCGAGTCGGCCATGTTTCCTTTCGGAGCGGGTCGGCCCAAGGCGTCCTGTCTGTTTGTGAATCCTGGCGGTGGCCGGGCTTCTATGGCTGCAACCTTCCAGCGAAAACAATTTCCCCTGCGCTGCGCGCATTCCTCGCGGGACAAATTCTTTTCGCTTCCAGGCGCTCCACTGCGTTGCGCCCGCAAGCGGTGCAGCCAGCCCGTCCCCCGCCGGTCGGATCACAACAGGACGCGATGGGCGCGAACCCTGTTCAACCGAAAGGAAATTCATCATGGCAAACATCGGCACCTTCACCGCAGAGAAAGACGGCTTCACCGGCACGCTTCGCACCCTGACCCTCAACGTCAAGGTCAAGCTGGTTACCAACGACAAGGGCGACAACGAAAGCGCCCCCGACTTCCGCCTTCAGGCGGCCGGCCACGACATCGGCGCGGCATGGAAGAAGACCAGTGAAGCCGGACGGCCCTACGTGTCCGTATCCCTCGACGATCCTTCGTTCCCGGCGACGGTCTATGCCCGCCTGATCGAGAGCGAGGACGGCACGCACGACCTGATCTGGTCGCGCAGCAAGCCCAAGGCGGCCTGACGGCCGCCCACCGCGCCCCGTCCCTTTCGGCGGGGCGCGGTGCTGCTGATCGCAGCGCCGCACGTACATGGTTTCGGCGGTTTTCTCATGCCCCGCATGTCCAGGGCCGGCATCGCATCGGTGATGGTCGAATGGCTCGAAGCCCGTGGCAACAAGCCCAAGATGGCGTGTCGGCGCTGGAAGCGCCGCCGGGCTTTCGGGCTGCGCCCCGTGCCGGCAAGCCGTCACGGCCATGTGGCTTCAATCCCTCACGCCTTCGCGCCTGGCGGCGCTGCGCGCTCCGCTTGCGGCTACGTCTCGGACGCCGCGATCTGGCTTTCCGTCTCGGCCATCAGCACCGCCGTACTGCAATCGAGTGCGCGGGCGATCTTGAAGATGGCCGCCAGCGTGGGCATGTGTTCGCCACGCTCGACCTTGCCCATGTGCGAACGCTCGATGCCGGCCAGGTGCGCCAGCGATTCTTGCGCAATCCCTCGCTCCATCCGTAGCGCGCGCACCGCCGCGCCGAAGGCTTGCGCCAGATCGGCATCGAAGGTGGTAACGCCGGCCGGTCGGCCTGGCTGAACGGATCGCTTCTGCATAGACAGAAGCGTCGAATCGAAGGACAATTAAAACCACGTTATCTTTAACTCATTTGCGAAAAAACGCTGTTCCGTGCCTTTACGGAAATCCGTATCTACGGATTCCAGCAGAACCGGGGAATCGCATCCGTGTCTTTCCGGCTTTCTACAATTCCGCTTTTGCGCTTGCGTTCTTCTCAGGATGCGATGGCTTGTGCATCCGTGCTTGCGCACGAAAGCACGGAGACGGTTTGGCGGTTCCGTGCTTCGACGCAGAAGCGCATCCGCGCATCCTCGGTTTCGTGGAGGTTCCGGCCATGACCCTGCCACTTGTCACCGCCGACGAACGCGCCCGGCTGCTCGCCCACGGCGCGGCGCTCGCCGCTGGCCAGCACCTCGACCCGTTGCCCGTGGTGCGGCTGTTCACCCCCGATGCGCATGTGACCTGGCTGCTGGTGTCGCTCGACCCGGTGGACGGAGACACGGCCTACGGGCTGATCGACCTCGGTATCGGGATGCCCTCGCTGGGCACGGTCAAGCTCTCCGACCTGGCCGGCATCGTCGGCCCGCGCAAGCTGCCGGTGCGGCGGGATCGCTATTTCCAGGCGCTGCGCCCGCTGTCGGAATATGTCCGGCTGGCGCAGGAAAACGGCGCGATCACGGACTGATGAAGGCCAGCGCAGCCCGGCCAGCCGGGGCGCATTGTGACTATTTCGGTCTTACCCAAGACCTGTACGGTCTCAATCGGCATTGATGCACCGAAGCGGTGCCAGCCTGATGCAAACAGTCATGATCTTTGGCGCGGCCTGCGGCACGGTATCCGATGCCGCGCACCATTTCCGGGTTGCGTAGCCGTCGCATTCAGACGATTTCCGCAACACGCCGGAGCCAAACGGTCTTGACACCGACAGTTACAGCTTAACCTTTCTTGATGACGACCTGATGGCGATTCGATAGCTCCCGCACGGCGGAATCCGTGGCGACGCACCCCAAGCACAGGGAGGTTTCGCCATGACTGATCGCAGCGCCGAACACTGGTATCCGACAGCGGCTTATCTCTACGTCCTGCACCTGGACGGCCCTGCGCTGGCCTGGGAGTACCTGCGAAGGAATCCCGACTACCGCCGCGACTGGCGGCGCCGTCGTCGCCGGCCGGACGCAGCGCAGGCGTGGGGCCTGCGCCTGCTGGAAGATCCCGCCCTGGATGCGCGTGACGCGCATCCGGCCTGGTTCCCCGATCACGATGCCGTGGTGCAGCTCTACCCCGATGCTGACCCGCCGCCTGACGCCTGCGCCTTCGAGTTCTGGCGCGTGCCTGGCCGCAAGCAACTGATCCACGACGGCAAGCGCCTGGTGCTGGTGTCGCACTGGCCCGGCTGCTGCCTGCGGCTCGTCCTCGCACCGGGCCTGGAGGATGGCATGGCCTACCTCTACGCCACCCGCGCCTGCGCCACGCCCTGCGCGCGCTATCGCACGCTCGCGGCCGAGCTGGATGCGCTGTCGGCCGCGACCGTCGCCGCACCTACGGCGGCGGCCCGCTCCCGGCCCACACCGGCCGCGGTGCTGGAACTGCACACCTTGCAGGCGCTCGACGCCACCCTGGCGGGCGCGTCCTTGCGCGAGGTGGCCGAAGGCTTGTTCGGCGCGGATGCCGTCGCGGCCGACTGGCACAAGGACAGCGCCTTGCGTGCCCGCGTTCGGCGGCTGGTGCGGCGTGGCAAGGCGTTGATGCGCGGCGGCTATCGCAGCCTGGCGCAGCTTCCGCCAGTGGTAGCGCAGTAAGGGGGGACGTTTTGCAGTCCCTGCAATTCGTCCCTTAGCAAGAAGCCTCGCTTTCTTGAAAGTGCCTCTATCCGGCCGCGTGGTGTGGCCGGGCTTGATGGAGGTACTTCCCATGCGACCTGCTCCCTTGCGGCCTGCCGCCGCTGCGCCCGCGCAGCCCCAACGCTACCTGACCAACGACGAAGCCGCCGACTACCTGCGGCTGTCGCCGCGCACGCTGGAGAAACAGCGCGTGATCGGCGGCGGGCCGAAGTTCCGCAAGTTCGGCCGCCGCGTCATGTATGCCGTGAGCGACCTCGACGCCTGGGCCGATGCGCGCAGCTACGCGGCGACTTCCGACCCGGAATATGCCGAGCGGCACGCGGGCGACTACCGTGACGGCCGCTGATCTCTGGCTCGCCGGTGGCCATCGCCATGTCCAGCCCATCGCTGCCCCTGCGGCAGCGACCAGCGCAGCAGCGGGAACAGCTCGACCTGTTCCGCGCGCTGCCGGGCGACATGGCGCCGCGCGACAGCCAGGACTTGATGGCCTTTCCGTTCTTCTCGCTGGCGAAGTCGCGGCGCACCGCGCCGATCGACTTCCGAGCGGGCGCCATCACCATCCGCGTGGAAGGAACGCAGGAACACGGCATCGCGACGATCTGGGATGCCGACATCCTGATCTGGGCCGCCAGCCAGATCGTGGAAGCCCGCGATGCGGGCATCCCGACCTCGCGGCTGATGCAGGTGCGCCCCTACGAAATCCTGCGCTTCATCGGGCGCGGTACGTCGCTGCGCGACTACCAGCGCCTCAAGGCCGCGCTCGACCGGCTGCAATCGACCACGGTGGCCACGTCCATCCGCGAAACCACGGGACGGCGGCTGCACCGCTTCTCGTGGATCAACGAGTGGAAGGAGCTGGCCGACGCCAGCGGCACGCCGCAGGGCATCGAGCTGATCCTGCCGGACTGGTTCTATGCGGGCGTGGTGGACGCCGCCCTGGTGCTGACCATCGACCCGACGTATTTCCGGCTCACTGGCGGCATCGAACGCTGGCTCTACCGCCTGGTGCGCAAGCACGGCGGCCGGCAGGAGCACGGCTGGCAGTTCGACTTCCAGCACCTGTACCGCAAGTCGGGCAGCGTGGCGCGCTTCTACGACTTCGCCGCCGACTTGCGCGCTCTGGTGGCGCGGCAGTCGTTGCCCGGCTACGTCCTGGGCATCGAGCGCATGCCCGGCGAGAAAACCGAGCTGCTGACTTTCCGGCCCGTGCCGCCCACGGCACGGGGATAACTGCGGGAAAACCTGTTAATTCACTCGTGCTATCAGGCAACAGAAGGTTCGTGCTATCAGGCAACAAATCCTCGTGCTATCAGGCAACAAAATCGGCCGCAAACCATTGCCAGCATTGGGTTTTGACGCCCTCTAACATTCCTAACTTTAAT
This sequence comes from Thauera linaloolentis 47Lol = DSM 12138, assembly GCF_000310205.1. GTDB lineage: Bacteria > Pseudomonadota > Gammaproteobacteria > Burkholderiales > Rhodocyclaceae > Thauera > Thauera linaloolentis. The sequence goes on along the minus strand of NZ_AMXE01000017.1, from coordinate 31,280 downwards.
TCTCTAACTTTTAGTAGAGAAGCGCCGTTTCGGTGGACAACCACCCAACGGCACCAAACGCAGGAGCGAAAGACCGGCTTTCCAACGCGGAGGGCCGCGTCATGATCTTCGCTCTGCTCAACCAGAAAGGCGGCGTCGGCAAGACCACGCTCGCCACGCACATCGCGGGCGAGCTGGCGATGCGCGGCCAGCATGTTGTCCTGCTGGATGCCGACCCGCAGGGTTCATCGCTGGACTGGACGCAGCGCAGAAGCCAGCAAGGCTTGCCACGGCTGTTCAGCGCCGTGGGCCTCGCCCGCGAAACGCTGCATCAGGAAGCGCCAGAACTCGCCAGGCGGGCCGATCACGTCGTCATTGATGGGCCACCCAGGATCGCCGCCTTGGCGCGCTCCGCGCTGCTGGCGGCCGAGCGCGTGCTGATTCCCGTGCAGCCCAGCCCGTATGACCTTTGGGCCAGCGCCGAGATGGTGGCGCTGATCCGTGAGGCGCAGGTGTTCCGGCCTGCGCTGCGCGCGGCCTTCGTCATCAACCGGCGCGTCAGCACCACCATCATCGGCCGCGAGGCGCGGCAATCGCTCGCAGAACAGCCGCTGCCCGCGCTGCGCTCGGAAGTGCATCAGCGCATCGTGTTCGCCGACAGCGTGGCCGCTGGCCGGCTCGCCCGTGAGACGGCACCCGACAGCGCCGCCGCCCGCGAAATCACCGCCCTGGTGGACGAACTGCTGCGGTGGCCGACATGACAGCGAAGCAGCCACCACGCCGTAAGCGCGTTGGCATCGGCGCGCGTCCGCCCACGAATCCGCACGCCGAGGCGTGGATTCGCCAGGGCGACGCCGATGCACTCAACAAGGGCGACCTCTACACGGCCCGCCTGACGCTCGACATCACGCCCGCCATGCGGGCACGCATCAAGGTATCGGCCTTCACGCGAGGCGTGACCGTGGCCGAACTCTTGCGCGCTCTGCTGGAACGGGAATTTCCCTCGGAGAGCACGCCATGAACGCATCCGCTTTACCTTCGGCGCACGCGCCCACGGCTGGATCGCGGCCCGCGCTTTCGACACTCGCCGGCCAGGCCGGCAACGTGCCGCTGACGCGCGTGGCGCTGGCTTACATCGAACATCGCTTCAAGCTCTATTTGCGCTTTGGCGAACCGGCGCGCACGCTCCAGCTCGACCGCTGGCGGCGCTGCGCCGTGTTCCTGCCGAACGCGATGCTCTGCCGCATCCGCTGGCAGGCCAACGACTACGGCACGATCCGCTGGCAGCTCATGGTGATGCAGACCGCCACGCCGTTCGACGCCGTGCAACGCATCCCCGGCGTGCAGCCGGGTGCACGCCTGCTGCTGCACGCCGAAGGCGATGCCAGCGTGCGCGCCGTGCTGGAACGCATCGACGGCATCGAGGCGCTGGGCATCGCATCCGCCGCCACGTCGCCCGCGTACTGGCGCACGCTCGCCAACCGGCTCGCAGCGCGCTCGCCGCTGCCCGAATACAGCATCGAACGGCACGCCGCCTGGCTGGCCGGAAGGACATTGCCATGAACAGCATTTCCACAACCGGCCCCGCGCCGCGTCCTCGCTCGCCCCGCGCACGTTGGCGCGCTCGCATCGTCCTGGCGGGCTTCGCCGCCGTCGGCCTCGCTGCGCTGGCCTGGGCGGCTTTCGTGTCGCCGCTACCGCGCCTGACCTACAACCCGTCCGACAGCGTGGCGGTCGGCTGGTATCGCATCGAGCCGTTCGACCCGCGCACCACCTCGCTGCCACGTCCGTTGTCCGTGGACAGCATTGTGCTGGTGCCGCTGCCCGCCAGGGCCGCCATGCTGGCCGCGCAGCGCGGCTACCTGCCGACGCGCGTGCCGCTGCTCAAACGTGTGGGCGCAGTCGCGCCGCAGCACGTTTGCATCGTCGCCGGGCAGGTACGCATCGACGGCGTGCCTGCGGCCGCCGCGCTGCCTGCCGACCGGCTGGGCCGCGCGCTGCCATCCTTGCAGCTTTGCCGTCGCCTTGAACCGGGCGAACTGTTCCTGTTGAGCGTGACCAATCCGGCATCGTTCGACAGCCGCTATTTCGGCCCGGTCAGCGCATCTGCCGTGATCGGCGTCGCGCATCCGGTCTGGCTGGAGACACGCCCATGATGGCCGACTCGCTGCACGTTGCCGTGCATCTCATCGTGTCATCGGGCATGTCGTTCCGGTTGCTGTTGCCGTGTCGTCGCGCGTGCAGTGCGAGCGCATCCGCGCCGCACTTCGCGCTGTCTCCGGCGCAGCCGTCCAGTGTGCAGGCGTCTTGCATCGAACGTGCCTGGCCTGCGGCCCTTAGCACGTCCATCTGCGCGTTCGCCGGCGGGCTGGCTGCAAGCAGCACAGCGCCGCCGGGCCGCCGACGCCCGGAGCGACAGCGAGGGGCAAAGGCGGAAGGCAAGACAAAAGGACGCGGCACCGGGCCGCGTCGAAAACTTGTCTGCACATGGGGGTTGCGCGGCACGGAGCGGCTTTGCCGCCGTGCCGCGCAGGAAGCGAGGCCCGCGCCAATGCAGACATGTCCGTGTGCTTCGCACGACAGGACACGCCGTAGCTTGTGGGGAGCGCAACCATGACCGACCGCCGCGACGACGATCTCCGTGTGCGCCCCAGCGCCCCGAAGAACCGGGGCAAGGGCCAGGGGCAGAGCTTCGTTTCCAAGGTGCTCAAGCAGGCGGGCAAGGCCAGCGGCGGCAAGTCCGCGGTACGCCGTCCGGCATCGGCGCGCGGCACCGGCCAGCGCCCCGGCTCGCGTCTCGGGCGCGGCCACACGGCGGCGCGCTTCGCCGGGGCGAAGCTGACGCCTACGTCGCGGCGCGTGACCATCAAGACGCTTCTGGTCAACCAGCGTCACGCCAGTCCGCAGTCGCTCGCCAAGCACCTGCGCTACATCGAGCGCGATGGCGTGGGCCGCGACGGCAAGCCGGGCCAAGCCTACGGGCCGCAGACCGATGTGGCCGACCTCGACGCTTTCAAGGAACGCTGCGCCGATGACCGGCACCATTTCCGCTTCATCCTCTCGCCCGAGGATGGCGCGGAGCTAGAAGACCTGCGCACCTACACGCGGCACCTGATGCAGCGCATGGAGGCCGACTTGGGCACGGGCCTCGATTGGGTGGCCGTGAACCACTGGAACACTGACAACCCACATACGCACATCGTCGTGCGCGGGCGCGACGACACCGGCAAAGACCTCATCATCGCGGGCGACTACATCGCCGATGGCTTCCGCCACCGCGCTGCCGAGGTGGCGACCGAATGGCTAGGGCCGCGCACCGATTTGGAGATCCAGCAGACCTTGCAGCGCGAGGTGGCGCAAGAGCGGTGGACGAGCCTCGACCGCACGCTGCAACGTGAGGCCGGCGAGGATGGCCGGATGCAGATCGAACGCTTCAACGAGCCGAACTTGCAACGCCAGCGCCTGCTACTGATCGGCCGCCTGCAACACTTGCAGCGCCTGGGCCTGGCCGACGAGGTGCAGCCCGGCACCTGGGCCATCCATGCCGATGCCGAGAAGACCTTGCGCGCCCTGGGCGAGCGTGGCGACATTATCCGAACGATGCAGCGGGCGATGAGAGGTCAGCCGCGCGAGCTCGCCGTGTTCGAGCCGGGCGACGATGGCCGCAGCATCATCGGCCGCGTTGCCGCGAAGGGGCTGGCCGACGAGCTGCACGACCGGGGCTATCTGGTCATCGACGGCGTGGATGGCAAGGCCCACTACGTCGCGCTGAACGCCCGCGACGAGTTGGCGAACTACCCCACGGGCGCGGTGGTGGAGGTGAAGGGTTCGGCCGACGTGCGCACCGCCGACAAGAACATCGCCGCGCTGGCGAGCGATGGCCTGTACCGCGCCGATCATCACCTGGCCATCGAACAGGGCCGGGCCAAGCCCGGACGCGACCCGCAGGAAGTCATCGCCGCCCACGTCCGGCGGCTGGAAGCCCTGCGCCGGGCCGGCATCGTGGAGCGCGTGGCCGAAGGCCTATGGAAGGTGCCGGACAACCTAGCCGAGCGTGGCAGTCAGTACGACGCGCAACGGCTGGGCGGCGTGGCGGTGGAGCTGAAATCGCACCTACCGATCGAGCGGCAGGCTCGCGTGATTGGGGCCACCTGGCTCGACCAACAACTGATCGGTGGCGGCCGGGGGCTGGGCGATCTGGGCTTTGGCGGCGACGCCAAGCAGGCCATCCAGCAGCGCGCCGACTTCCTGGCGGAACAGGGGCTGGCCGAGCGGCGCGGGCAGCGCGTGATCCTTGCCCGGAACCTGCTGGGTACGCTGCGCAATCGGGAACTGGCGCAGGTCACCAAGGACATTGCCGCCGATACCGGCCTGGAGCATCGGCCGGTGACGGACGGGCAGCGCGTGGCAGGCATCTACCGGCGCTCGGTCATGCTCGCCAGCGGGCGCTACGCGATGCTGGACGACGGCATGGGGTTCAGCCTGGTGCCGTGGCGGCCGGTGATCGAACAGCGCCTGGGGCAGCAGCTTGCTGCCACGGTACGCGGCAGTGGCGTGTCGTGGGAAAGGGGTCGGCAACGGGGGCCCTCGCTGGGTTGACTCGCCCATTCATGCCGATCGAGAAACCGATCGAAGATACGCTTGGATCAGCCTGCATAGATGCGCACGCAAGGCCTTCGTGAACTCAGCGGACGCATCCTCTTCCAGCAAAGCCTGCACTGGGCCGATCATGGCGCTCATGGTCAGCAGACTCACCGTGTTCAGCTCATTGAAACGGGCATCGGTGGCCGTGTCGAGCATCAAAGCCACCGCTTTGTGCATGCGGGCCTTGGCGTGTGTGACCAGGGCCGCACCTCCATGCTCTTCGGCCACCGCATAAAGGGCTTTCGACGCGGCGGGATGTTCCAGCTTCGCACCGATGAAGGCATGCACCAGCGCCTGTGCCATGTCAGCTATCGGCTTGCTTCTCTGCGCGATACATGTCTGTTCTACCGCCTCGGCCACATGGTCGAGGTGCCGCCCCAGCACTGCGGCAAGCAGCGATCTGCGGTTGGGGTAGTACTGGTAGAGACTGCCGACCGACACCCCTGCGCGTTCGGCAACACGAGTAGTTGTACACAGGGCAAGACCTTCGGCTGCCAAAACCTGAATCGTTGCCGTGTGGATGGCGTCCACGGTCGCCATGGATCTCGTCTGGATGGGCGATTTTCTTGGTTTGGGCGGTGGTGCGGATACGGTCATCGAATGCGAATTCACAATGTGAAGAAACCTTCATATTATGAGCATTCTTCAAAGTCAAAGGAATCCCCCATGAAAACAGATGCGCAGCCCGTGGCGCTGGTGACCGGTGCCAACAAGGGCATCGGTCTGGCCATCACGCAGCAATTGGCCGCACGCGGCTATATCGTCTATCTCGCCAGCCGCGACGAACAACGCGGTGCCGAAGCAAAGGCCAGTATCGAACGCCTTGGACTGGACGTTCGACCGATCCGCCTTGACGTCACTGATGCCGATTCCATTGCGACGGCGGCGGGCCGACTGCAGGATGAAGTCGGATCGTTGGATGTGCTGGTCAACAACGCCGGCATTGCCGGCCAACCCTTGCCTCCCAGCCAGTGCGATGCGCAGACGCTACGCGAGGTCTATGAGGCCAATGTAATCGGCCCGGTATCGGTCACCCGGCGGCTGTTGCCGTTACTGCGTGCCGGGCACAGGCGCACCATCGTCAACGTCTCCAGCGAGCTGGGGTCCCTCACGCTGCACAGCTACCCCGATTTCCCGTTCGCACCTGTCAATCTGCTGGCATATTGCTCATCGAAGACAGCACTCAACGCATTCACCGTACTGCTGGCAAAGGAACTCCAGGGCGAAAACTTTCGGGTCAATGCCGTCAACCCTGGGTTCACCGCGACCGACCTCAATGGCTTCACGGGCAAGCGCTCGGTTGAGCGGGCGGCGGAGATCGTGGCGAAGTACGCGACCTTGGATGCTTCAGGCCCAACCGGAGGATTCTTTACCGAGAGTGGAATGCTTCCCTGGTGAATGGTGACAAGCATCCGTTTCGCAAATCGCGCCTACGCGGAGTCGACATCTTTATCAGTCATGCTTATGGGGTCGAATTTTTCGGCATACAAGTCGCGAGCCCAATCAATGAATACGCGCACCCTGGGAGAAAGATGGCGATGGAATGGGTAGAGCGCACAGACGGGTAGTTTGGGGCAAGTCCATTCAGGCAGTACTTGAACCAGACGTCCGGCTCGCAGATGCTCTTCCAGTCGGAAACGAGGCACCTGAATTAATCCACAACCAGCGAGTGCCGCGCTCGTGTAGCACTCTGCATCGCTCACTGAAATCCAGCCACTCGCCTCGAACTCGGTCACCTCTCCATCAACGATGACTGTGAAGGGATAGCGGCTGTCATTGCCCCGGGAGAAGAAGCCGATCCCTTGGTGCTTCGTCAATTCACGCGGATGTGTTGGGGTGCCGTATCGAGCCAGATATTCGGGGCTGGCGCAGATGATCTCCGGCATATCTGCCAACCTTCGAACCACCAGCGACGAGTCGCGTGGTTGACCAGCCCGGACCACGCAGTCGATGCCTTCCTTGACCAGATCCACCAGACGGTCGCCGCTGCTGATAACGATATCAATCTGAGGGTAGCGCTCCCTGAACTCGCCAATGCGCGGCAGGATGATCATCGTCGCATGTGCCCCATGGAGGTCCAGTCGTAGCGTCCCATGGGGATTGGCGACATGGGTGCTCAGGGAAGTTTCCGCGTCTTCCAATTCAGCCAAGACGCGCTTGCTGCGTTCGTAAAAGGCCTGCCCATCTAGGGTGGGCTTCACTTGGCGCGTGGTTCGATCCAGCAGGCGAGCTCCCAGCCGTTTCTCAAGCTCTTTGATCGCATGTGTTGCCGTAGCACGCGGGATATTCAGCACACCTGCGGCTTCGGTGAAGCTGCCGAGCTCCACGATTCGAGTGAAGAGCTGCAAAGCATCGAAGCGGTCCATGTCTATCCAATTGTTGATGTTTTTTGAATTGATAAACCAATTTAACCCCATTTATTCATTGGTGGTCAATCGACATCATAGCTTCCGCGGCGCCAATCGTCTCGCTACTCGGGCTTGGCAGGTGTTGTGCCCGCATATCCAGCTTCATCGCATGTATCGAAAGGAATTGACCATGAACGTGAAAGCCATCCTCGCGGCTTTGTGCCTGAGCGCTTCCGGCGCCGCCTTCAGCGCCACGTCGGGCGAAGACACTGCTCTTGTACCCCCCACTGCCAACGGCCAGGGCCTCACTCGTGCAGAGGTACTCGCGGATCTCGCACTCTGGACGCGTGCGGGGATGCCGCAGCACGCCAACAGTGAGTCCGCCTCGGATTTGACCAGCTCGGCTTATCGCGAGGCGTATGCCAGATACCTGCGCTTGCGCAGCAGCGCAGCCTATGCCGAAGAGGTTCGTCGCATCGCCGACCTTCGTGGCGAACCCGCTCCGCTCGCCAGCGGTGGCTAACAACTCCCATGGGTGATAGGCCCGTCGTGTCCCCCCTCTGCCTATCCCCATTCACATCAAGGAAACCATCATGAGTACCAGCAAGTCGTCCACCGCAGCATCGCCTGTCCAGACGGCCATCGTTACCGGAGCCTCCCGAGGCATTGGTCGTGCGATCGCTCTGCGCCTGGCTGCGGACGGATTCAAGATCGCAGTCAACTACTCGGGCAATGCAGCCAAGGCGCAGGAAGTCGTCTCGGCCATCCAGACGGCGGGCGGGGATGCGGTCGCCGTGCAGGCGGACGTGTCCAATGTAGAAGATGTACAGCGGCTCTTTGCCACAACCCTGGAGGCCTTCGGCACCATCAGCGCCGTAGTGCATAGCGCAGGTGTGATGCCGCTGGCTCCCATCGTCCCCGACAGCATCGAGACATTCGATCGCGTTGTTCAGACGAATCTTCGCGGTGCCTTCCTGGTGTTGGGGCAGGCCGCTCAGCACTTGCAAGCCGGCGGCCGCATCGTCGCGCTGTCGACCAGCGTGATCGCTAAGTCCTTCCCTCAGTACGGGCCATACATAGCGGCCAAGGCCGGCGTCGAAGGGCTGGTGCATGTTTTGGCAAACGAGATGCGTGGCCGAAGCATCACAGTCAATGCGGTTGCGCCCGGTCCTGTCGCCACCGAACTGTTTCTCGACGGCAAGACTGACGAACAGATTGCCCAGCTCAGCAAGGTTGCTCCCTTGGAACGCCTGGGACAGCCCGAGGACATCGCACGTGTGGTGTCGTTCCTGGTTGGCGCCGATGGGGGATGGGTCAACTCCCAGATCGTGCGTGCCAACGGCGGGTTCGCTTGAGCGAACACCTCTTCAACCCATAGGAAGGAAGGCTTATGAGTCTCACCATTTTGATCACCGGCGCTTCCAGCGGTTTTGGTGCGCTGAGCGCAAGAGCTTTGGCATTGACCGGTCATACCGTCTATGCCGGCATCCGAGAAACCCAAGGACGAAATGCCCCGCAAGTGGAGGCATTGAAGACCTATGCCACCCATCACAAAGTGGCACTGCATGCGGTTGAGCTGGACGTGCAGTCCGAGACTTCGGCGCAAGCAGCCGTCGATCAGGTCATTGCAGCGCAAGGACAGCTCGATGTACTGATTCACAACGCCGGGCACATGGTGTTTGGGCCTGCGGAAGCCTTCATTCCCGAGCAATATGCACAACTCTACGACGTGAATGTCATCGGCACACAGCGTGTCAATCGCGCCGCGTTGCCACAGCTACGCAAGCAAGGCCAAGGACTAGTGCTTTGGGTTGGCAGTAGCAGCCACCGCGGTGGCACACCACCGTATCTCGCACCGTACTTCGCAGCTAAAGCGGCGATGGACGCGTTGGCCGTCAGCTACGCTGGAGAACTGGCCCGCTGGGGTATCGAGACATCCATCATCGTCCCCGGTGCGTTCACTAAAGGCACCAATCATTTTGCGCACAGCGGCCGGCCAGCCGACACCAAGCGCGAGCAAGCCTATGCGCAAGGAGCCTACGCTGGATTCGAACAGGAAGTCCTGGATGGTCTAGCCACCTGCGAACCGGAAGATGCCGACGTGTCTACGGTAGCGCAGGCGATTGTGGATATCGTGGGCAGCCCCTACGGTCATCGTCCGTTCCGTGTGCATGTCGATCCATCCAGCGATGGTTGTGAAGTGGTCAACGCGGTAGCGGATCGCATCCGCGCCGAATTTCTGCGTCGCATCGGATTGTCTGACGTTCTGTCGCCAAGGCTCATCCCCGCGCCCCAGGAGTCAAGCCATGGCTAGTAACGCCTTTTCCACGCACCTGAAAGTGGTGATTGGCGAGTCGGTCATTGCATCGTCGGCCGCTACCCTAAGCGTGATGGCATTCGAGGTTCCTGTGTGGGCCATGTTCGTTGGCTGGATCTCGTTCTTCACCCGTGGACTGAACTTGAAACAGGGCGCGATCAACCTGGCATGCGTTCTGATTGGCGTCACTTTAGGTATCGGTGCAGCCCATGCAATGGCAGCTCTAACGCCTATTCTGGGTAGCTATGCCATCAGCGCGGTGGTATTCGCCATCACCGTGGTTGCGCTGTCCTTGGCCAAGGCGCCGGTGTTCAACAACTTGCTCGGCTTCTTCCTAGGCCTCGTGGCGTACTTCGCTTCGCACCAACCTCCGTCGATCACGACATTCGGGATGCTGGCCTTGGCCGCGACTCTGGGAGCGACAGCGGCCTTCCTTGCTCACTCGCTGCAAAAGAGAGTTCATCAGAACGCTGCTCATTGACCATCAAGGACATCCACATGCATCGGGTCTCGATCGTCTACTTCTCCCAAGCCGGCACAACCGCATTGCTGGCTGAGGCCATTGGCCGCGGTGCACGCGCGGACGCAAATGTCGATGTCGCACTCCTGCGGATTCGCCCGGAAAGCATCCACGAGGGTCGTTGGCAGGACGACGACACGCTGCATGCACTCGCCGATTCCGACACGATCGTGTTTGGTGCACCGACTTATATGGGAGGGGGGGCCGCGCAGTTCAAAGCATTCGCTGATGCCACAGCCCATGTGTGGTACCAGCGGCAATGGAAGCACAAGCTGGCGGCCGGCTTCACCATCAGCGGAAGCCCCAGCGGGGACAAGCTCCATACCCTGAGTTATTTAAGTGCCCTTGCGGCGCAGCACGGCATGGTTTGGCTGAACTGGGATGAGCTTCCCCGCCAGGCGGATGGCACCAACCGCATCGGCTCGTTTTCTGGCTTGATGGCACAGAATCATGCGCCCCCCGGTACGCCTCCGGCGCTTGATCCAGCCGATGAACTGTCCGCCGAAAACTTTGGCCGCTATATCTCCAGCAGCACTCGGCGGCTGTCGCGGGTGGTCGCATGAACGGCAAGCGCAGTCACAAATATCGCGTTCGGCTGGACGTGTTAAGCGAACACACGCCAAGCACTCTTGCCGGGAACACGTTGTTACGGTTCGAGATTCAAAACCATGACGACATTCTTGCCATCGCCGAACGTCTGAAGGTCGGAACACCCTTTGCCGAGCCAGAGGCCTATGCGTTGGCCGTGGGCGTGAAGCTCTTCACAGGCGTCATGCTGGCGCATTCCAGCGATCCGCTGTTTTCCGATATCCAACCCGCCATGCGCGCCTTCATACGCAACCTCAAGTCACAGGTTGCCGCGTCGCTGTCTTCCGCCTGACTTCCATCGACGGGAACCCCCATGACTTCTCAGCAGCCCCCAGTCCCGAGACGCAAGCGCCGATGGGCGATTGCAGCAGTGCTTATTCCGCTATTTGGTATCACAGCCTGGATATGGATGACGCGTGAGAGAGATGTGTCTCGTCCATCGACTCCGCCCCCGGTTCCCGTCACAGTGACTCCGGTAGAGGAGCGCGATATCCCAACGATCATCCGCGCAGTTGGAAGCGTTCGATCCAATCAAAGCGTGGACATCCGCTCCCAGGTCGATGGGCTGCTGGTTGAACTGCTTGTGAACGAAGGACAGCGGGTCATTCGCGGCCAACTTCTGGCCCGCATTGATGACCAAACTATCGCGGCGAACCTCCAGCAGGCACGCAGTCAGTTGGCCGTGACACGTTCACGTCTGGCGACTGCCAAGACGGATCTTGCTCGCTACCGGTCACTCGCCGAGGACGAGGCCGTTTCTGGACAAATGCTCGACCAACAGGCCTCTTCGGTGGCTGAGTTACAGGCGACTTTGGCCATGCACAAAGCTGCCGTGCAGGCTAACGAGGTTCTGTTGGGATACACGCGCATCCAGTCACCCGCGACGGGGCGCGTAGGCATTCGCAACGTGGATCAAGGCAATTTCGTGCGCAGTAGTGATGCGGAGGGATTGTTCTCCGTCGTCCAGCTCGATCCGATAAGTGTCGAATTCGCGCTACCGCAGGCCCAGCTACCGCGCTTGCAAGAGTTAATGTCCACCTCGGGGCAGCGCCCCATTCCGGTTCTTGCCTATGCGGCTGATGGAGGAGCGCAGTTGGCTCAGGGCCAACTCTCTGTCATGGACAACCGTGTCTCCAGCCAATCCGGAACAATCCGGCTCAAGGCCGTATTTGCCAATGCACAGGGGCGTCTGTGGCCTGACCAATCAGTGGTCGTTGTCGTCCAATCAGGCGTACTGGCGGCGGCGCGGGTCATTCCACCGCGCGCCATCCAACAGGGCGCCGACAGCACGCGCGTTTGGCGTGTGCGCGATGGCAAAGCCGAGTCAGTCGAGATCGGTATCCGCTATGCCGATGAGCAGGTTGCTGCTGTAACGGGACTCGATACGGGTGATGTCGTCATCATCGACGGGCAGTCGCGTGTGCGCGCCGGCGCCCTTGTGCGCCCTCAAGCCGCCTCCGCCGGGGCGAGTGCGCCGAAAAGACTGGCTAGCACAGTACGGGAGGCACGCTGATGCCACCCCGCGGAATCTATGCCTGGTGCATGGCACATCCGATAGGCACGGTACTACTGACAATGGCAGCGGTGCTGCTGGGCGTGCTGGCTTATCCCCGCTTACCGGTGGCGCCACTGCCGGAAGCGGATTTCCCGACCATACAAGTCACTGCACGTCTGCCTGGCGCCAGCGCAGAAACCATGGCGTCTTCGGTAGCCACTCCGTTGGAAGTGCAGTTCAGCTCGATTCCTGGCGTGACAGAAATGACATCGGCCAGTGCGATGAGTTCCGTGACATTGACGCTACAGTTTGCCCTGGCAAAGGACATCGATGTCGCGGCGCAGGAAGTTCAGGCGGCCATCAATACGGCCGCGGGACGACTGCCCAGTGATATGCCCAGTCTGCCAACCTGGCGCAAGGTGAATCCGGGAGACAGCCCGATCCTGATCCTTGGAGCGACATCGGATACGCGGTCGTTGACCGAGATCAGCGACCTGACCGAAACCGTTCTAGCGCGCCAACTGAGCCAGATTGAAGGCGTGGGCGTGGTGAATCTGGTTGGGCAGAGACGACCGGCGATTCGTATCCAGGCCAAGCCCGAGAGCCTCACTGCGGCACAAGTAACATTGGCCGAGGTACGCAGTGCGGTGCAACGCACGAGCGTCAACCTGCCCAAAGGTGCGCTGTTCGGACAGAACCGTGTTTCCACTCTGCAGGTTAACGACCAACTGTTCGATCCAGCAGAGTATGGCGAACTGATCGTCTCCTATCGCGACGGCCTGCCAGTTCATCTCAAGGATGTCGCAACGGTCACGCGCGGCTCGGAGGATGACTACACGCAGGTCTGGCCCAATGGAAAAAATGGGGTCGCGTTGGTCATCATGCGACAGCCAGGGGCCAACATTGTCGCAACCGCAGATCGTTTGAACGAAGCGCTTCCTCGTCTGGAGGCCGCGTTGCCGGCGGACATGAAGGTCGAAATTTTCAATGACCGTACCCGCACTATTCGCTCGTCCCTGCATGAGGTCGAGCTGACGCTCGTCATCACGATGATCCTAGTGATCGGCGTCATGGCGCTGTTTCTGCGCCAGCTTTCAGCCACGCTGATCGTTTCAGCGGTTCTGGGAGTGTCTCTGATCACCACATTCGCTCTGATGTACCTGGCGGGATTCAGTCTGAACAACCTCACGCTGGTCGCTGTCGTCGTCGCTGTGGGATTCATCGTGGATGACGCCATCGTGGTCATCGAGAACATTCACCGGCACCTAGAGGCGGGCGAAAGCATGCGCGAAGCCGCACTGAAGGGAGTGCGGGAAATCGGCTTCACGGTGGTATCGATCAGCGTGTCGCTGGTGGCCGCCTTCATCCCCTTGCTGTTCATGGGCGGTGTTGTTGGCCGGCTCTTCCGCGAATTCGCGCTCACGGCCACCGGCGCCATTCTGGTGTCCGTCGTGGTGTGCCTGACGCTGGCTCCCACGCTGGCCAGCCTATTTATGAAGGCTCCGCAGCATCACAGCAACAGGCCGGGCCTGTTCGATTGGCTGCTGGACCGATATCGGCATGTGCTTGATTGGGTTCTGGTGCACCAGCGCACCACGCTTGCAGCTTTCGGACTAACCATCGCCGCCAGCGTTGCAGGCTTCGTGCTGATCCCGAAGGGCTTCTTTCCCCTTCAGGATACCGGCTTCATCATGGGTGCGACGCAGGCGGCCTCCGACATCTCATACGAGGACATGGTCGCTAAGCACAAACAACTGGAAGCGATCTTCAGTGCTGACCCGGACGTGACGGGCTTCAATCATGCAGTAGGTGGCGGAAACTCCGTCGGCAATGGACGCCTTTGGCTGGTTCTCAACGACCCTGGGGAACGGAATGCGACGATCAGTGAGGTCATAGATCGGCTGCGGCCGAAGCTTGCTCAAGTGCCTGGCATTCAAGTGTTCATGCGGGCAGCACAGGATATCAACATCGGTGCCGGCCAGCCCCGCGCGCAGTATCAATACGTGCTCCGTGCTCAGGACAGCGCTGAACTGGCCCGCTGGACTCGCACACTGACTGAGAGTTTACGCTCCGAGCCGCAATTTCGTGACGTATCCAATGACCTGCAATGGGATGCGCACGTCACTCGTTTGACGCTCGACCGCACCGAAGCAGCACGCTACGGATTTTCGGCTGCGGATCTGGACAACGCGCTCTACGACGCTTTTGGTCAACGTCAAATCAGCGAATTTCAAACGGAGATCAACCAGTACAACGTCATTCTGGAGATCGACTCCCGCCAGCGGGGCAATGCGGACAGCCTAGCATGGTTCCACCTGCGATCGCCATTGACGGGGCAGATGGTGCCGCTGCTGAGCTTCGCCAAGCTTGACCCGGCCACCAATGGTCCCGTGGTGATTACTCACAACGGCATGCTCCCGGCGGCCAACCTGTCGTTCAACCTCGCGCCCAATGTCGCTTTGGGCGATGCTGTCGCGCGCTTGCAGGCCTTGGGAGTGGAGATTGGCATGCCCGTCAGCGTGACAGGCACCTTCCAAGGGGCGGCCCAAGCCTTCCAGGATTCCTTGGCGACCCAGCCATTGCTGATCCTCACGGCACTTCTGGCGGTCTACATCATCCTCGGTGTCCTGTACGAGAGCTTTGTGCATCCCCTCACTATTCTGTCCACCTTGCCCTCGGCAGGGATCGGTGCGGTGCTTTTCCTGTGGCTCTGGAAACTTGATTTCTCGATCATGGCATTGATCGGCCTAATCCTCCTGATCGGCATCGTCAAGAAGAACGGCATCCTGCTGGTGGACTTTGCCTTGCAGGCGCAGCGTGAACGCGCGGTCTCACCGTTGGATGCAATCCGTGAGGCTTGTCTGACCCGATTCCGACCAATCCTGATGACCACGCTGGCGGCATTGCTGGGTGCCGTGCCATTAATGCTGGCCTTCGGTACAGGAGCTGAACTGCGCCAACCGCTGGGCGTTGCCATTGTAGGTGGCCTGATCTTTAGCCAAGTGCTGACTTTGCTGACGACACCTGTGGTCTATCTCGCGCTCAACCGAATGTTCCTGGAGCGGCGTGCGGTTCCTGCCACGGTAGATACTGCGCACGCACAAGCCGGGGGCCACGCATGAAGTCTACATTACATTGTGTGCTAGTTGGCTTTTTAACGCTTTTGGTGAGCGCATGCGCAACAACGGGACGAGATACCGACCCGATGACGTTGCAGGACCAAATGGTGCGTGATGAAAGGCTTGTCTTAGCCGGAATGCCATTGCGCTGGTGGGAGAGCTTTGATGACCCGGCTTTGACAAAATTGTTGGATATCGCGCTCCGAGCAAACCTGGATCTTGCCATCGCGGCCGAGCGTATCCGGGAGCTTCGTGCCGAGCGTCAGTTAGCCGCAGCTTCCCTCTTACCCAACACAACTTTGTCAGGCGCCGCCGGGCGGGAGTTCGGCGGTTCGGATAGCTATCGATACGGGATGGATTTGGCCTGGGAGCTTGATGTGTTTGGACGCCTAAGGTCCACGCGCAATGCTGCCGACGCAGAAGTTCAAGCGAGCAGCTTCGACTATCAGTCGCTTCGGTTGAGTCTGATGGCAGAAGTTGCTACTGCCTATCTACAGTTGCGATTGGGGCAACAGCAAGTGCAATTGGCTGAGCGCACCAGTGCTGCTCTGAAGCGCACCACAGAACTCATTGATGCACGTAGGAAACGGGGGCTGGCAACCCGCCTGGATATAGAACGCATGATTGCTCAGGATCGCATAACACAGGCGGAGATACCTGCCGCAAGCCAGCGAGTTACCGTCGCCCGCCATGCACTGACCTACCTCTTGGCGAACGACCTTGAAGCGGTCGATGACATCATTGCCGAGGGGCCGCAGCAACCCAAGTCCCCGCATAACGACGCGGTGGCCGATTTGCTCAAGTTACCCGTGGAGCTACTTCGGTTGCGGCCGGATGTTCGAGCTGCAGGCGAGCGCATGCAGGCAGCAGGAGATCATTTGGCTGCCGCCCGTGCATCGCGCTTCCCCCAATTCACGCTTGGTTTGCTGGGCGGGTTCGAGCGGGGAGTAGATGGCCCTACTTGGTCAATCAGCACACAGCTATTGCAGCCATTGTTCGATTTTGGGCGCATCCGTTCGCGCATTGAAGGTGCCGACGCACGGTTGGCACAAAGTCGCCTAGCCTATGACGCAGCGCTACTGCAAGCAGCGCGTGACAGTCAGACAGCAATCCATGCCTATGGACAAGGATTGATTCGCCTCCAGCACCTTGACCAAGCCACTGCCGCAGCCGAGCGAGCAGCACGGCTTGCCCGCCGCCAGTACGAAGCCGGCACGGTCTCAATGCTGGAAGTGCTCGATGCCGAGCGCAGTCTGTTCGATATCCAGCGAAGCCAAGCCCTGGCTACTTCCGAGTTAGGGCAGCACTGGATAGACATCTACCACACGTTGGGCGTGGGGCCAGAACTTCGACCGGAAGAGGAAAACGACTTTCCCTCCGATGTCGCCACGGTATCAGCCGGGCCTGCGGCACCGTAACTCGCATTAATTGCACGTCAATGGAGTACTTCTTATGTTCAGAAAACGCTTTTCCAGAGGAACACTTTTCGCCATGAGCACTATTGCCACTATCGCCACGGCATCGGCACAACCCGCGAACGCCTTCGCTACAACATCCATTCAGTCGCCCCTGCAACTTTTCGTGACCTTGCCTGTCAAGCCGCACCATCTTGACGGATTCCTGGAGACGATGCGCAAGGAAGTTGTGGGTGCGCGCTCTGAAGCTGGGAACCTTGCCTTTAACGTATATGAGGACGCCGGTAGTCCAAGCACCTTATATCTCTTCGAGCATTGGGCAAACGCTGCTGCGCTAGACGCCCATACCGGTCAGCCCTACTACAAGGCGATTAGGCGCCAGGAAGCAGACGACCTTAGTGGGGATGTGGCGGAGCGAAAGTTGTCTGAACTACTCCCCGCTCAATCAGCCGGGATCAGCGCCCCCCTTGGCTCATACAACCTGCTGACCTTGATTCAGGTGAAGGTGGATGCGCACATCAAGTTGGCTGAGGTCTTTGCCGAAGTAGCCACCGCCATCAGGTCAGCCCAGGGCAATCAAGGCTTCTGGCTGTATCGGGATTTGGACCAGCCGCTCGAATTTCTGCTGATTGAGCGCTGGACAAGAAAAAGTGCACGCGATGAAAGCATTGCGACTAAATCAGGCCGGCAGTTCCAATCTGCTTTGACCGAACTGACGAGCACACCTGTTCGGCAGACCCAGTTAATCGATCGATCGCGCGATCAAGACTGAACCCTGCCAACGTCGCATGAAGCGATACAGCATCTGGCTGTTTCGCTTCGGCATTCACCCTCAAAGCGGGCAGCTTGAGGGATTTTGTGGATTCCCACGCATCAATTCTAAGGACTACCAAGATGGAAAAATCACAAGCCCAATCCAATATTTCTTTCGGAGAAATATCCGCAACTCACGAGCGCCTTCTGTTTCCAGCGCTGATGACGTTCTACACTCGGGCAGAGCCCATCCTTTATGCGGTGTTGCGCTTCGCCTTCGGCGTCGTCATGTTTACCCACGGCCTTCCCAAAGCCCTAGGGATATCTCATGGCTCCATGGCTGACCCCATGGCTGGCTCCATTAATCTGATCCAAAACGTCATGGGCCTGCCGTTCGCACCGCAGCTGGCATTTCTGGTCATGCTGCTTGAAACTGTCGGAGCCGTCATGCTGGCTATTGGACTATGGGTGCGCCCAGTCGCGTTCATTATCGCGTTGCAAATGATTGGCATCAGTTATGCGCTCGGCCCTACCTGGCCTTGGATTGATCGCGGCATAGAGTTTCCGGTACTGATGGGATTTCTTGCACTTTATATCGCTGTGCGTGGTAGCGGCGACTTTGCGGTGGATCGAAAACTCAAGTTTTCCGTCTGAGATTGCGTGATGAGCATTGCGAATTTAATGCCATGGGTATTGGCGGCGCTGCTCACGCTTGTACTCGGTGGGGGTGGAATCTATCTACTTGGCCACCGCGTGCATGCCGCGCAGACTCCTTCTATGCAAGACAATCGCGCCGTGGATTCCGTGTCACCCGAGATGCAGCGCATCACTGGCGTTAACACAGTTCCCATCGCCGCCGCTGCTCGTGATCTCTTGGCGGACTTAACGCCAGAGCAGCAAGTAGAACTGCTTCAAGTTGTTGATAGTCCTCAATGGCATGTATGGAGTAATTTTCACCGCTCATCCAACCGACTTGGCTTGCGCCTTGGGAACCTTTCGAATGATGCGCGTCAACGCGTCTTCGGATTGCTGAACGTAGCATTGAGTGCGCAAGGAATGAAAATGACAAGGGACATCATGCGCCTTAATCGGGTGCTTGGTGAACTTGTTGGGAATACCAAAGAACTCAACGAGGATGAATACTATTTGATGATTTTCGGGGTGCCCTCGGAGTCCCTCCCATGGGGATTCCAGCTTGAGGGGCATCATCTGGTCATCAACTATTTCGTGCTGGGAAACCAAGTCGCGATGAGTCCAACATTTTGGGGCTCGGAACCAACAAGCACCCCCTATGGAATCACTCTACCAACTGGCTATCAAAACTTGGTTGTGCTGGAGCGCGAGCGCGAACAAGCGCGAGCCTTTATCGAATCGCTCAACCCGGTGCAACAGCACAAGGCACGACTGGATGCTAGTCCTGGCATCTTGACTGGCGCCGGTAACGACGACGCCAATGTTCCAGAAGCGGGCCTGTCAGGACGTGAGATGAGTGCCTCGCAACGTAGCCTGCTTCTCAGAATGATCACTGCTTTCGTGGGCAACGTGCATGCGGATCAGTCACGCATTGATATAGAACGAATTTCGCAACGGATCGAGGACACCTGGTTTACTTTCACCGTCAGGAGCGACGGACGAATCTTCTATCGGACCGTCAGTCCTGAAGTTTTGATTGAATTCGACGAAGTCCCTGGGGTTTTCTCCAAGGAAAATCATGTTCATGCTGTGGTGCGCCGCCCAAATGGTATGGATTACGGTAAGAGCCTGCTGGAGCAGCATCTACGCCGTCACCAACACTAATATGTTCAGACTCAGGGCGATTCTTGCGTGGAGGCAGAAGGGGAATTCTGTAAAGCCTCATTCAGCACTTGACCTATGACATTGGATTGCCATTCGAAGTAGGGATTAAAGGTCAGACGTGCATGGATTTTTCCTTCCTCCTTATGTCCCCAGTCGGAAAACCAAACGGTAGCGCCCTGTTCGCAGGCAGTGGTGGCTGTTTCGCTCTGGCCGTTCCAGCAAATGCGTAGACGGCCTTCATTCCCATAGAGGGGATTATTCGGGGAGAACATCATTCCCATATGCGAGAACTGACTAATACGTGCTTCAGGAAGTTTGTCGGTCTTAACAAGTACACGCGGGTCGGTCTTTGCTTGGTTTGGAGCATTGCCATACCAGATAAGTCGGCTGGCAGGATGGGTCAGTCGCGTTCTAAAAATTTCAGACAGATACGCAGTATCCAAAACCGAGTCGTGCTCGGCTACCACCATCAGTACTGGTTTGTTATATGAAGCATGGTGTAGCGCACGTCTAGCCCTTCTGCTACTGCGATAGAACTGTGCAAAACCATTGGTAGGCACTGTCATGTAGCGAACAGAATTCTGCATAGGACGTACCTCGCTTGGCTCCAATAGCCATGGGCGAGCCCAAGCTATCAGTGGGGTCAACCAGTCGAAAGCACTGTCGGACTCGAACGCTGGCGAAAAAAGTAGCAATCCAGCGATGTCAGTATGGGCATAAGCATAGTCTACGACTAGGTTGGCGCCTGTCGAAAATCCTCCCAAATAGACCAGATCCACCTCGGCGCTAAGCACCTGCGCTTGCTCTTCAACAACACGGCGCCAGTCCTCTAACGTAACGTCCAACATGTCTTCTGGTCGTGTCCCGTGACCAGGCAGCAGTACCGTTCGCACCAAGAACCCACGCTTCGCCAACTGCTCACCAATGTCATGGAAGGACCAAGGCGAGTCACCTAGTCCATGGACTAGCAGTATGCCTTGATGCGGTTTCCCTTGCGGGCGCCATTCCCTGGGGGTGTTCAAAGTCAATTCCGTTGACTTGTCCTCACTTTGAAAGACACGGCGCTGCTTTAGCCATTCAATCGAGTCTCGTTGATAGGCCTCGAAGGATCTTTTCTGCTCGAATCGATGTTCATCACCAATATCGGCACAGGCGATGGCGGTTATCAAAGCTGTGCCAGTCAATATACAGCAGCATATAGCGGCCCGAAATCCACTTGGCGCCTTCACAATGAAATCTTCCCTTCAGTTATTCTGCATATTATTGGCCGCGTAACTGTCGCGCGGCGCCAGCCCAATCTTCCACATGAAAGATGCTGCTCAATAGCCCTTGCTCAACTGTATGAACATCGATCGCAAGTATGCGAAAACTCCGGCCACTATACGGAACACCTAAGAAATCTCCGCTTGGTGTACCGGTCCCTTCTCCGCGAACGATTATCTTATTGCCGGTAACTATTATTTCCTTAAATTCCCATTTCATATCTGGCACAGCATGGACTCTTCGAGACCAGCGCGAAATCACCGATTTGCGATCCTCGCAGGAATCATTGGTTGCGCAGGAGGTCCATCCCAGACTTGTGACAGAAGTGAGGTGTTCCTCGACCTCCTTTTCTGATTTAGCCGTAAGAGCCTTGTAAAAAGGCCCGATTAGCGATTTTGCGCGATCCTCATTGAGGACATACTGGCCATCAGCACGAATATCTGCGGCGATCGCTGGATTCGCGCCGCCAGATGAAAATGGCAAAACAAGAATACTTAAAATTCCGAGCCTACAAATTCTGTTGCTCAATGATTTATGTGCATGCCAAGACATATTAACACCTCAAAATTAACTATTTTAATCATTGCCTCCAATGGAGCTTCATGGCAACCACTCCTGTTGAAAACAGAATTCAAAATATATCAACAAATTTTGCATTCTCTCAATTTTCACCAACCGATCTTCGCTCCATTGTTGATGAGTATTGAAAAGACTTGGCAGAAACCATGTACATTTCACACTGAGAAATGTGCATACCATCTCATAACGAGTGACACGTCTCGTAGCTGAGAATTGCAACCTACATCGCTGAAGCCATGGGGATCGTTTAGAAATTAATTTCGCCTTATTAGCATGCCCACTAGATGGAAAGCGTTGGCCTGCGAAATATAGAAATACCTATTAACTGCGAAAGGAGTTGGTATGGAAATTCGTCATTTGCGTTGCTTCTTCGCAGTAGCAAAAGAACTTCATTTCGCGAGAGCTGCAGAAAAACTTCATATCGAGCAGTCGCCCCTATCACGCACCATCAAGGAGCTAGAAGAAGATTTAGGCGAGCAGTTGTTCATTCGGACCAGCCGTAGTACGCGTCTTACACGGGCGGGCGAATTGTTTCTAGAGCATGTGCCACGTATTTTTATCGCCTTGCAGCAGGCGCGGGATAGCGTGAAATCAGCGACTAACGGGTTCCGCGGCCAATTACGTATTGCGCTTTCCGATGACATCACGCCGTCGCGTCTTCCGTCTTTGCTAGCGCTTTGCCGTCAGGAGGAACCTGATGTCGATATTCGGCTGTTCCAAGTGCCGCTGTCGCAGCAGATCAAGGGACTGCAAGACGATCTGTACGACGTGGGCTTTGCGCAGTCTGATGATGTCGGCGAAAATATCGCTGCAGAAGCCGTGTGGAGTGATCCCCTGATGGTGGCAGTACCTGCGCGACACCATCTGCTCAGGTACAAGCGAATTCCACTGGACGATGTGCTGCAATTTCCGCTGGCACTATGCGATCCAGAGACTTGCGAGGGCCACGCTCGGCAAGTTGAGCGCGTACTACGCCGCTCTGACCGGCAACCCCTGATTGCCGAACGCGTTTCCTCGTTTGACCTGATGATGGTAGTGGTTTCGGCCGGGTTCGCCTTAGGACTAGCCGGTGGGCCACAAATTGTGGCAAGCCGCGAACCTGGAGTGGTCGCTCGCCCCTTGGCCGGGCGCTCGCCCATGCTGACAACCTATCTGCTTCGACGCGAGGGGGAGACCTCAGAGGTGCTGTCCAGATTCATCGAGAGGGTACAGGCCATCGACCTACCCGGAGGCACGAGACCCGCACCTCCATCGGAGCCTGGCGTCCAAGATGAGGTCGAGCTATGAGGCAAATGACACCTATGCTGCTAATTGTGGTACTCACGGCCTGCGGCCCGTCGGAGACACCCAAGCAGCCCAGCGTGCCGATTGTAGAAGAACTGGCCGCCGATCCGGCACGCTTGAAGGATCTGCGCCAGCAATGCAAGACCGATCGCGCAACGCTTGGCGACGTGTTGTGCAACCGGGTGGCCGAAGCCACGCGCAAGCGGTTCTATGGCGATGGAAAGACGCCTTACACGCCATCGGATACACCACCGAAGTTCTGATCGCCAGTCCTTCGCAAGAAATTCTGTATTTTCTTCTAACACGCCGCAGCGCGCCCGCGCCTGCGGCGTTTTTATTGGGTTCTTTGCAGCCAGAAGCGATGTTTTTTTCATCATCTATCTTCCGATAACGGTCTTTGACCGGCACCGACCCGGCACTGATCCTCACGCCATGCGGCACGTCCTTGTGCCGCTTTCGAGCGAGGAATCAGCGCAGGAGAAATCGGAGGCCAGTCATGCAAGCTCAGGGCGTGCTGTTTGGGCAGATCGCTGCCGTTTTCGGCATCGTGATCGCCGGTGTATGGAGTGCAACGCAATGGACAGCCGCCGCCCTGGGCTATCAACTACGCCTTGGCTCGCCGTGGTTCGACTTCTTCGGAACGCCGATCTATCACCCCTGGCGGCTGTTCGAGTGGTGGTTCTTCTTCGATGCCTACGCGCCCCAGGTCTTCGACATCGGCGGGGCCATCGCGGGCGGCAGCGGCCTGCTGGCCGTGGTGGTGGCTATCGCGATGTCGGTGTGGCGCTCACGGCAATCGCGCCTGGTCACCACCTACGGTTCGGCACGCTGGGCCGATGCGGATGACGTTCGCAAAGCCGGGCTGAGGCAGCACGCTGGTGTATTCCTCGGGCTGCATCGCGGCCAGTACCTGCGGCACGAAGGCCCGGAACACGTCCTGACCTTCGCGCCCACGCGCTCGGGCAAGGGCGTCGGCCTGGTCGTGCCCACCTTGCTGAGCTGGCCCGCGTCCGTCGTTGTTCACGACATCAAGGGCGAGAACTGGACGCTCACCGCAGGCTGGCGCTCCCGCTTCTCGCATTGCCTGCTGTTCAACCCGACCGATGCGAAGTCGGCGGCCTACAACCCGCTGCTGGAAGTGCGGCGCGGCGCGCATGAAGTGCGCGACGTGCAGAACGTGGCCGACATCTTGGTCGATCCCGATGGTGCGCTCGAACGCCGCAACCACTGGGAGAAAACTTCGCATGCACTGTTGGTCGGTGCCATCCTGCATGTGCTCTACGCGGGTGAGGACAAGACGCTGCGCGGTGTCGCCAACTTCCTCAGTGACCCGGCGTGCCCGTTCGAGCTGACGTTGCACCGGATGATGACGACGAAGCACCTGGGCAGTGATGGTGATGGTCGGTCGCACCCGGTGGTCGCATCCGCTGCGCGGGAAGTGCTCAACAAGTCGGACAACGAGCGCTCCGGTGTGTTGTCCACCGCAATGTCGTTCCTCGGCCTGTACCGCGATCCCACGGTGGCCGAAGTCACTTCGCGCTGCGACTGGCGCATCGCCGACCTGATTTCCGCCGAACACCCGGTTTCGCTCTATCTGGTGGTGCCGCCGTCCGACATCAGCCGCACCAAACCGCTGATCCGGCTCATCTTGAACCAGATCGGGCGGCGACTCACCGAATCGCTCGACGGTTCCGATGGCATCGCTCGCCGGCACAAGCTGTTGCTGATGCTCGATGAATTTCCGGCGCTGGGTCGGCTCGACTTTTTCGAGTCGGCGCTTGCCTTCATGGCCGGCTACGGCATCCGCAGCTTCCTCATCGCGCAGTCGCTCAACCAGATCGACAAGGCGTATGGGCAGAACCATTCCATCCTCGACAACTGCCATGTCCGCGTGACGTTCGCCACCAACGACGAACGCACGGCAAAAAGGATTTCGGAAACCCTGGGCACGGCCACCGAGCTGCGCGCGCAGCGCAACTATGCCGGCCACCGGCTCGCGCCGTGGCTCGGGCATTTGATGGTGTCGCGGCAGGAAACCGCGCGCCCGCTGCTGACGCCGGGCGAGGTGATGCAACTCCCACCCGATGACGCCGTGGTGATGGTGTCCAGCGTCGCGCCGATCAAGGCGAAGAAGCTGCGCTACTACGCCGACGCCAATTTCAAGCGGCGCGTGCTGCCGCCGCCGGCGCTCGCGGCCGAGCCAGTTACTGGACGTTATGCCGATGCGCCACCGGCCCGGCCCGACGACTGGAGCGGGCTGGCGATCCCGGCCGTGCCCGTCGCGCTGGCAACGGCATCCGCCGACGACCTGGGCGGCACCGAAGACGGCGGCCCGCGCCGCCAGCCCGAGCTATCCGAAGTCACCGGATACAGCCCCGAACCGCTGTCCGCAGGCAACGACCTGGGGCTGCTCGATGACGACGACGACCTGCCGCTGCCTTATGCGGCCTCTCTCCCCGGTCAGTTCGATCAGGCCATGCAGCGCACGGCTCGGCTGGCTTCCATCGACCCCAACGACGGAATCGACTTATGAGCCAATACCGATTGAACCTGTTCATCCAGCGCGAGCACGCCAAGCGTCTCGATGAACTAGCCGCCAAGAAAGGCGTGTCGAAGTCCAGCATTGTTGCCGCTGCCCTGGCGTCCTGGCTGTCGCCGGACGCGGGCGACCAACGCGAGGCCGCCATCGCCAAGCGACTGGATCGCCTGTCGCGGCAGGTCGAGCGCCTGGAGCGCGACCAGGCCATCCAGATCGAAACGCTGGCGCTGTTCATCCGCTACTTCCTGACCGTCAGCACGCCGGTTCCCGAGGCCCATCAGGACGCAGCCCGTGCCCAGGGCAAGGCTCGCTTCGAGCAGTTCGTCGAACAGCTCGGCCGCCACCTGCTGCGCGGGCGCAGCCTGGTGCGCGACGTGGTGGAGGAACTGCACCCCGACCCGATGCGGATGGATGACGCGGCGGCGCAAGCCGAGGCCCATGAACGTACTGCGGAGCGTGCGTCATGAGCGCCGTTCCGCAGATCCCACCTGAACCGCGTTCGTCGGCCGCGACCTCGCTGGATCGCCGCATCCAGATGCTGCGCACGGCAATGGGGCCGCTGATCGCCACCGCACTGGAAGACCCGGATGTGCTGGAAATCATGCTCAACCCCGACCGCACCCTCTGGGTGGATCGGTTGTCTTCGGGCCGCACACCACTGGGCGTCGAACTGCCCGAGGCCGATGGCGAACGCATCATTCGCCTGGTGGCCGCGCACGTCGGCGCGGAAGTGCATTGCGGCCAGCCGCTGCTGACCGCCGAACTGCCGGAGACGGGCGAACGCTTCGAGGGCATCCTGCCGCCGGCTGCACCTGGCCCGGCCTTCGCGCTGCGCAAGCGGGCCGTGAGCATCATCGGCCTGGATCGCTATGTCAGCGACGGCATCCTGACGGCAAGCCAAGCGGACTTCCTGCGCCGCGCTGTGCGCGAGCGCCAGAACATCCTGATCGCGGGCGCGACCAGCAGCGGCAAGACCACGCTCGCCAATGCCTTGCTGGCCGAGATTGCCGCCACGGGCGACCGCGTGCTGGTGCTCGAAGACACCATTGAGCTGCAATGCGCAGCCCGCGACCATGTGCCGCTGCGCACCCGCGCGGGCGTCGTGTCGATGACCGAGCTGGTGCGCACCACGATGCGCCTGCGGCCCGACCGCGTAATCGTGGGCGAAGTACGCGGCGGCGAAGCCCTCGACCTCATCAAAGTGTGGGGCACCGGCCACCCCGGCGGAATCGCAACGATCCACGCCGGTTCCGCGCTCGGCGCGCTGCTGCGCCTGGAACAACTGATTCTCGAAGTCGCGGTGAACCCCCCGCGTGCGCTGATCGCCGAGGCGATCAATGTCGTCATCCACATCGCCGGACGTGG
Organism: Thauera linaloolentis 47Lol = DSM 12138; assembly: GCF_000310205.1. Classification (GTDB taxonomy): domain Bacteria; phylum Pseudomonadota; class Gammaproteobacteria; order Burkholderiales; family Rhodocyclaceae; genus Thauera; species Thauera linaloolentis. The sequence goes on along the minus strand of NZ_AMXE01000017.1, from coordinate 5,275 downwards.
CCGCAAGCGCCGCGTCGGAAGCATTGCCCGCGTCGTCGGCTTCGACGGCGCCGGCTATCGCCTGGCGGACGCGCTGGAAACGCCGCTTCCCGAGCTGCCGCCGCTTTCTTCCCCGTCCCTTGACCAACCTGGAGAACTGCCATGACGCACGTTGATGCTTTCCGTCTTTCTGTAAATCCGCTTTCTCGCCTGCCTATCCTGGCACGGCTGCGCAGCCTGGCCCGCCCTGCAAGGCAAGGGCTGCTGCTGGCCGCGCTGCTGCTGTTCCTGGCCGGCACGGCACAGGCCGCCGGCTCCTCGATGCCGTGGGAAGGCCCGCTGCAATCCATTCTGGAGTCGATTCAGGGGCCGGTGGCGCGCATCGTCGCGGTCATCATCATCATCGCCACGGGCCTCGCGCTTGCCTTCGGCGACACGTCGGGCGGTTTCCGCAAGCTGATCCAGATCGTATTCGGCCTGTCCATCGCTTTCGCCGCGTCCTCGTTCTTCCTGTCGTTCTTCTCGTTCTCCGGCGGGGCCGTCGTATGAGCACGGCCAACGATCTTCCGGGTTTCGAGGTGCCGCTGCATCGCTCGCTGACCGAACCGCTCCTTATGGGCGGTGCGCCGCGAACAGTCGCCATTGCCAACGGCACGCTGGCCGCCGCCGTCGGGCTGGGCCTGCAACTATGGATTCCCGGCGTGGTGCTCTGGATCGTCGGCCATTCGCTGGCGGTGTGGGGCGCCCGCGTCGATCCGCAGTTCATGCAGGTCTTCGCCCGGCACATCAAGCACAAGCCGCTGCTGGACGTGTGAGGGGGATGCCATGCTGAACCTTGCCGAATACCGCCAGCGGCCTGCGCTGCTGGCCGACTGGCTCCCCTGGGCCGGACTGATCGCGCCGGGTGTCGTCTTGAACAAGGATGGCAGTTTCCAGCGCACGGCGCGCTTTCGCGGGCCTGATCTGGACAGCGCGACGCAAGGCGAACTGATCGCCACGTCGGCGCGGCTCAACAACGCGCTGCGCCGGCTCGGGTCGGGCTGGGCCTTGTTCATCGAAGCCGAGCGCGGGCCGGCGGCGGACTATCCGCATTCCGACTTCCCCGAACCGCTGTCCTGGCTGGTGGAGGAAGAACGCCGCGCCGCCTTCGAGGAATCAGGCCATCACTTCGAGAGCGGCTATCACCTGACGCTGGCCTACCTGCCGCCGGAGGAGTCCCGCGCCCGCGCCGCCAAACTGCTCTACGAGAACTCGCCGGGCGATGGCGTGGACTGGCGCGGCCGGCTCGATGCCTTCGTGGCGGAAACCGACCGCGTATTCGACCTGCTCGATGGCGTGATGCCGGAAATCGCATGGCTCGATGACGCAGAAACGCTGACCTACCTGCACGCCACGGTTTCGACGCGCCGCTACCGGCTGGCGGTACCGGAGGTGCCGTTCCACATCGACGCACTGTTGGCCGATTCCGCGCTGGTCGGCGGCCTTGCGCCGACCTTGGGCGACCAGCACCTGCGGGTGGTGTCGGTGCGGGGCTTCCCGACCTCGACCTGGCCGGGCCTGCTGGACGACCTCAACCGCCTGGGCTTTGGCTACCGCTGGAGTACGCGCTTTGTCTGCATGGACAAAGCCGAGGCGGAAAAGGAGTTGGGCCGCCTGCGCCGCCAGTGGTTTGCGAAAAGGAAGAACGTCGTCGCGCTGCTGCGCGAAACCATCTTCCAGCAGGAAAGCCCGCTGGTCGATACCGACGCCAGCAACAAAGCCGCCGATGCGGATGCTGCCTTGCAGGAGCTGGGTGGTGACCAAGTGGCCTTTGGCTACCTCACCGCCACGGTGACGGTGCTCGACGCCGATCCGGCCGCAGCCGACGAAAAGCTGCGCATGGTGGAGCGTGTCATCCAGGGCCGGGGCTTCGTCACTATCCCCGAAACCTTGAACGCGGTCGATGCGTGGCTGTCGTCGATTCCTGGCAACGCATACGCGAATGTGCGCCAGCCCATCGTCTCGACGTTGAATCTCGCGCACATGATGCCGCTGTCGGCGGTATGGGCCGGGCCGGAGAAGAACGACCACCTGGGCGGGCCGCCGCTGATCGTCACCCGCACCGATGGTGCGACGCCGTTCCGGCTGGTGACGCACATCGGCGACGTGGGACACACGCTGGTGGCTGGCCCGACCGGCATGGGCAAGTCGGTACTGCTCGCCATTCTGGCGATGCAGTTCCGCCGCTACTTCGGCTCGCGCATCTTCGCCTTCGACATGGGGCGCTCCATGCGCGCCACCATACTCGGCTTGGGCGGCGAGCACTACGACCTCGGAGCCGATGGCGGCATTGCCTTCCAGCCACTCGCCCGCATCGACGGCGAGGGCTACCGCACCTGGACGGCCGAATGGGTGGAAGGCCGCCTGCTGCATGAAGGCGTGACCGTTGGCCCCGACGAGAAGGCGGCCATCTGGTCGGCGCTCGGCAGTCTCGCCGGTGCGCCGATTGAACAGCGGACGATGACCGGGCTTTCGGTGCTGCTGCAATCGAACGCGCTGCGCCAAGCCTTGTCGCCCTATGTGCTCGGCGGCGCGCACGGCAAGCTGCTGGACGCCGACCGCGACCGGCTGGGTTCCGGTTCGGTGCAGGGCTTCGAGATGGAAGAACTGATGCACAGCCCCGCCGCCGTGCAAGCGGTGCTGCGCTACCTGTTCGCGCGCTTCGATGAGCGTTTCGACGGTGCGCCGACGCTGCTGATTCTCGATGAGGCGTGGCTGTTCCTCGATGAACCGGCGTTCGCCGCCCGCATCCGGGCGTGGCTGAAAACGCTGCGCAAGAAAAACGTCAGCGTCATCTTCGCCACGCAGAGCCTGGCGGACATCAAGGACTCGACCATCGCGCCCGCGATCATCGAGAGCTGCGCCAGTAGGATTTTCTTGCCGAACCCGCAGGCGACCGAGCCGCAGATTCGCATGATCTACGAGGGCTTTGGCCTCAACAGCCGGCAAATCGAGATCGTCGCCACCGCGCAGCCCAAGCGCGACTACTACTACCAATCGCGCCTCGGCAATCGCCTGTTCGACCTCGACCTGGGGCCGGCCGCGCTCGCCTTCGCGGGCGCATCCACACCACAAGACCAACGCGACATCGACCGCGTGCTGACGCAGGCCGGCGCTCCCGGCTTTGCCGGTGCGTGGCTGCGCCATCGCGGCCTTGATTGGGCCGCCGACCTGCTGCCGTCCTCGCCGGCGGCGGCTTCCTTCCTGTCCCAAACACTGGAGAACCAGCCATGAAAAAGCGTCTTCTCGCCGCCACCGTCGCGGCCATGCTCTGCACCGTTTCCACCGTCCAAGCCCAATGGGTGGTGGTCGATCCCACCAACCTCGTGCAGAACACACTGACGGCGATCCGCACGATGGAGCAGATCAACAACCAGATTCAGCAGCTCCAGAACGAAGCGGACATGCTCATCAACCAGGCGCGCAACCTGGCGAATCTGGATTTCAACATCGTCAACCGGCTGCGCTCGACACTCGCCACCACCGAACGCCTGATTGCCGAAGCGCAGGGACTGGCCTATGACGTGCAGAACCTCGACAGCGAATTCGCACGGCTGTACCCGGAGCAGTACGCCGCCACCATCAGCGGCGATCAGATGTTCCGCGATGCTCGCGAGCGCTGGAAGAACTCGCTCGACGGGCTGCACACCGCCATGCGGATGCAGGCGCAGGTGTCGCAGAACCTGGCCCAAGACGAAGGCGCGCTGGCCGACCTCGTGAGCCAAAGCCAGTCGGCCACCGGCGCGCTGCAAGCCATGCAGGCGACGAACCAGCTTCTCGCCTTGCAGGCCAAGCAGTCCATCCAGGCCCAGCAGCTCCAGATCACGCAAGACCGGGCCGCCTCGCTGGAACTGGCGCGGCAGGCGGCGGCCACCGAGCGCGCCCGCGAAGTGCGGCGGCGCTTTCTCGGCACCGGCACGCCGTACACGCCGCAGGCCGTCGATTTCTACAACAACAACTGACGGAGGCGGCCATGCGATGCGCTTCCGTCCTGCTGGCCGTGCTGCTGACCGCGTGCGGCCAGTCGTCCGATGAACAACGGGCCGGGAACCTGGCCGACGACTTGGCCGCCAATCCCGTGCGGCTCAAGGCGCTGCGCGCGCAATGCGCGGCCGACCGACGGGCCGTAGGCGAAGACACCTGCTGCGCCGCCGCCGATGCTTTCCGGCGGCGCTTCTTCGCCGGCCACACCGGGCCGGACGAGTACGGCTCGCTGGCCGACCTGCCGCCGATCCCGCCCAGCTTCGATACGCCCGAGGACGACGCGCCAGAAGGCGATGCGCCGCTCGCGGCTACGGAGGACACGCCATGAATGACGTGACCATCATCGACAGATTCCTCGATACGTTCTCGCGCTACATCGACTCCGGTTTCGGACTGCTGCAAGGCGAAGTGGCGTTCCTGACGGCCACGCTCATCGTCATCGACATGACCATCGCGGGCCTGTATTGGGCCATGAGCCATGCGACCGGCCAAGGCGAGGACGTGATCGCCAAGCTGCTGCGCAAGGTGCTCTACGTCGGTGCCTTCGCCTACATCATCAACAACTTCAACTGGCTGGCCAGCATCGTGTTCCGCTCCTTTGCCGGGCTGGGTATCACCGCCACCGGCTCGGCCATCACGATGGAGAACTTCTTGCAGCCGGGCCGGCTGGCAAAGACCGGCATCGATGCGGGCGCGCCGATCTTGGAGCAGATCGGCGACATGGCGGGCTTTCCCGAGGTGTTCGTGAACCTCGATCCCATCGTGGTGATGTTTCTCGCCTGGCTGGTGGTGATCCTCTGCTTCTTCGTGCTGGCGGTGCAGCTTTTCATCACGCTGATCGAGTTCAAGCTGACGACGCTGGCCGGCTTTGTCTTGATCCCGTTTGCGCTCTGGAACAAAACCTCATTCCTCGCGGAAAAGGTGCTCGGCAACGTGGTGTCGTCGGGCATCAAGGTCTTGGTGCTGGCCGTCATCGTCGGCATCGGCTCGGGCCTGTTCGCTGAGTTCCAGGTTCACCCTGACGAGCCTTCCATCGACCACGCGCTGGTCGTGATGCTGGCCTCGCTCGCCTTGCTGGCGCTCGGCATCTTCGGCCCCGGCATCGCCACGGGCCTCGTGTCCGGTGCGCCGCAACTCGGCGCGGGCGCGATGGCCGGCGCGGCGGTTGGTGCTGTCGGCACGGGTGTTGCCATCGGCGCCGCCGCGACTGGCGTGGGCGGTGCGGTCATGGCCGGAGCGCGCATGGCCCCGGCCGCCGCGAAGCTGGCCGGCG